>DBMK01000358.1 GCA_002298885.1 Anaerolineaceae bacterium UBA700
TTTTAGAATGCGATTGCCCTGGTATTTTCACGAACTGCAATTGTTTCGTTTTGGATCAGATATAATTAACTGGTGGATAAGATGATCGATGCCGCGTAGAGCTTCTTTTTGGATCGCCGCAATCCTCGCCGGATTTAATTCCGCGCTTTACTATTTTATTCAGACCTTATCCCTGGGGCCTCACGTGATCCTCGAGCCCTGGTTGATCAACCAGGGCTTCCGCATGTACGATCAGCTCGCCGACAACCATTCGCCCCTCATGCCCTTGCTCCTCTCCCTCGGACAGCTCGTTGTCCCCAACGGGCTGTCCCTGGCTCGCCTGGCACTGGTTGGCCTGATCTTTCTGATCGGCTTATTGACCTTTATCCTCGCCCGGCGGATTGCCGGCGATCTGGCCGGCATCCTGGCGGTCATTTTCTTCGCCAGTTGGTCGCAAACTTTCGGCTATGGCAAGCTCTGGCACGAGACCTTTCTAACCCCCTTATACTTGCTCCTGCTGATCATCTGGACACCGGCCAAGCCGGCCGCGAAGGCAGCCACCCTGCGAAAACATGGATTGTATGGATTGATCCTCGGGATTGGGCTGCTTTTCAAGCAGCAAGCTTTGTTCTTCCTGATCGGTCTGGTGGCATACGAGTGCCTGCTGGCATTCCTCGAACGCAGGTCCGGCCGCCGCCAGGCGGCGGAAATGGGGATGCTGCTCCTGGGCGCGGCTGTGCCCAGCTTGATTTATATCGCCGTCTACGTCCTGACCGGGGGGACGCTCGGACAATTGTGGTTCTGGACCGTCACCTACAACGACGCCGACCTGTTAGCGATGCTGGCGCTGCCTCCAACGGTCTCCGTATTGCTCAGCCTGGCCCCGGCGTTCATCCTCTTCGTCCTCTTCCTGATCAAATTCTTGCAGAAACTGCCCCAAAAACCGGATGCCTTCGCTCATGACGGCCTGCTCGTGCTGGCTTTCCTGTCCGGAACGATCACCGCTTTTCCGCGTTTCGGGACCTTCCACCTCCAACCGATGCTGCCCGTCCTGGCAGCCGTTTCCGGGCTCGAGCTGGTGAGCCTGGCGCGATCCGGCATGCCGGCTGCAGCCGATTCCAGGGGGAGGACCCCGCTGGTTATCCCGGTGGCCTTCAGTGTTTTCTGGCTAACCGTCGGGGTCTTGAATATCGCCAATTTCGCTCCGCCCCGGAAGATCATCGAATACAGCAATTTGCCTCCGCTCGCCGACCAGGTCCGCCAGGAGATTGGGCCGGATGCCTGTGTTTATCTCCTTCCAGAGGATGAGGCGAACAGCAACCTGTACTATCTGCTAAAATGCCTGCCGCCCCGCTTTTGGGCCTTTACCAGCTACCCCTGGCTGAGCAAGGACGGCCTGCCCGAAATGGAGCTCAACGCCCTGAAGACGGCCTCCCCTGACTGGGTGCTATATTTCCCCACCCGCTGGAACGTCGAGGAGCACAACCCGGCGCTCGTCGCTTACGTCATGAGCCAATATCAAAAAGTGGAAGCGATTAATTCCCTGGAAGGCGAAGTGTGGCTGATGAAACGGACAGCCAATTAAATAAATATGGTTTGTTTTAGGCGCAAAGCGCCTAAAACAAACCATAAAAAGATATTTGACGGGCTATTGGGTCCGGATGACCGGGATCATCGTTTCAAACGGGACGGGCAGCGGGTCCACCGGGAAATCCGATGAGCCGCCAGTGCCCGATTGTGGGGTGACTTCGACTCTAAAGGTATGCGCCCCACCCGGCTGAACCCCGTTATAAGAAACGTTTACAATCGCATCTCCGCCGCAGCGTTCGACAGTAACGTTGGTATTGGACAACAAAGTGTTCCCGTCAAAGACCTTAACGTTGACGTTCTTCGTCAAGAAATCACTGATTACGTTGTTGCGGATGCGCGCCTTCAGTAAGTAATCCACCAGGGCATGGTTATTGGCATTGTGCTTAACCGGAATTACCTGCAGGCTGAGCGGGGTGATCGCCGGCAGTGGCGCGAGCGACGGGTCGACCGGCGGATCGTAACTCATGAATTTATCGCCAACCGAAGTCGGCTTCAATGTCAGCGGATCGATCAGCGTCCCGCCGAAGTGGAAGACGAGGTCGTTCAGGCTGTACCAGAACCATTTCTGCACCAACCGGTTGCCGTCGGACGGATATCCGAGCGATGCATTCGTGGTTGAATAAAGCCAATCGAAGGTTTGCTTCATGAAATTGGGCGTGATCGGGTCCGGCGCGGTCATATTGTTCGGGTTGGGATTATACGGCGGCAGCAAATTGCCGAACTCGGTCAGCCACATGGGCTTATTTCTTTCGCCGTTCTTGTTCATCCAATCCCGAAAAGCGGTGATCCGTTGCTTGAACATATCGAAATTATAAATATCGACACCGACGATCGTTGTCGCAAGGCTCAGATATTCGTTATAAACTGCTGTATCCTTGGCTGGCGGAATATGTGCGCCCCATTGCGTCGGCGATTCGTTCAGAATGAATCCGTGCGGAGTCCAGATGTCTACCAGGGCGGAGGCATTCGCTTTATTGCCTGCCAGTCTGATCAATTCTTCCCAGGCGTAATCCAGATAGCGCAGCCTCAACGGCGTCGGCTGGGTGATCGTGCCGAAAGAGACTAGCGCCGTCGAGTCGTGGGCGTGAATATATGTCGCATATTGGAAGAACCGGTCGGCGTAGGTCTCGGCAGTTACGTTATCCTGGTCCTGGGGTGAATCCGGCTCGTTGCCCACGATCCAGATTGCGCCCGGGTAAGTTGCAACCAACGTTGGCAGTTCAGCCAGTGTGGAGGGATAGACGTCGTCCCGGACGCTCAATACGTGGGTGTAGCGGATAAAAGCAGGCACGGAAGGGTTGCGCTGCCACCACCAATCGAGGTAGTATCCCACGCCCACCAGGGGCAAATCGTAGCGCGCCACCGATTCATTTGGAACGTACTGCGCCATGAAGGACCAATTTGCCACCGTGATGCCAAAGCGGCAGTCTCCGGTGGAAACGAGAGGCGCAGCCTGGGAAGCCTGGTTTGGAACTACCGTACTCGACACTACCAATAAAATGCTGATCAGGAATAAGAATTTTCTCGCCGCCATGTGTAGCTCCTGTTCGAAATACTAAATCGAAATAAGGTAATCTAAACCGCTAAACTATATTATAGTATACCCGGTTTATAGCTCACTTAACGTTTCAGAAATGTGGTCTGACGCTTATTTTGGAGGCACGCCCGGCTTGCCTCTGCCCCGGGCGATGAAATAAACCACCAGCACCACCGCCAGGGCGCCAACTCCGAGCATAAACGAACTGTTGTCGAAGGTGGATTGAGCGGAAGACGGCGCTGGCTGGGTCGGGGTTGGCGCTAAATTCTGGGTCGGTACGAACGTCGCCGGTACGATCACCGGGCTGGCGCTCGTGCTGGTGATTTCTGATTGGCTGTTCGGGGCTACAGTCGGCGCCTGGGTTATCGTTGCGGAGGCCGTCGCCGGTGGTTGGGATGGCGTTGAAGATCCGGTTGCCGTAGGCGTATCAAACG
The DNA here is from genome assembly GCA_002298885.1 of Anaerolineaceae bacterium UBA700. The sequence continues at coordinate 3,541 of DBMK01000358.1, forward strand.
GCGTATTCACCAGGACGGGCAACGTTGGCGCTGTGGTATTTGTCGCCGCCGGCGGCGGCCGGCGCGGCTGCGTTGCGGTTGGCGTATCCGTGTCCGGCGGGGCTGAGGGCAGCGTCTGGCCGTTCTTGCTTGCCATTACATTGATTGCCGGCATTGCCGTAAGCATCAAAACGACCATAATAAAGAAGAATAACCTGCTCAGCCGCTGTGTCAGTTTCATGCATCATCCTCGCGTTATAATCATTACATTAAAGAAATTATAGCATTAACACTCCTATTTATAATATATTTAGCTTAAATTTCTATTAAGATCATTTTAATTTTATCCATATCCGATTATGGTTTAATAGGTACTATGCGCCTTCAAAAAATTACGCCCCGGAAACTGCTGATCGCATTAGGCTTATTCCTGCTGGTTCTGTTTTTGATCTGGGCCGGCCACCTGGCCTACCGGGTGATCCACCTGACCTCCACCGCCAGGTCGCTCGCCGCCGCCGTCCAATCCCAACACATCGACAGCGCCACGCTCGTTTCGGATCTGGACAGCATCGCCGGCGATATCGGCGCAATCCACGCCAACGTCCGCCCGATTTATCCCCTGCTTTCCCTGGGGGCGGGAATTCCGGGTATCGGTCCGTATGTAAGGCAGGTAGAACCCCTCCTTAATCTGGGCAACGGTATGGCTCAGGCCGGCGCGCTTTTACTGGATACATTCGCCCCGGTTATGCAGGCATCGACCCTGGCTGGCGCCGGCGGAACGACCACCGAAAGGCTGTTTACTGCCATTGAATCCAACCTGCCAGCCCTGGATGAGGCCTCGCAGCTCCTGGATCAAGTTGCGCCGGAGCGCCAGAAGATCGACCCGGACCTCCTGCCGGGATCGATCCGCAGGTATTACCTCAAGGCAGACCATTATTTCCCCACCCTGCAGAAGGCGCTCCCGGCGTTAAAACAAGTGCCTGCCCTGATGGGCGCGAAGGCTGTCCAGAATTACCTGATCCTGGCCCAGAACCGGGATGAGATGCGCGCCACCGGCGGCTTCATTTCCGGCATCGGCCTGGCCAGCCTGGATAAAGGCAAAGTAAGCTCTTTCTCGCTGGGAGATTCTTACGCCATCGACGATTTTTCCAAGGGCTACCCCAAACCTCCCGTTGCCTTAAAGCAGTTCATGGAAGCCGATTATTGGGTGACCCGGGATGCCAACTGGTCGCCGGATTTTCCCACGGCCGCCCGCCAGGCCGAGAAACTGTACAAGCTTTCGACCGGAACCCAGGTCGGCGGCACTATCGCCTTCGACCAGCTTGCCGTCAAGAGCCTGTTGGAGGTGCTTGGCCCGGTGACCCTGGAAGGGTACCCGGATCCGATTTCAGCCGCAAACGTGGAAGATTTTATGCGCCTCTCCTGGGCTCCCGATCCCTCCACCGGGATCACGCCGGAATGGTGGGCCAACCGCAAGAAGTTCATGGGGGATCTCGGCAAGGTCATCCTGGGTAAAATTTTTACCCCAGGCGATTCGAAGGCCCTCGCTGCTCTGGCCTTGAAGCTGGTCGACCTGGTCCAGACCGGCCACCTGCTGGTGTACGTCGACCAGCCTGAGATTGCCAGCCTGCTGGCCGAGGCCAACTTGGACGGGGCTCTGCGCCCGACCGCCGGGGATTACCTCTACCTGGTCGATTCGAACGTCGGCTACAATAAAGTCGATACCATCATCAACCGCCAGCTCCTCTACGAAGTTGATCTTAGCGACCCTGCCAATCCCACGGCGAACATTACGGTCAGCTACCAGCATACCGGCCAGCAGGATGTGATCTGCAAGCAGGAAGCAACATACGGCAAGGGCACCTATGCCGACATGCAGGCTCGCTGCTATTGGGATTACTGGCGCATCTATCTACCCACCGGCAGTCGGGTCATTACAGCCGCTATCAACCCCGTATCCGGCGCCCAGCTCTTGAGCGGAAAGGATTGGCCGGGCCAGGTCGAAACGAACCCCGGCGAGGCCAATCTCACCGTTCTTTCGGGGATCATGGTCCTGCCCACCAAAAGCCAGCAGCAGACCAGTATCCAAATCTCCCTGCCTTCTACGATTCTCCAAAAAGGCGAGAATCAGGAGGAAATCTTCCAATTACAGGTCCCAAAACAGCCCGGCCTGGCCGACCTGCCGGTCAAAGTAAGCATCAAGCTCCCGGCGAACAGTGCCATCCAACCTGGCAATACCGATTTCCAGAAGGAATCCATTGACACCTGGTCATGGAACGGTGATATTACCACCACTCGCCTTTTATTCATCGCTTTCAATCCCGCGGCAGCCAATAAATGAGCGATTCCACCAACCCACCTGTGGCCGAGTCACAACCCAACCTCGTTTCCCCGCGCTCGAAATTTGAAACCTGGCAGGTTCTGCTCGGCCTGGCGTTGAGCCTCGGTTCGTTATACCTGGCATTCAAGGATGTCCAGTTATCCCAAATCTCCGAAGCCGTCCCCGCCCTGAACCCGGGTTTACTGCTTCTGGCACTGTTGGCATCCATCGTTACCCTATTGGCGAAAGGCGCCCGCTGGATTCTGTTCTTCAGCCAACGCCCGCCGTCTTTTCAACGCTCCTTTCGAATCCAGACGATCGGCATCTTTATCAACTCCATCGCTCCGGCCAGGCTCGGCGATTTGCTCAGGTCTTACCTGATGGGCGATCAGGCAGGCCACAGCAAGGTATATGTGTTGGGCACCATCGTCGTCGAGAAAGTCTTCGATATGTTCTTCCTGGTCATATCCATGGTCGTCCTCCTTCCCCAGGTGGTCTTTCCCAATTGGGTTTCCCGACCTTCCGAAGTCACCGCCGGACTGCTGCTTGTGCTGATCCTGGTCTGCGGCTGGATCGTGTGGAAGAAAGATAAGTTTATCCGCTTCCTGGAACGCGCCAGCCTCATCTTCCCGCCGCGCATCCGCACCTGGACCCTGCGCCAGTTGAAGAACCTGGTCGAAAGCCTGGAATGCGTGCGTAATCCGCGCCAGCTTCTGGCCATTTTGGCCTGGTCGGCGGTGATCTGGGGTTTGGGTTTCGGCACCAACCTGCTCGTTTTTTGGGCTCTCAATCTACCCATCTCCCCGTTCGCGGCGGTTTTCCTATTGGTGGTCCTTCAAGTGGGGGTTGCTGTCCCCTCCTCGCCTGGAAGAATCGGCGTTTTCCATTACCTGACCATCCTGGCCCTGTCCGTGTTTTTGGTTCCCAAGGAAGCCGCCCTGGGCTGCGGTATTGTCCTGCATTTGATCGTTTACGTACCGCTATTCCTGTTAGGCGCCTATTTTATCTGGAGTGAAAAATTAACCTGGGGAAAAATCCTTCGCTTGGTCTCCCGTGTATCAATAAAGGACAACGCTGCATGATCTCGGTCGTCATCCCCGCATACAATGCCGAACTCACGCTTGCCGGCTGCCTCCAGGCTCTAAAAACACAATCGCTGGCGCCGGACGAAGTGATCGTTGTTGACGACGGCTCGACCGACCGCACCGCCCAGGTGGCCCGCAGCTTCAACGTCACCCTGATCAGTCAGCCGAACCGAGGCCCGGCCGCCGCCCGCAATGCCGGCGTGGCCGCCGCCTGCGGCGAGATCGTCCTCTTCACCGATGCCGACTGTGAGCCGGATCGCCTGTGGGCCGAACGTATGGCCAAGCCTTTTAACGACCCGGGTGTAGACGGAGTCAAAGGTGTTTATCGCACGCGCCAGATTGAGCCGGCGGCGATCCTGGCGCAGCTTGAATTCGAAGGCCGTTACAAGTTGTTGAGCCGGTTTAATTCCATTGACTTCGTCGATGGCCACGCCGCCGCCTTCCGCCGGCGGACCCTCGTGGAAATTAACGGATTTGACCCGGCCTTTCCGGAGGCGAACAATGAGGACGTGGACCTTTCCTACCGCCTCTCCGCCGCCGGGCGGCGCATGGTGTTTCAGCCCGAAGCCATCGTATACCACCACCACCCGGCTACGTTCAGCAAATATTTCCAAGTAAAGGTCCGGCGTGGCTATTGGCGTATGATTGTCTACCGCCAGCATCCGGATAAAGCCATTCGCGACACCTATACCCCCCAATCCCTCAAGCTCCAGATCCTTTTTGTCTATCTGGCTGCCGGCGCGCTTGTCTTGAGCCTGCTCGATCCCGTCCTGCTGTGGGGGATTTTACTGGCAGCAGCCGGTTTCGCCGCCAGCGCGGCTCCATTTGTCGACCGCGTACGCCGCTCCCAGCCCCGGCTTACACTGCTCGCTGTATGGTTCGTGTTCATCCGCTCCATCGCCTTTTCGATCGGCATTCTGGCAGGCCTGGCGGGAATGTTCGTTTTTCGCCACCAGATCAAAGCGTAGTGGACACAATGCGCATTTCAAGACTGAACCCGGCTGATACCATATTGGTGGTTTTTTGTGTATCCTGCCTGATTTTCCTTTCCTCGTGTTCGCCTTCCTCACCAATTTCCATTTCTCCGGCTGCATCAACGCAACCTACATTTTCGCCAGAAAATCTTACTGCCTCATTAACGAATACTCCCAATCCAACGATTGATAAACAGCCCTCTTACACATCAACAACAATCCCAGTAATGCCCGCCACACCCACCCCGTTTCTCGAACCACCTCGAGGTGAATACTGCGGAGGCGTTAAGCAGGAGGAGAACCTTCTGCCGCAGCCGACGGCCCCCACCCCCTCCGCTCAAAAGACCCAACAAACCACCCCCAGGCCGGTACCAACGCTCGATCCGAGCCTGCTCTCGATGCGCGTCGGCTTCGGTCTCGCTAATCCGGCCAATCCCGAATATTGGGCTGGCGCGCTCGATTCCGGCTGGTACCTGAGCTGGGGGGTTGCCAAACGCGCTCCGGGCCAGTTGCCAGAACACTGGCAGACGGTGCGCGTTGGCCAGGATTGTTTTTATCCGGATGCGGCCTATCTTCGCTGGGCGGCTGCTAATTTCTCCGGCGCAGTCTGGATCATCGGCAACGAACCGGACGTCGTCTGGCAAGATAACGTCACCCCGGAAGAGTACGCCAGGCTGTACCACGACGTCTACCAGGTCATCAAGGCTGCTGACCCGACCGCTAGGGTGGCCGTCGGCGGCATCTCACAGGGCACCCCCCTGCGCCTGGCGTACCTGGACCGTGTCCTGGCCGAATATCAAAAGCGCTACCAGGCCGCACTGCCCGCGGATTGGTGGACTGTGCATGGGTACGTGCTGCGCGAGCAGCGCAACAGTTGGGGAGTGGAAATTCCACCCGGCTTTTCAGAGAACCAGGGGTTGCTGCGCGAGGTCAAGGACCACGGGCGGTTAGACCTGTTCAAAGAGCAGATCATCGCCTTTCGCCGCTGGATGGCAAACAACGGCTACGGCGATAAGCCGCTGGCATTGACCGAGTTTGGCATCCTCATGCCCCCCAATTACGGCTACCCTACCGATAAGGTGGTCCAGTATTTGAACGATACGTTCGATTGGCTCCAGAATTCCAAGGACACCCAGATTGGCCTGGCGTCCGATTCGAGCCATCTCGTCCAGCGCTGGGCCTGGTTCAGCCTGGCCTACGATGTGTACCCCGCTCCGAACCTGGCCGATCTTTCCACCGGCGACCTGACCCCGATCGGTCAAGCATTTCGCGATTACATTAAAAATAACCACCCGTAGAAATTATTATATACATTGCTTTTCTACTACATTGTGTTAAAATGTACCTTCGAATGTCCGTGTGTTGGGCATACCTTCCCGCTCTCAGCATCACCCACGGTGTTGTCTGAGGGCAAACCCGAGGAAAGGAGGTTTCCTTAATGCGTACTTATGAAGTCGTTGTAATTGTCAATCCTGACCTGGACGAGACGGCCCTCACCGGCCTGATCGACAAAGTCAAAGGATGGATCGCCGCGGCTGGTGGCACCGTAGCCAACGTCGATCTGTGGGGTAAACGCCACATGACCTATGCCATTCGCAAACAACGCGAGGGCCAATACGTCCTGCTGCGCGCTGATTTCGCCCCGTCTTTCACTGCCGAGTTGGAACGCAACTTACGGTTCCTTGAACCCGTTATGCGCTTCTTGATCACCGCTGCCTGAGATTTCTAAATCTATGTGAAGAGCGTCTGTTTGGCAAGGAGAATGAAATGAGCCGAGGCCTGAACAAAGTGATGATCATCGGTCATCTGGGACGAGATCCGGAGATGCGCTATACCCCTTCAGGGAAACCTGTGACCACTTTTCCGGTCGCCACCAGCCGCACCTGGAACACCGCGGACGGTGAACGCCACAGCGAAACGGAGTGGTTTAACGTGGTGAGTTGGGGTAACCTGGCTGAAATCTGCAAGCAGTATTTGATCAAAGGCCAGCAAGTGTACATCGAAGGCCGCCTCCAGACCCGGCGCTGGGAAGACACCGAAGGCACCAAGCACACCAGCGTTGAGATTGTTGCCAGCGAAATGATGATCCTTGGCGAACGTCGCGACGCCAACCAGAACAACAACCTCGAGGCTGCTGAGGCCGAAGAGACTGAGGATGAATATCCCTTCTAGGGAGTAAAAAACTATGTCTGATGATATGAATATGGAAATGGAACAGACTTCAGGGCGAAGATACATCTCGCGCCCTAAGATCTGCCAGTTTTGCGCCGACAAGAATATCAAGATTGATTACAAAGCGGTCGACATTTTACGCCGCTTCGTCACCGAAGAAGGCAAGATCCGCCCCCGCCGCCAGACGGGAACCTGCGCTCGCCACCAGCGCGAGCTGGCCGGCGCGATTAAACGCGCCCGCCATTTAGCCTTGCTGCCCTACGTTGCCGAGCCGAGAGAAGATTACCGCTAAACCCTTACCATCCGGGGCATGGAGAGACCTCTATGCCCCAAATTTTTTGAGAAGTTGAGGTCGCCCCTATGCCGAATTCACCAAAACAAAAGGTTATCACGCGCAAACACCTTGCCCGCCTGGAAAGGGAAAGACGCCAGAGGCGGATTATCCTGATCAGCGCCGCGGTCGTGGTCTTGATCGTGATCGGATCGATCGTCTATGGAATTCTAGATGAAACTTACTTCCAAAACAACCAGGCTGTAGCCAAAGTTGGCGATCAGGTGATAACCGTAAAGGAATTTCAAACCAACGTCCGCTTTCAGCGCTCCCAATTGATCGACAGGTACAACCAATATCTCCAGTTTTACCAGCAGTTCCAGGGCGACCCATTTGGAATTGGTCCCCAGTTGGACCAATTGGCCTCAACCATCACCCAGACCACCACCCTTGGCGACAGCATCCTCCAACGGCTGATCGAAAATGTGGTGATCGAGAAGGAAGCCGCCAGGCGTGGGATAACCGTAACCGACGCCGAGGTCCAGCAGGAATTTGAGCAAGTGTTTGGTTATTACCAGAATGGAACCCCAACATCAACCCTGACGCCGACGGTCTGGAACACACCTACTCTGAACCCCACTGTCCTAGCGCTGATCACCATCACCCCTACCCCGACCATTACGCTGACGCCGAGCATCACCCCCACCGAGACAGCGACCGTCGTTACCCCTTCGGTAACACCTACCGGGGCCACGCCGACGACAGCGCCCCCCACGCAGACCCCTACCATTACTACAACGCCGACAATCACCCAGACACCGACCAACACCGCCACGCCTACTCCATACACCACGCAAGGCCTTGCCACCCAGGCGGCGAGCTTCTACAATAACCTGAAGTCGATCAACGTCACAGATGCGGATATCAAGAAGATGCTGCGCGACCAGTTGTTGCGCCAGAAGCTTATGCAGGCTTTCGCCAATGAAGTCCCGATCTCGCAGGACATGGTTTGGGCGCGCCAAATCCTGGTTGCCGACGAAGCCACAGCCAACACGGTCGAGACCCGCTTGAAGAACGGCGAGGATTTCGGCAAAATCGCTAAAGAGCTGTCGATAGATACTGCCAGCAAGGATAGTGGCGGCGATCTGGGTTGGTTCACCAAGGGCACCATGGTGACCGAATTCGAGACTGCTGCCTGGGCCCTGAAGGTGGGTGAAATCAGCCAGCCGGTAAAATCCTCCCTGGGGTATCACATTATCCAGGTGCTGGGCCACGAAGTGCGTCCCCTGACCGCTGACCAGCTCTCTGCCGCTCAGACCAAGGCCTTCAACGATTGGCTCACCAAACAGACCTCCGATCCAAGTGTGGTCAAGTACCAATCGCTGATGGAAACGAAGATCCCCCTGGACCCGTCGTTCACTCCAATTACCCTGCCCACAACCGCACCAATAGTGCCCTCCACCCCGGATGGGCTTCTGACACCTGAGGCAGGAACCCCGGTGCCGAATTCGGCTGCGCCGACCACGGCTCCCAATCCACCTGCTGCTACAGTAACCCCGTAATCAACAAAAAAACGACCGCCTTCCAGCGGTCGTTTTTTTGTTGATTTTGAGATGTTGGACGGCTTCGCCGTTTAACATCTCAAAAAAACTATTTAACCATCTCCTCGCTGATTTCATCCAGTTTCAGGCTGACAATCTGGCTGGCCGAGTCGCGGCCCATAGTGACCCCGTAGATAATATCCGCCGCCTGGACCGTATTGCGGTTGTGGGTGATGATGATGAATTGAGTGTTCCGACTCAGCTCGATCAACAGGTCGCGGAAACGGCCGACGTTGGCTTCATCGAGCATGGCGTCTACTTCGTCCAGCACGCAGAACGGAGTTGGCGATACTTTCAACAGCGAAAACACCAGGGCAACTGCCGTAAGGCTGCGCTCGCCGCCGGAGAGCAGCGAAAGTCCCTGTTCGCGCCGCCCGGGCAGCCGCGCCTCGATATCCACCCCGGCCTCATTCGGGTTGACCTCATCCATCAGCACCAGCTTGGCAGAGCCGCCGCCGAACAGGCGGGTGAACAACACTTTAAATTCAGCCGCAACAGCATCGAACGTCTTGCGGAATTCACGCTTCATCAGCTCGTCCAGTTCGGCAATCACCTGGCGCAGGTCGTTGTCCGCTTTGTGGAGATCGTCCGTCTGGACAGTCAAAAATTCGTGGCGCTCCTTCACTTCCTGGTACTCTTTTTGCGCTTCAGGGTTGACCGCACCCATGCGCCGCAGCTGCGCCCTCTGGCGGTTGATTGCCGGCTCCAGCTCAGGCGGAAGCTCCACCAGCTTGGGGAGTTGCTCGACCATGCCTTCCAACGGAAGCGGGGTCGGCCCGGAGACCTCCACCTCGTATTCGAACGCCACCAGGCCAAAATCCTCCTCAACACGGCGCTGTAGGGCGTCCAGTGACTCTCGCAGCCGCGAGACTTCTAGTTGGGCCTGGTTCGCCAGGCGGTCGGCCAGTGAGGCGGCCTGCTGCGCCGCAATGTGGTTCCCCTGCAGCGCTGAATACTTCTTCTCCAGCCCATCCAATTCTTCTTCCGCCGGGGTGATCTGGATTTGCAGCTCATCAATCTCGTGGTTCAGGCCGGATTCCTGGTCGCGCAGAGCCTGTTTGCCCGCCAGCAGCTCTTCCAGGCTGCGCGCGAGCGCGCCCTGGCGGGCGACCACCCCTTGAATGGAATTGCCTAAGGCTGCGATTTCCTGGTTCTGTTCGGCAATGCGCCGTTCAGATTCTTTGACCGAGCGGTTGGTTACGGCGATGCTGGTTTCCCAATGCACCACCTGTTTCTGCAGCTCATCCAATGGAAGTGCCCCCAGTTCCTGGGATTTTTTACGGATCTCCTCGTTCAGCCCAACAACCTGGGCATCGATTGTCTTGATCTCTTCGACCAGCCGGATCGACTCGCTTTCAGCCTGCTTGATCTGCCCATCGAACCCGGCGGCCTGTTTGCGCTGCCATTCCAACCGGCTGCGTGCCTGTTCCAGCGCGAGGCTGGCCTGTTGGAAGGATTGGTTGGCCGAAGCCAGGGCCTGGTTGGCTTGTTTGAGGTCCCGCTCGTGCTGCAGCAGCCGGTTACGCTGGCCTAAAAGCGCATCGTCTAGCCCTTTTAATTCCGAACGGCTGGCGTCTAGCTTTTGGGTCAGGGTCTGCAGAGCCTCGGCAAGCTCGCGCTTCTGGCGCGGGCGGCTGATCATCCCCGCCCGCCCTTCCTGCCCGGCCGCAACGATCCCGCTTCCCCAAAAGACTTCACCTTTCAAAGTCACCACTCTAGCCGTTCTAGGAAGATCCTTCACCATGCGCCGCGCCGTGCGCCGCTCGCGCACTACCAGCACGCTGCCCAGCAGCGACTGGATTAACGCCGAAAACTCGTTAGGTACCTTGACAAGGTCTGCCGCAATCCCCAGGCAGTCGCCGTCTGCAGGGTAGCTAAAATTCCCTTTTTCTTCGCCATCCATTTGGAAAGGCACCAGGATTGCCCTGCCCTTGGACCCGCTTTCGAGCAGGCTTAAAGCCGGGTCCAGATCGTCCGCATGGTCGTAAACAACCCCATCGACGAATTCACCCAGCACGGCGGCAATCGCCGTTTCCATTTCGACCGGCACTTCAAGTACCTGGCTCAAGGCCCGGTAACTCTTACCCAGACGACCCTCGCGTGCCGCTTCGAGCAGGTAGCGCGAGCCCTGGTTCATCCCGCTGAAGGACCGTTCGGCCTGTTCGAGCACGTCCATTTGGGCTTTCAACCGGCTGACTTCAGTCTCCAGCTTGGACTGACTTTCCAGCATGCTTTTGCGCTGCCCATCGAGCTCGTCGATTTTTGAACGCAGGTCGGAGCGTTCGGTTTCCTGGCTTGCGAGGGTGGCCTGGGCTTCTTGCTGCCGCTGGCGCGCCGTATTGTACTGCGCCTCAATTTTGGCCAGGTTGGCCTGGTCTGTCTCAATCGCCAGGTTGGCGGACTTCTGATTGTTGAGCAACGAGTCCAGGCGCTGGCGCACCTCATTCTGGTGGGCCTTCACCTGCACTTGCCGGGTCTGGCTGCCGACCAGCTTCTGGCGCGTCTCCCGCAGGGCACTTTCGGCCTGCTGGCGTTCTTTGAATCGGGAATCGAGCGCCTGGCGCGCCGCGTTCAATTGTTCCTGGGCTTCGGCAAGCTCGCTGCCGAGTTGTTTTCGCTCGTCTTCGAGACTCTGGACGCGCTCCTGCCTGGCCGCCTGGTCCTGGCGCAGGCGGTTGAGGTCGCGCTCCAGGTTTTGGGCCAGGTCCTCCTGGGCGCGCTGGCGTTCATCCATAACCGCCAGGTCGCGGCTGATCTTCTCGCGTTTATTGTGCAGCTCCGCCGATTGGCTGTGCCACACGTTCAACCGGCCGCGGATCTCCATGAGCTGGTTGCGCAGCCCATTTAATTCCTCTTCAACGGCTTCCAACGCCTGCCGGGCCTTGTTCTGGCGCACTTCTTGTGCCTTCAGCACCTCGTTGGCGTGCGACCAGTCCTGCTGCGTGCGGTGCCAGTGATACCCGTACCAATCTCGCAGCAGCAGGCGCAGGTCGGCCTTGATTCGCTCGTATTCCTGGGCGCGCTTGGCCTGTTTCTCCAGGTACACTAGCCGCGGTCCCAGCTCGCTCAAGATATCCTGCACACGTTCCAGGTTGCGCCGGGTCGTCTCCAGGCGGTTCAGGCTTTCCTCGCGCCGGCTGCGGTACAATCCGATCCCGGCAGCTTCCTCGAAAAACTTGCGCCGCTCTTCAGGCTTCAGCGAAAGCGCCGCGTCGACCAGACCTTGGCCGATAATAGTATAAGTCCGTTCTGCCAGCCCGGATTGGGCCAGCAGCTCGCCGATCTCCTTGAGGCGCACCCGCTGCCCATTGAGCAGGTATTCGTTGTTGCCGTCCCGGTATGCCCGGCGGGTGATGGCGACCTCTGAAAAGTCGATCGGCAGCCAGGAATCGGAATTATCGAAGACAATCGAAGCGGAAGCCATTCCAGCCCGCGGACGCTGTTCCGACCCGGCAAAGATCATATCCTCGGTCTTGCGCCCGCGCAACAGTGAATAGGACTGTTCGCCCAGCACCCAGCGCAATGCATCGGCAATGTTCGATTTACCGGAGCCGTTCGGGCCGACGATCGCCGTGATCGGGCCGGGGTATTCGAACGCTGTGCGGCTGGCGAAGGTCTTGTATCCGTGGAGTTCGAGGGATTTTAAGCGTGACGCCATGTACTCCTCAATCGATCAGGTTGAGCCGTCGCAGGGCATCCCGCGCAGCCGATTTGGTTGCTATCTGCTTGCTGGCTCCTGTGCCGGAGCCAAAGGTGGTATCGTTCACGACGACGTCCACTTCGAATAATTTTGAATGGTCCGGGCCGGTGATGCTGCGCGTAACGTAGGTTGGCGCCGAGAATCCCTGCGCCTGGACCCACTCCTGGAACAGGCTTTTTGGGTCTTCCGTCTTGTGGTTCAACAGGGCATCCTCGGCAGCGCTGATCAACAGAGGGGACATGAACTTCTGCACCGCGGTAATCCCCTGGTCCAGGTAAATCGCCCCGATCATGGCTTCGAAGCAGTCGCACAGCAACGCCGTGCGATCCTTGCCGCCCGCCTGAATTTCGCCGTGGCCGAGACGCATGGCGTTCCCAAGGCCGATGTGGCGGGCAAAAAAGGCCAGCTTATCGGTGTAGACCAACGCGGAGCGTAGCCGGGTCAGGTCTCCTTCCGGCATTTCAGGGTACTGGTTGTAGAGCCAGGCGCCGACCACAAAATCCAGCACGGCATCGCCCAGGAATTCGAGCCGCTCGTTGTCTTCCAATGCCTCAGGGTGTTCGTTTAAATAAGATCGGTGGGTCAGCGCCCGGCTGAGCAGCAGGAAATCCTTAAACTGCAGCCCCAGGCGTTTCGCCAGGTCCTGGGGATGTTCTTTCCCCAGGTTTCCATTTTGGTTTTCCACTGTTTTCCTCCCGAAAACCGAGGGAGAGCGAGCCACCCCTGCTGTTCCGACACACAGGTGGCTGGGTCTCCATGGGTTCTCTCAAAAATAGAGTTGTCAATCTCCAGGTTTGGGATGATATTTCCCTTCCACCCATACCTCTCCATCCGGTCCAATCTCCTTTTTCCACACGGGCACAATTTCCTTCAACCGGTCGATCCCATAGCGAGCGGCTTCGAACACGCCCGTGTCGCGGTGGCCGGCCGAACAGGCGATCAAAACAGTAGGCGTGCCGGGCATAAGATGCCCGATACGTTGGACGAGAGCGATACCTTCCACCGCCGGCCAGCGCGCGCGGATTTCGTCGGCGACCTGCGCCATCTTCGCCTCGGCCATCGGCCCGTAGGCTTCGTATTCCAGCGACACAGTCTGGTGCGGATCGTCCCGCCCGGTGATTCCTCTCACCATACCGGTGAAAATGCAGGCTGCCCCGGTCGTCGGCAGCGTAATGGCAGCCACCAGCTCGTCCAGGTTCAGCTCGCCTTCGACGATTTTAAGCAGGGTTGGACGGTCGCTGCCGCCGCTGACCGGCGGAAAGAAGGCCACTTCGGCGGCATCAGGCACCAAATCTTCATTGAACGCAAATTGCTGGTTGATCGAAACCACGCAAGTTGGCAGCAGCGGCTTGATGGACGGGAATTTCTCCGCCAGCCGATCTTTCAGTGCGGAAACAGTCATCGGATTTTTGACATCCAGCTCGTACTGGTTTACGCCGGACCGTTCTTTCAACGAAGCAAAAAATAAAATCCTCAAAGCCATAAGCTACTCGTTTACCACGTCTCCGCTCTGCCCGCCGTGCTTTTCCACCAGGCGTACGTTCTGGATGCGCCCGGTCTTTTCAACTGCTTTGACCATGTCGTACACCGTCAATGCCGCCACCGATACGGCGGTCAGGGCTTCCATCTCTACCCCGGTCCTTCCGCTGGATTTGACCTGCGCCGTGATCTGCACGCCCGGGAGCAGGTCATCGACTTCGATCTGCACGTTGATCGAAGTCAGCGGGATGGGATGGCAAAGGGGGATCAGCTCCCAGGTCCGCTTGGCGGCCTGGATTCCCGCAATTTGCGCCACCGTCAGAACGTCCCCCTTCTTCAGCAAGCCCTGCTTGATCAATTCGACCGTTGCTACCTTTAAACTGACCTCGCCGCGCGCGATGGCTATGCGCTTCGTGACCGGTTTTGCACCCACATCCACCATGTGCGCCGCTCCGGCATCGTCCAGGTGGCTCAGTTTTTCGCTCGTCATGCCTGAATTATACCCTGAACCTGCTATAATTATCCCCTATGAGCATGCAGATTGCCGGTCACCAGACCGAAGGATACAAGGTTTCCACTCCTGTCTACTCCGGTCCGCTGGACCTGCTCCTCGATCTGATCGATCGGGCCGAGCTGGACATCACCACCCTGGCCCTGGCCCAGGTCACCGACCAATACCTGGATTACCTGGAAAACCTGGCCGACCGCGACCCGGCCGAAGTCTCCGCCTTCCTGGTGATTGCCGCCCGCCTGGTGCAGATCAAATCCGCCGCCCTCCTGCCGCGCCCGCCTGCCATCGAGGCTGCGGAGGAAGTGGACGACGGCGAAGCTCTGGCGCGCCAGTTAATCCTCTACCGGCGTTTCCGCCAGCTCGCCGGGTCGCTCGAAGAGCGCCTGGCTGCCGGCTTGAAGACTTATTTGCGCATCTCCGTGCCGACGGCCTTGATCGAATCGCATCTGGACATGTCCGGACTCACGGTCAACGACCTGGCGCTGGCCGCCTGGCAGACGATGGGGCTGAAGAGCGTCCTGCCGAAGCTCAGCGACGTGGTCAACATGCCCCGCGTGACTATCCGCGAGCGCATCCGCTCTATCGTCGATGCCCTGCGCATGTACGGCGGCACCACCTTTAAAAGCGTGCTCAACAACCGCTCGCGTCTCGAGATCGTGATCACTTTTCTGGCCATGCTCGAGCTGATCAAACGCAACGCCATCCAGGTCGAGCAGTCCGGCCTATTCGGTGAAATCAATCTGCAGGCCTTCGGCGCCCTGGGCGACGATTTGGATTCTGAGGTTGAATTTGAGGATTAAATAATATATATATGGACACAATNNATTGTGTCCATATATATATTATTCCGGCGTGTCTTTCTCAACCATATCAAATGGCAGCCGCCCGCTGATCCACACCACCATCAGGCGCACCTCGTCCTCACTTGCGCCGGAGTTCGGGTATTTCTCTGAATAGGCCTGGTTGAGGAGCTCGTATGTTTCCTGCTTGGGCCAGCGGGTCAAAAAGCCGGGGATTTTCGTCCGGTCAGCGTCCAGCGGCAGAACCTCCCACTCGCGGTCCTTGAGCAGGTGATAGACCTGCTGCAATAAATCGCTGTGCAGCTCAGCCCAGCCTGCCAGGACCTGGGCCGTAAACCCGGCATTCTTTTCGAAGGGCCCTACGGCTGCCTTGACTTTGATCGGCAGCGGCGCAGCCAGCGGGTTGCGGAAGCCCGGCACCTGGAAGAAACGCCGCACCATACCCGCCAGGCTTGATTTCTGGCTTGGAGGAAGCTGGTCCAGGTTGCTCAG
The DNA here is from genome assembly GCA_002298885.1 of Anaerolineaceae bacterium UBA700. The sequence goes on from DBMK01000358.1 coordinate 18,925, forward strand.
CACGCTGTGCAGTACTTTCTGGCGGAAATCCGAAAGCATGAACTGGTTGATTGCGTTAAAAGGGAGGAATTCAGCAGTCTCTTTGTTGTCCATAGCGCCTCAAAAAATAAATATAGGGAATAATCACTTATAAACCCGGTCGCTCAATTCGTCCAGCAAGCTCACTTCGCCCTCTTCCAGCCTCCAGCCTGCCGCGCCGGCATTTTGTTCTGCCTGCTGCAAATTCTTGGCGCCCGGGATCGGGATTGCGCCCTTGCACATTGTCCAATTGATGGCCACCTGCGCCGCCGACTTGCCGCCATGGTCGGCGCCGATCTTCTTGAGCTGGTTGATCAGCGTCTGGGCTTTGGCGATAAATCCCGGTGTGTACAGCGTCGATCGGGCGCCTCGCAATGGGTTCTGTGGGGTATATTTTCCGGTCAGCACCCCTTTTGCAAGCGGGCTATACGCAATGACCGTGATTCCCAGGTTGCGGCAAAACTCCAACAGCCCATTCTTTTCGATCCGCCGGTTGAGTAGACTGTATTCCACCTGGTTGGCTGCCAGTGAAATCCCGGACCGCGTCAGGGCATCGTACGCCCGCTGGGTGCGGCTGCGGTCGTAATTCGAAACGCCGATCGCTTCGATCATCCCAGCCTGGTAAGCCTCGGTCATCGCTTCCATCCAGGTCTCCACCCGCACCGGCGGCAAGGGCTGATGCACCAGGTATAGCGCGGCTTTGACCTTGCCCAGGCGCCCCAGGCTGGCGCGCAGCGCGCTCAGCAGGCTGCCGCGTCCCAGGCGCCAGGGGTAGGGCATAAATTTGGTGATGATCTTCACCGGCGGCTCGGCCGTTTTCATGAATTCGCCCAGCAGCGCTTCGGCCCGCCCCGAGCCGTACACCTCGGCGGTATCGAAGCAGGTTATACCGGCCGCCATCGACGCGTCAAATGCCCCCTTGAGATCTTCGTCCTGGTAGCTCTGGCGGTATCCCCACATAAAACGATCGCCCCAGGCCGCCGTGCCCACTCCCATCTCGACTCCATCAAATATCGGATGTCGTTTTACCTCAAAATCCATTTGAAACTCCGATCAGCAAAGAGCACGAATCATAGAAAGGAAACCACGGAGCCACAGAGAGCACGGAGAAAAATCTTATCCACTAATTACACAAATGATGACAATTACACAAATATATTTGTTAAAGAATTTCGCGTCATTTTGTTATTCAATTTGCGAAATTCGCGGATAAAGGTTTTCTCAGTGACCTCCGTGTCTCAGTTGTTAACCGCAATATCCGTGCCAGGAGCAGTTAAACGTTAATTATACAGTTAAAAAATCGATTTCTCTCACCCATCCCCTTGCACCTTTCTAATCCTGACCTTAGAATCGAAGCATGCCCGACGACGTCACCCCCATCCGCCAGCAGTACCTTGAAATCAAACGCCAATACCCGGATTCCATCGTTTTCTTCCGCCTGGGCGATTTTTACGAGACCTTCGACCAGGACGCCGAGATCACCTCGCGCGAGCTGGACATCGTGCTCACCTCTCGCCCGGTTTCCAAGGGCAAGCGCATCCCCATGGCCGGCATCCCCTTCCATGCAGTCGACAACTATCTGGCCCGCCTGATCGACAAGGGCTACCACGTGGCCATCTGCGAGCAGGTTGGCGACCAGCCGGCGCGCGGGTTGTTCGCCCGCCAGGTGACGCGTGTGGTCACACCCGGCACCATCGTCGAGCCGGGCTTGCTGCAGGGCGATCGCAACAATTACCTGGCCTGCATCGCGCTCACCGACGAGCGAGCCGGGATTGCCTTCGTTGACATCACAACTGGCGAATTTGCCGCCACGGAGATCGTCGACAACGACCTGCCGGCATCCATCCGGGCCGAAATGCTACGCCTGCGCCCGGCGGAAATTCTGCTCCCAGAGAACGTCACCCTGCCCGAAGCTGTTTCCGGGCACCAGAGCCGCTGGCCGGCCTGGCATTTCGACCTGAACCGCTGCCAGGACGCCCTGCTGCGCCATTTCAAAGTTGCCGCCCTGGACGGATTCGGGCTGCGCGGGCTGAGCCAGGCCGTGCGCGCCGCCGGGGCCATTTTGCAGTACCTTACGGACACCCAGCCGGCCGCCTTGAACCTGCTGACTTCGCTGTCAACTTACTCACTCAGCGAGTTCATGACCCTGGACGCCGCCACCCGCCGCAACCTGGAGCTGACCGAGACAATCCGCGGCGGCGAGATCGAGGGGTCGCTGCTCAGCGTGCTGGACCATTCCGTCACGCCGATGGGCAAGCGCCTGATGCGCCAGTGGGTGAGCAAGCCGCTGCTGGATATCCAGGCCATTGAAGCCCGCCTGGACGGCGTGGCGGCGTTAGTGGCCGGCGGCATGTTACGCGCCGGGCTGCGGGCGTCGCTGCGCCCGATTGCCGACCTGGAGCGCCTGGTCAACCGGGTCGGCTCGGGCCACGCTTTACCCCGCGATCTGACCGCTATCCGCCATTCGCTGCGCATCCTTCCGAAAATCCTGGAGCTTTTTCCGGGTCCCGAAGTAGACCCGGCGTTGCAGGCTGCGGTGAAGCGCCTGAACCCGTGCGAGGAAGAACGCCTGCTGCTCGAAGCCGCTATCGCCGACGATCCGCCGGCTACCCTGGCCAATACCGGCATGATCCGCCCGGGCTTTTCCGCCGAACTGGATAACGTGATTGAGGCCTCGCGCCACGCCCGTGAATGGATCGGCAGCCTGGAGAACGTGGAGCGCGAGCGCACCGGCATCAAGACCCTGAAAGTAGGCTACAACAAGGTCTTCGGCTATTACATCGAGGTCTCGCGTGGCGCCGCCGGCAGCGTCCCACCCGAATACATCCGCAAACAGACCCTGGTCAACAACGAGCGCTTCATTACTCCCGAAATGAAGGAGTACGAAGCCCTTGTCCTGAACGCCGAAGAGCGCATCCACGAAATCGAGCTGCGCCTGTTCAAGCAGGTATGCGCCCAGATCACCCAGGCCGGTGGCGTGTTGTTGGCCACCGCCCGCAGCCTCGCCGAGCTTGACGTGCTGGCTGCGCTGGCCGAGGCCGCCGCCCACAACAACTACGTCCGCCCGGAGGTGAGCGCGGACACGACTTTGGAAATCCACGACGGGCGCCACCCGGTGGTCGAGAAGGCGCTGCGCGGCGAGCGCTTCGTACCCAACGATTCGCTCTTCGAGCCCGGCGAGCTGGTGCGCATCATTACCGGGCCGAATATGAGCGGTAAGAGCACCTTCCTGCGCCAGGTGGCCCTGATCGTACTGATGGCCCAAATGGGCAGCTTCGTCCCGGCCTCGGCGGCCCGCATCGGGCTGGTCGACCGCATCTTCACCCGTATCGGCGCCCAGGACGAGATTTTCGCCGGTCAATCCACCTTCATGGTCGAGATGACCGAGGCCGCCAACATCCTCAACCACGCCACCAACCGCAGCCTGCTGGTGCTGGATGAGATCGGGCGCGGCACCAGCACCTACGACGGCCTTTCGATCGCCTGGGCGGTGGTCGAATACATCCACAACCACCCGCGCCTGCGCTCGCGCACCCTCTTCGCCACCCATTACCACGAACTGACCCAGCTCAGCGAGCTGCTGCCCGGCATTCGCAATTACAACGTGGCGGTCAGCGAATCCGAAGGGCACGTCGTTTTCCTGCACAAGATTGTGCCAGGCGGAACCGATCGCAGTTACGGCATACACGTGGCCCAACTGGCGGGAATGCCCAACCCCGTCATCCAGCGCGCCAGCGAGATCCTGGTCCAACTGGAGGCCTCCTCCGGCAAGGCGATCAAGATCAATCCCAACCTGCCCCAGCAGTTGATGCTCTTCCCGGAGACCAACCCGCTGCTGGACGAGCTCAAAGACCTGGACGTGAACGCCCTCTCTCCGATTGAGGCGCTCAACCGGCTGTACGAGTGGCAGCGCAAATACCTCGAGGCGAAATCCAAATCAAAATGAATGCTCCCCAATTTGATGGAGGCCTTTCGGCCGCCCGGTCGCTGGATTCGGCCGACGAACTGAGCCGCTTCCGCCAGGAATTTGTGCACGCCGACCCGGACCTGGTTTACATGGACGGCAATTCGCTCGGCCGGCTGCCGCAGCGCAGCGTTGCCCGCATCAACGAGATTGTGCAGAACGAGTGGGGCGCGCGCATGATCCGCTCCTGGGGCGAGGGCTGGTTTACCGCCCCCGCCCGCATCGGCGAGAAGATCGCCCGGTTGATCGGTGCCGCGCCCGGCCAGGTGGTAGTCAGCGATTCGACCACCGTCAACCTGTTCAAGCTGGTGCTGGCCGCCCTGGAGCTGCGCCCGGGCCGCGCCAAGATCATCACCGACGATTTCAATTTCCCCTCCGACCTGTACGTGCTGCAGAGCTGCATCCGGCTGGCCGGAAACCGCCACACCCTGCAGGTGATTCCCTCTACAGGCAGGATCGCCCCCGATTTGGACCGGCTATACGCAGAAATCGACGATTCTACGGCCCTGGTCACTCTCTCTCACGTGGCCTTCAAAAGCGGCTACATGTACGCCGCCGATGAGCTCGCCCGCCGCGCCCACGCCGCCGGCGCCCTGGTGCTGTGGGATCTGAGCCATTCGGCCGGTTCGGTGCCGGTCGAGCTGGACGCCTGGGACACGGATTTCGCCGTCGGCTGCACATACAAGTACCTGAACGGCGGCCCGGGCGCGCCGGCCTTCCTGTATGTGCGCCAGTCCCTCCAGGAGGCGGCCCTTTCGCCCATCTGGGGCTGGTTTGGCGACCGGGCGCAGTTCAAATTCGACCTGCAGTACGCGCCCGGCCCGGGCATCCAGCGTTTCCTGGTCGGCACACCCGCGGCGCTATCCCTGCTGCCCATCGAGCCTGGCGTCGATCTTCTGCTGGAAGCCGGCATCCAGCGGCTGCGGCGTAAATCGCTGGCCCTGAGCGAGTACCTGATCGCCCTGTTTGACGCCACCCTGGCTCCCCTCGGCTTCGAGCTGGGCACTCCTCGCCAGCCCGAACGACGCGGCTCGCACGTCAGCCTGCGCCACCCCGAGGGCTACCGCATCAACCGCGCGTTGATCGAAGAAATGAACGTCCTGCCCGATTTCCGCGAGCCCGACAACATCCGCCTGGGCCTGGCTCCCCTCTACACCTCCTTCGAGGACGTCTACGCCGCTGTCGAGCGCATCCACCGCGCCGTCGTCGAAAAACGCTATTTGAAGTATCCCGCAGCAAAGCTTTCGGTTACATAATATTAGACTCCCAGCTCTATCTCAGGCTTACCGTAATCGGCCAGGTTGACATTTCGGCGGTGCCGGGGTGGGTCTGGTCTATTGACGATGGTTTTTCTGGCGCGCACAGACCCACCCCTCCGAGCGGGCGATGGTAGGCGCGGGTCTGTGAATCGCATGGCTTCCACATTTACCGATTCCAGACCCGCCTCGGTCGAGTGGGAATCCACCGAAAGAAGTCGGGGATCCGCTTTTTAAGGTGCTACCCAATGAGTTTTTACATCCCCGCCCGCCCGCTCTGCATCGTTTTCCCAATGAGCAAACTTGACATTTGATATCAAAACTACTATTATTGTCCAGTTATTAATTTTTAAGCACCGAACCGTGTAAGATATTCTGTCCGGAAAACGTCGCATAAGTAACTAATTTTTTTGAGGTGTGTGAATGATTGAATCACAAGTACAGACCGGTCCTTCCCCGAAGGAACTGTCTCAATTGAAATGGCGGGTCCTGGTTTCGGTAATCTTTGGCATCTTTATGGTGATCCTGGACACAACGGTCGTCAACGTGGCCTTCCAGACGCTGCGCACCGAGTTCGGGGCTTCCCTGAGCGATTCGCAGTGGATTATCAGCATCTACGTATTGTCGTTGGGTATCAGCACCCCCCTGGCAGGCTACCTGGCCGACCGCTTCGGGATGAAAATGATCTACCTGGCCGGGCTGACCATCTTCGTGATCGGCTCATTCTTGAGCGGCATCTCGCCCAGCCTGGGCTTTTTGATCGTTGCCCGCGCCCTGCAAGGTTTTGGTGGCGGCATCGCCCTTCCGCTGGGCTCGGCCATGCTCCTGCGCACGTTTCCGCCCTCCGAGCAAGGCGTGGCGCTGGGCATCTTCGGCATCTCCCTGGTCGTCGCCCCAGCCGTGGGTCCTATCCTGGGCGGCCTGCTGGTCGATCAGAACCTCTGGCGGGCAATCTTTTTCATCAACCCACCCATCGGCATACTAGGGATCATCCTCGGCTCGCGCTTCCTGCCGAACTTCAAGGACGAGCGTAAGCCGGCCTTCGATTTCCTGGGTCTGGTCACCGAGATCATCGGTTTTGGGGCCATTCTTTACGCCGCCTCCGAAGCCGCCAACAATGGCTGGGGCGCCCCGGACGTGGCGACCTGGATAATCGTCGGGGTGATCGGACTGGTAGCCTTCGCCCTGGTGGAGCTGTTCGTGGCCAAGGAGCCGCTGATGGACTTGCGCCTGTACAAACGGCGCACCTTTCTCAACGCCAGCCTGCTGGGGTACGTCAGCGTGATTGCCCTGTTCGGCGCCGAATTCATGATGCCGATCTTTCTGCAAGCCCTGCGCGGCAAGACGGCTTTCGAAACCGGCCTGATTCTGCTGCCTATGGCCGTCACCAGCGGGGTTACCACCATCGTCGCCGGCCGCCTGTACGACCGCCTGGGACCGCGCCCGCTGGTGGCCTTCGGGTTCCTGATGCTGATCGTCAACACCTGGCAGCTCTCGCAGATCAAGGCAGACACGCCGATCACGACGATCATGCTACTCCTGGCGCTGCGCGGGTTGGCACTCGGTGCCACCGTGCAGACCACGTTCGTTACTGCCCTGTCGGTGGTGCCGCTGAAGCAGGTGGCGCGTGGCTCGTCGCTGACCAACGCCACCCGCAACGTGGTCCAGGCCATCGGCGTGGCCATCCTGGCCACCGTGCTGGCCAGCGCCCTCTCGCCGCAGATCTCGGCCCTGCAGCAGCAGTTCCAGGACGCCCCGCGCCCGGCCGGCTCGACCCCGGTGGCTATCTGCACCACCGTCCAGCCGCCGGTAGCCTCGGTCAATACCAACGGCGCCTCGGCCTCGGGGGCAGCCCAGATCCCCGGCGGCGCTCTCCAACTGCTCGCTGAAGCCTGCAATGAAAACATCGCCGGCTTCGAGCGGGCTTACACGGTGACCTTCTACGCCGCCATCGTGGCCCTCCTCCTGGGTATCCTCCTGCCCGGCTGGCCGCTCAAGTTCGCCGGCCGCCGCGCCGCCGACGCCCCACCGGCAGTAGGGCATTAATTTATGGCTAAAAGCAACGACCGGCCACCTCTTCGTGGTGGCC
>DBMK01000287.1 GCA_002298885.1 Anaerolineaceae bacterium UBA700
CCCTTCGCGAAGCACCCTGTAAGGGTCAGGGGAGGGGCCGGGGGAGGGGTTGAATCCATGGTAAACGAAGCAACACGGGACAATTCGTTTAATCCCGGATCGTTTTGCCGGTGAGGGCCAGGAAGGCGTCTTCGAGGGTGGCCTGCTCGGTGCGCAGGTCGGCGGGGACCACGCCGCGCTCGGCCAGGGCGGCGGCCACACGGGCTAACAGCGGGCCGCTGCCGGTGACCACCACGCTGCCGTTCTGGCGCTCCACGGCGGATACGCCGGGCACGTCGCGCAGCCAGGGATAATCCCCCAGCCCGCCGGCGTCGAAGATGATGCGCGTCTCGGCCTTGAGAGCCTGGACCAGCTTCTGGGGAGGATCGAGGGCGATCAGGTCGCCGTGGTCGATGATCGCCACCCGGTCGCACAGGCGCTCGGCCTCGTCCATGAAGTGGGTCACCAGGACGACGGTCTTGCCGTGCTGGCGCAGCTTTTCAACCAGCTCCCAGGTATTGTGGCGCGCCTGGGGGTCGAGGCCGGTGGTGATCTCGTCCAGGAAAACGATCTCCGGATCGTTGACCAGGGCCAGGGCGATGAACAGGCGCTGCTTCTGCCCGCCAGAGAGGCTGGCGAAGCGAGCTTTGCGCTTATTATCGGCCAGGCCCCAGGTCTCGAGTAGGGCGTTCCAATCCACCCGGCTGTGGTAGATGGCAGCAAACAGGTCCAGCGCCTCCCAGACCTTGAGGTCCTCGGGCAGGGCGGCCTGCTGAAGCTGCACGCCGATGCGCTGGCGCAGCTCGCCTTCCTGGCGGGTCGGGTCCAGGCCCAACACGCTCAGGCGACCGCCGTCCGGGCGGCGCAGGCCCATCAGGCATTCCACGGTGGTCGTTTTGCCGGCTCCGTTGGGCCCGACGATGCCGAAGATTTCGCCGCGCTTCACCTCGAAGCTGACGTCGTTAACGGCGATGGTTGCGCCGTAGGTTTTGTGCAGGTGTTCAACTCGGATAATCGCTTGGTTCTCGTTCATGGTTCTTGCTCCTTGTGAAAGTCACTGTTCTTACGCTCACAGTGTATCGATTCCAGGCAGGGAGCGAAACGACCGGACGATTATAACCAGCAAGGAGAAGGATGGATGGGGGCATCAACCTTTCGGTTGATGCCTCCATCCATCCTTTTGAAAGAAGATGTATTTTGGATTTTTTTTAGGGGGCCGCTGAGCAGCCCCCAAGAAATCCAATAGTTTTATTTAATCAGGTATAGGATGGCCACGATTACGCCGATGATCACCACCACGTAGCGCAGGGTGGAGGGCTTGATGCGCCCGGCCAGGCGGCCGCCCAGCATGCCACCGGCAAGAGCGCAAGCCATCATCGCCAGCGCCACCGGCCAGACCACGTTCCCCGAAAAGATGAAGAAGATTGCCGCAGCCAGGTTAACGCTGAAAGAGATGGCCTGTTTCAAGGCGTTCAGGCGAGTGAGCGAATCGTTCACGAACAGGCCCAGCACCGCCAGGACGATCACGCTCAGCCCGGCGCCGAAATAGCCGCCGTAGATGGCCGCCAGGCCCACCGGCAGCACGCCGAGCGTGGTCAGAGAGGCCGCCGTCCCGCTGCCCTTGCCTACGCGGCGCATCAGCCAGGCCCGCACGGGGTCGGAGACCGCCAGCAGGAGCGAGGCCAGCAGGATGAGGAACGGCACCAGCTCGCGGAAGACCTTTTCGCCGGTGTTGAGCAGCAGCAGCCCGCCGATGACTCCCCCGACGACCCCGGCGGGGATGAACAGCAGCAGGCGCTGGCGCTGGCCCTTAAGGTCCTTGAACTGGGCGAATGTGGCGCCCAGGTAACCGGGGACCAGGGCCACCGTGTTGGTCACGTTGGCGATGACCGGAGGCATGCCCAGGGCAGTCATCACCGGGAAGGTGATCAGCGTGCCGCCGCCGGCCAGGGCGTTCACCGCCCCCGCCGCCACCGCCGCCAGCCCTACCAGGGCGTAGTGGTACCAAACCCAATCATTCATCGCGTTATCTCATTTCCAATTTCAGTTGATAAGATGCAGGGTGTTTTTAATCCTCCGACGGAGGACAAAAAACACCCGTAATCGTTTTCACACAACCCCGGCGCGGGGCAGGCGGATGCGCAGAGCGGCAACAAAGTTGGCGGCGGCGATGACCACGCCCAAAAGGAATACGTATTGGTAACCGAAGGCGTTCCAGATCAGGCCGCCCAGGAGGGCGACCATAATCGAAAAGAGGTGATCGAGGGTGATCGAGGCGGTGAGCGCCGGCTGGACGTCCTCGGGGCGCAGGGCGATCTTCTTCATGTAGGTGGCGCGGGCCATGTTCACCGACAGCAGCATCTGGTCGACCAGATAGAACCCGCAGATCATCAGAAAGGCGGTGGCTTCGGGGAAGAGAGAACGGGCGAAGCCGTAACCGAAGCACACCACCACCAGCAACACGGCCTCCGCCGCCAGCACCACCTTCTCGCCGAAGCGGTCGATGGACCAGCCCAGGAAGGGCTGAAAAAGGATGCCGATGATGCCGCCCACGGTGACCAGGGTGGCCATGGTCTGGGTGGGCTGGTTGAACACCGAGACGATGACCCACGGGCCGAAGGTGATGAAAAGCTGCTTGCGGCTACCGTACAGGATAGAGAGCAGGTAATACAGCCGGTATTCCTTGTGCAGGGTAAGGAAGGTCTTGCGCTGGGGCGATTTTTCGGGCTGCATGCCGTACAGCAGGACGGCCGCCAGCAGGAAAGCCAGAGCGGCCAGGCTGAAGGTATGCTCGAAGGTGAACCCCAGGTATTTAAACCCCAGGTAGACCAGGAAACTGCCCAGGATGGTGGCCAGGTTGCGTACGGCGTTCAACTGCCCCAGGCGGTGGCCGGTCTTGCCTTCGCTGGCGAGCTCCATGCCGATGGTGGAGGACACCGGCAAGAACAGGTGCATGCCCAGGCTGTACACAAACAAGCAGCCCACCAACACTGCGTAGGTGGAGGAGGCGAAGCCGATCAGCAGCGCCCCGGCAACGCCCAGCAGCATCGCCAGCACGCCCAGGCGGCGGCTGCACAAGAATCCCAGCAAGGCCGTTACGAACACGCACAATAATCCCGGAAGCTCGCGCGGGAATTCGAGGAAGGAGCGCTCGAGTCCGCTCAGGGCGAAGCGGGCGTTGAGGAAGTTGTTCATGACCGCGTCGACCATGGCGTAGCCCATGCCGAGCACGAAAGAAGCGATGAGGAATAGTTTGAGCTCGCGCGAGGCGCTGGCAATGCGTGCAGTCAGTGTGGACATCGATACCTGTATAAAAATGGGATCAAGCCGGTAGGGATATTCTAACACAACCCTAAGAAATCATCCCCACCCCCCGGCCCCCGCCCCAGGGCGGGGGAGTTCTTAATTGCGGTTTTTTTGCACGCTTTGCGTG
>DBMK01000203.1 GCA_002298885.1 Anaerolineaceae bacterium UBA700
GGGGCTGCGAACCAGCCCCAAACCTCTTTTTTCGTTTTTATCAAAATGGATATTTAAAGCTGAAGGCCGGATTTACGGGCGATGTCGATCGCCTGAAGGCGGGATTCGACGGAGAGCTTCTCGAGAATGCTGCGAATGTGGTGCTTGACCGTGTTTTCGGAGAGGAACAGGCGCTGGCCGATCTCTTTGTTGGTGGCGCCGGTCTCCAATTCCTTGAGGATGTCAAGCTCGCGCTTGCTCAGTTTTTTGAGCGCCGGGTCTTTCTGCACCTGTTCCGGGTCGCTGCGACTGAATTCCTCCAGGACGCGGTTCATCATGGTGCGCGACAAGGCAGTTTCTCCCCGGTCGAGGGCGCGCAGGCTGGCCAGGAGGCTTTCGGTGGGAATATTCTTGACCATGTAGCCCTTGGCGCCAAGGCGCAGGGCCGCAAAGAGGGTGGAATTGGCCTCGTAGACGGTGAGGAACACGATTTTGCAGGCGGGCTGCCGGGCGAGAATGGCTTTAGTGGCATCGAGACCGGTGCCGTCTGGCAGGGTGAAATCCATGAGGATAATATCCGGGGTGAGCTTATCGGCCAGAGCGACAGCTTCGGCAACACTGCCACCGAGGCCGACCACTTCAAAATCAGGCACGTATTTTAGCAGGCTGGCGAGGCCTTCCTGAAACAAACGATGATCATCGACGATCAGTACTCTTCTTCTAGCAAGCGTTTCGACCTGGACCTGTGGGTTCATGGAAAGCTCCCTGATCTTTGGATCGGCACCCAAATCGAGACCAGTGTGCCGCCCTTTAATGACGAGACCTGCTCCAGGCGTCCATTAAGCTCGGCAACCCGCTCGTTCATGATGCCGAAACCGAAGTGTCGCGAGGAATCGATGCCGCGGGGGTCGAAGCCAACGCCGTTATCTGAAATGGTCAGCCTGAGGTCCGAGGCACTCCAGGTCAGGGCGACTTCCACGCGGGTGGCACTGGCATGGTTGGCCACGTTATTCAGGATTTCGCGGAAGATATAATAAAGCTTCTCCTGGGCGGGCGGCGAAAGCTGGACGGCCTCGCCTTCGCTTGAAACCTCGATCTCGAAAGCGCCGCGCCGGGAAATTTCGCGGGCATGTTCAACCAGGAGTTCCGCCAACGGGGATTGGGTTTTAGGGTGGCGGCTCTCCAGCCAGTTGCGCACCATCATGTATGATTCGTCGGACACGTCGCGCATGTGCTGGAGATCGGTGCGGATTTCGGGCAAGGGGGGCAGGGGGGCGGCCCGGCTGAACTGGTCCAGTTTGAGACGCAGGTAGGCAAGGTTCTGGCCCAGGTTGTCGTGCAAATAGCGCCAGATGTCCTTGCGCTGGACCAGGTTGGCCTCGGCGATGCGCATGTCGGCCTGGTTCTTGCGCTCCCGGCTGGTTTTCAGGCTGATGGCCATTTCGTCAACCACGTTATCCAGGATGACGACCTGTTCGGAGGTCAGGCGCTGGTTGTGAGCCAGCCTGAAGCGAAGAAAGGCGACGAGCTTATTATTGGGGCTGACCGGCAGGCAGTACGTAGCCTCGACGTCCGCTGCGGGGCGCAGAGTAGGATTGTCATCGCTTTTAAATGGATGCAGCCGGCTGCCGCCTTTTGGATCGAGGCAGGTGACACACTTCCAGTTTGCTAAGCCGGCGGCGGCCGAATCCCTCGCCCCCCAACGCGCCGCATGCTCGCTGGACCCGGTGATTGGGTCACAAAAGATTAAGACCGATTCGACCGCGCCGGCGATGGCGTGCGGAAATTCGGCCAGGCGCGCCGTCAAGGTATCCCAATCCTCTTCCTGCGAGAGCTCGAGGTTCAGCCGGTGTTTGGTATCGAGAATACGCAGGGTGGCATTCAGCTTGCGGTTGGAGCGCGCCAGAAGCTCGAATAAGATGGTGGCAACCAGCACGGTGGTGAAGAAAATGATAAATTCCAGGTCGTAAAAAATATTGGCGCCCCAGGAATCGTGCTCGACGAACTCCAGGGTAATTAGCGCCAAAACAAACAGTGCTGCGATGTACCAGCGCCATTTTATAAGTTTTATTATCACCGTATCTGCTCGCATGGTAGCCCGTTCTTGCCCGCGGAGGATAATAAATTATTAATCCAATTATAAGATAAATTATATCTAATTTGTTTTATTTTGCAAGAAATACGATAAATATTGGCTACTCAATTATTGAGTATATTAAAATATAGCAGAGGAAAACAACATGCGCCCAAAGGTCCTATCCATCGTGCTGCTGGCAATCCTGCTGGCAACGGCGGCCTGCACGCCCCTGTCAACAACCGCTGCACCGACGGCGCTGGCGACACAGGCTTCAGCGCTCACCACTGCCCCTGCGAAAACGCCGGCGAGCGCCAAAAACCTGACTGTCCTGGCGGCCGCGTCACTGACCGAATCGTTCACCGAGCTGGGCAAGACCTTCGAAAGCCAGAACCCGGGGGTGAAAGTGGCCTTCAGCTTTGGCGGCTCACAGCAACTGGTCCAGCAGCTCGACCAGGGAGCGGACGCGGACGTTTTTGCCAGCGCCAGCGCCAAGTACATGGATGCGGCGGTTACTTCCAAGCGGGTGAACAAGGCGGACGCCAAGACCTTCGTTAAGAACCGCCTGGTAGTCATCTTTCCAAAGGATAACCCGGCGGGCATCAAAGAATTAAAAGACCTGGCAAAAAGCGGCCTGAAACTTGACCTGGCGGATAAATCGGTGCCGGTGGGCCAATACACATTGGATTTTCTGGACAAAGCAGCCAAAGATCCGGGCTTCGATCCCGCATTCAAGGGCAGTGTTCTAAAAAATGTAGTCTCATACGAAGACAACGTTAAATCAGTGGTCACCAAAGTATTCCTGGGGGAGGTGGATGCCGGAATCGTTTACGTCACCGACATCACCGCGGATGCGGCGGCGAAGCTAGGCCGGCTGGACATTCCGGACGCGCTGAATACGGTAGCCACCTACCCGATCGCCCCGATCTCGGACAGCGCGAACCCGGACCTGGCGGCGGCTTTCGTGGCGCTGGTGCTCTCGCCGGACGGCCAGGCGGTGATGGCTAAATACGGCTTTATCCCGGCAGCGAGCTCGAATCAATAATTCAAGTTGCTACTCTGGTTTTGACCTAACCCCTCGGCCCCCTTCCGTGTTGAACTTTAACAAATTAACC
>DBMK01000294.1 GCA_002298885.1 Anaerolineaceae bacterium UBA700
GCAGCTCGAAACAACCCCAAAAAGTCCACGTTGTAAATCCCTCGAAGTAAATTAAAATGGTTGTAAGATGAGAATCACAATTCTCGCTGAGGGGAACTATACCGACCTGAGTCCCTTCCTGGCGCTGGGAAAGGGGTTGAAGGGGCGCGGGCATGCCGTGCGCCTGCTCGCCGGGGCGCGCTGGACTACCCGCATCGAGCAGTGCGGGCTGGAAGCCGCACCGGGCGGGGTGGACCTGCTGGCCCTGCTAGAAGCGGGGGTTCACAAGGGCCCGGTTGAAACCAGCAGCCTGCAAAAGCAGTTGATGGCCTACAAACCCTTGATCGAGCAGCACGGCCGCCGTATGCTGGACGCCGCCTGGGCAGCCTGCCAGGACGCGGAACTGGTAATCAGCAGCCCTTTTTCTGACGTATACGCTGCCTCGATCGCCGAGAAACGCGGCATCCGCCACGCCAGCGCCACGCTGGAGCCCACCTGGGTAGCCACCTACAGCGGGTCGGCTGCAATCGGAGCGCCGCTGCCCACCCGGGTAAGCATCCTGAACTACCTGGTGGCCAAACGGCGCCTGGAACCCCTGCGCTGGAACCTGGCGGGCGCTGCCGGCAACCGTTTCCGCCAGGAAATGCTCGGCCTGCCGCCCCAAACCTTCAAGCAGAACTGGGAAACCTTGAAAAGAATGCTGGTCGTACAGGGTTTCAGCCCGCACGTCATCCCGCACCCCGAGGATTGGCCGTCCACCATCCACACCACGGGCTACTGGTTCCTTGAGGAGGATGCGAACCGGCGCGAACCGGCTGAGCTGATGGATTTCCTGGCAGCCGGCGAGCCTCCAATATACGTTTCGCTGCGCAATTGGGGCGGAGTCGATCCCGGGCAACTGCGCCGGCTGGTCTTCGCCGCGCTCGAGCTTTCCGAGCAGCGAGCCGTGATCGATTTGGGAACGGGAGACCACGGTGCTGTGGAGCTGCCGCCGGGCGTTTTCAGGCTGGATTCTACCCTGCCGCGCTGGGTTTTCCCGTGCATGAAGGCAGCGGTGCATTCCGGCGATGCGGTCATGACGGCCGAAGTTTTGCGGGCAGGGGTGCCGTCCGTGCTCGTCCCTATGCTGCCGGCGCAAGAGCTGTGGGGCTCGCGGGTAGGCGCCTTGAGCGTGGGCCCGCCGCCGCAGCGCCTGGAGCTGCTGACGTCCGAAACGCTGGCTGAGGCTATCCGGGCTGCCGCCAGCGACCCGGACATCCGCAAATGCGCGGCCATGCTCGGCGCCAAGATCCGCGCTGAGGATGGCGTTGGCATGGCCTTGAATATCATCGAGCAATATCTTCAGGAGAAATAAATATGGATACGATACCGGCTTTTCGCCAACAACTGCTGGCGTTGCTGCAAGGCGGCAACGCCCACATGCCCTTCGAGGCTGCCGTGGCCGATTTTCCGATGGAGGCAATCAACAGCCTGGCGCCGGGCGGCACCTATTCTCCCTGGCACCTGTTGGAACACCTGCGCATCACCCAATGGGACATCCTGGATTTCATCCGCAACCCGAATTACGTCTATATGAACTGGCCGGAGCAGTATTGGCCGCCCAAGGGAGAGCAGGCCGATCCGGCTAAATGGCAGTCCACGATCGACCGCTTCCAGGCGGACCTGAAGAGCCTGGTCGACCTCACAGCCGACCCTGCCACCGACCTCATCTCCGACCTGCCGCACGCCCCGGGGTACAACATCCTGCGCGAGATCCTGGTGGTCAGCGACCACAACGCCTACCACATTGGCGAGTTCGCCATTCTGCGCCAGGTCATGGGCACCTGGCCGAAAGAGCGGCAGGAATAAAAGGTTGGAGTGATACTCAATCACGCCCCGATTTATTGTATTGTTTATCTTTTTTCTCATAATAGACTCATCTTTCAACTTTATACTTTTATTAGCTGGCTCAATGAATAAGAAGCGATACCCCTGTCTTTGCTTACTGAGCAAAGAAGTATTTCGGTTAAAATGGTTCAACGCCTGGCCAGGAATTATTCGCAGAGGAGTCCCTTAATGAAAAAAATCATTGCTATAAGCCTGATCTTGAACATATTGTTTTCCACAGGAATGATTGCCTCGCCCAATGCGAACAGAATCGTGTACTCGAATCCGGTCGCCGGCGCAACGGACATTAATCCCGAAACGACCATAACGGTACGTTATTCGGAAAAATTAAACCCGATAGAGTCCGCAGCCATCAACATTCAAGTTGTGGGAAGCCTCAGCGGCAGCCATTCAGGCAAAGTAGTTCTTTCGGACGATCAGAAGACCGCCATCTTCAGGCCGGATAAGCCTTTTGCCAACGGCGAGAAAGTGACAGTCAACGCCGCAGGAAAAAATCCTTACTCCTTTACAATTTCCAAAGGAAAACTGCCGGCTGTCGACAGCTTGAAGCTGCTGGATCCGGATGAAAAGGCGGCATTTTTACCCCACGCGCCGGTCTCTCCAAAAACCGTGAAGCCATCCGCTGCACAAAAAACTTACGTGACTATCCCGAGTGATTTTCCCAATATTCAGGTCACCGTTCCGGCTAGCGGGACGGCAGACGGCGATTTATTTTTCAGCATTTTTAATTGGGGTACTGCCAATGGGACATATAACCTGATCCTCGATAACCAAGGGGAGCCCGTCTATTACCAGAAACTTGATCCCGGGGACAGTGGCTATGATTTTAAAAAACTTCCAAACGGCAATCTTTCCTACTACGACTATACTAGCGGTTATTTTAATATCCTGGACAATAATTACCACCTGATTGATGTAATTAAGCCTGGAAATGGGTACTCACGAGCCGATTTACATGATTTGCAGTTGCTCCCGAATGGCCACTATCTCTTTATGATTTATGATTCTCACACCGTCGATATGAGTGAAATTGTCCAGGGCGGTAATCCCAATGCTACGGTTATCGGCCTTGTGATACAGGAACTGGATGCAGATAAAAATGTAGTCTTTGAGTGGCGCAGTTGGGATCATTTTAATATCACCGACACTTACAATGACCTGACTGCGGCGGTGATCGACTACGTGCATGGGAATGCTGTTGATCTGGATAGTTCAGACAATGCCGGCAATATCCTCCTCTCGTGCTTCACTATGTCTGAAATCACCAAAATTAACCGTTCAACTGGCGATATTATCTGGCGGTTTGGTGGAAAAAACAATCAATTTAGTTACATAAATGGAGCCGTGCCATTTTCTTTCCAACATGATATCCGCAGGCTGCCGAATGGCGACATCACCATGTTTGATAATCATAAGACAGGGACACCTGTAGCCTCCAGGGTAGTTGAATACGCCGTGGATGAGGTCGGCAAAACGGTAGCGCCGGTTTGGGATTATTACAATTCGCTGGGCACATATTCTACCTTTATGGGCAATGGTCAGCGCCTGCCGAATGGCAACACCTTGATCGGATGGGGGAGCGCCGTTTCACCCCTGCTCACAGAAGTTGAACCGGATGGAACCAAGGCCATGGAAATTACTTTGGATGCGCCACAGGTCAGTTATCGCGCCTTCCGCTTCACCTGGCACGGCTTTCCAACCTGGCCGCCGGCGCTGGTGGTGCAAACCACCAGCGGAACGCCGCAGTTATTCTTTAGCTGGAACGGCGCCACCGAAATTGCTTCGTACCGGGTATATGCGGGCAAAACCCCCTTGCCCACCACCTTAATTGCCGAGCAGCCGAAAACAAGCTTTGAGACCAGCCTGCCCCTGTCGGGCAGTTTGCAGACCTACTGCTATTTCCGGGTTATGCCTGTGGATAACCTGGGTCGGGTGACTCAATATTCCGACGCGGTGTATAACCCCGCTTGCGGCACGACAATCTACGTGCCCTCTGTGTATTCAAACCAGAGAACCGCAAACGGCCAGTCAATCTTCAGCCAACGGTAGACTTAAACGATTTCCATTTCGGGTAGACCATTTATGACAATCTGCCTGGCATTCCCCAAGGATCGCCAGGCAGATTTTCTTGTTCTATTCGCCTTTCCTTCGCGCCATTGGTGGAAAAGGTTTTAAGCTCGATCTTCCTCCAGAAAACGGATAACCATCCTGGCAAACAGCTCCGGGGCAGTGAGCATGGCGCTGTGCTGCTGGCCGGGGAGCTCGACGATTTTCGCGTTGGGCAGTCCCTGGCACAGGGTTTCTGTGGTCACCCGGAAGAATTCCGGCGAGTCGCCGCCCAATACGAACAGCGTCGGGGCCGTAATGGCTTTGAACGCCTCCTGGTCGGCAGCATAGGCGGCGCTCTGGCGCAGCTCGCGGGGAATAGAATGGGCGGCGGCCGTCATGCCAGGCCAGGCCGGGCTGGCGCTCAACTGGTCGACGGCGGGTCCGGGCACTCCCAGCATCCCCAGCAGCAGGCGCACCACTTCGCCGCGCCTGCCGGCCGCTAAATGCCTTTCCATTTCATCCAGCAATGCGGCCCGCTGCGGGCTGTGCTGAACCTGGAGCATGGGCGGCTCGTACAGCACCAGGCGGCGCAGGTTGGAGATCTGCCGGGCCGCCCCCAGCACACAGGCCGCCCCGAATGAATGGCCCAGCACGTCCACCGGCCCGGCGATGGCGCCGGCCACGGCGGCGATATCCTCGTACTCGCGCTCTATCGAATAATCCGGCCCATCCCCGCTCTCTCCCCGCCCGCGGCGGTCAACAGCATATACGGTAAAATGCCGGGCCAGGTAAGGCCGGACGTTGGCCCAGCGCGTGTGGTCTGCATTGGTGCCATGCACCAGGATCAATGGCGTGCCTATTCCGGAGCGGTCGTAAGCAATTGCCGTTCCGTCTTTTGAAATCACTTTATCCATAAAATTTGCACCTCACTGTATAGTTCAATACGAGCGCCGGAGGTGGTTTGTTCCAGGTTTTTCCGGTTGGAGCAATAAATTTATATAATCCCCCCAATCTCCCCCATCCGGGGGGATTGTTTTATTCGCCGGACCGCCTATGCTGGAATTATGAACCGTGTGAATTCCGCAGGAGGTTTCGAAATGCAGGCTGACACCGCAATACCCACCCGGCCGGAAGTTTTGTGTGAGGGGAGCGTCTATACCTGGCATGCCAGGGCCGCCTGCCGGCAGGCAGACAATTGGGAGACGGTGCGCCTCATAGGATATACCCCATGTCCAGCCGTCGTCATCGTGCGCCTCGACAGCGGCACAATTTTGCCCATTCCGCGAGAGGAGCTTTATAGATCATAAATGCCCCGCCTGGCCAGGCGGGGCATAATGTTGTTCAACGTTCGATCAGATTAAGCTCCGGCAGACTTCGCCACTCCAACTACTTTTTCTTCGGCCCCTTCTTCTTCCACCCGCTCGAGCTCGAAGGGCAAGGGGTCGTTGTTCAAGATTCCGGCTACGAATTCGGCGTCATCCAGCGAAAGGCCTTCGACGAAAATACCCTCGGGGTTCAGCTCGGTCAAAGCGAAGGTAGCAAGCACTTCCCGGTCCAGGGCGACACCCAGGGTAAAGCCGGGGTGCGCCTTCAGGTATTCGTTCAGTTTCACAAATCCAGATTCGTCCAGCTTCACCCGCAGGTATGGCAGGCGGCTCTCCCCGGCCCGATGCACCCTGACCGATTCGATATCCTCCTCGGTGGCGATAACGTTGACTCCGGCCGGAAGCGGGGCGTCCTTATCCAGAGTCTGCGGGGCATCGAAGAAGACCGCCTTGCCTGGGGCGAGGGCCACGTCGGTAATAAAATCGGTTTCGTCCAGCTTATCGTAGGAAACGACCAGCATGTCGTCCTCCACGGTCACCTGGCCGCGCAGGAACGGGAATTCGGCCAGGCGGTCCTCCAGGACCATTGCGGCCTCTTCCAGGTCTTCGACTGCCGGTGTATCACCCGTGCTAGAGGCGAAGTACAGCTCTCCGGCCCAGCCGGAGCGAAGGTAGAAGAGCAGGGCTGCCCCGCCGGCCACGGCGATGACGCAGGTTTCAAACGGGTAACCGAACAGCAGCCGGGCGAGCAGGCCCAGCGCCTGGATCACCGGCACGATCAAAATCCAGGCCCAGGCGCGCCTTCCGGCCCACTGCCACAACGCCGCCGCCTGGATCAGGCCCAGGGCCAGCCAGAACAAGGCCGAAGAGCCAAACTGCTGTCCAAAGGCGTATAACAGGGTGGGGTTCTGTGCAATCCCCTTCTGAGCCCAATCGGCGATGACTTGAATGGGCGTGCCTACGTTAATCGTCTGGAAGAGGTAACCCACTCCGGTGGCCACCACCCACACCCAGCGGCGGCGGTAGCCCGGCCCCAGCACCCACACCTGGGCCAGCCCCAGCAGCAGGCCGGCCAGACCGCTGTAGATCATAGCGGACAGATAAGAATTATCCTGGGCGTTGTTGGCAGCAGGAATGGCCAGCCCGGCCAGGAAATCGGTCAGGCCCATGGCGTAGGTCAGCCGTCCCACCATCAGGGCCAGGGCCATGGCGCCCGCCAGGCGCAGGAAGAGGAAATTGCGGCGGGAATCCTCGCTGGTCTGCACTTCTTCGGCGCGGCGGGCGGCTGCGGCCGCGGCCGGCTTGGGTTTGGCGCCCACGGTTACCCGGCCTTTGGCGGACTGCCTGACCTCCTGGACCTGCTTTTGAACCAGCATACGCGCCAATCCGATACCGCTGATGGCCGGGAAGGCCATGTAGAGGATGTACCCGATCAACTGCAGCCCGATCTGGTAAGCCGGCGCATTGCTGCTGGCCAGGGCGGACAGGGTGGGATTGGTCTGGATCACGGGAGACAACAGGGTAAAGGCCAGGTTGGTCAGGATAGCGTAGACGGCCCAGGCCCCCAGCGACCAGACGATCCACCAGCGGGCGCGGGGGACCTCGAGGCGCAGCGCCAGCCACTGAAGCAGTCCAAACAGCAGCCCGCCGCCGAAGGACGAGACGTAGCGCAGCAGGGTAAATTCAAACTGGCGGTCTTCGAAGCCGGGCACGCCGGTGGTAGATTGGATGTTATTGATCATGTTGATGAATGTGCCGCCGCTCATCAGGTTGTACAGCGCAAACGCCAGGAAGGTCAGCAAAAACCACTGGCGGTAATTCTTGAGCACGCGGCGCAGCACGTGCTGCTGGACCCAGGAAACCATCAAAGCTTCGATCAGGATAATGAGCAAGTACACCCAGGACTGCACGGCCGTCCATGTTGAGGACTTGAGCAGCCCCTGGGTGGTGAGGAGGTTCAAAACCAGCGTCGGCAGCAGGCTGGCAAAATAACCCAGCGCATTCCAACCGAACCAGGTGAGCCAGAACCGCGGACGGGTCAGTGGTTTGTCTTCAGAAACAAGCTTGTTTTCCATGTTACTCCTGATAAATAATTGCTCTTCACAAATTTAAAAAACATGGCCGTGAGATGATTGTATTTTATCAAACTCACGCCCTGGCTCTCTCAGGCAGCTTGATAAACTCTGCCCTTCTTGATCACCATGTCAACCAGGTTCGTTCCAAAGCGGTAGCCCAGGTGGCGGTAATTGTCCTCAGATAAGATGATCAGGTCGGCCTGTTTGCCGGGTTCGAGCGAGCCGATGCGTTCCACCAGCCCAATGGCGGCCGCGGCGTTGATGGTGGCGGCGGCGATGGCCTGGGCCGGGGTCAGGCGCAGGTAGCGGCAGGCCAACGCAATGGCAAACTGCATACTCTCACACCAGGCCGTGCCGGGGTTGATATCCGTAGCAATGGCCAGCAGACCCCCCGCCGCCAGGATGGCCCGGGCAGGGGTGTAATGGGCTTCGGCAAGGCCGAACGGCGTGCACGGCAGGGCCACGGCCACCGTGCTACTGCGAGCCAGGGCAGCGATATCCTCCGGCGGCGTCTTGACCAGGTGGTCCGCCGAGACTGCCCCCAGCTCGGCAGCCAGTCCGGCACCGCCCAGGGAGTCGAACTCGTCGGCGTGGACCTTGAGCGGAAAGCCCAACTGGCGGGCCGTGGTGAGGATGCGCCGGGTCTGGGCCAGGCTGAAGACGCCCGTTTCGCAGAATACATCGACGAACGGCAGGCGCTGCGTGGCGCGGGGGCCGGCCCGAGCCTGCCACCATTCGCGCAGCGCCGGCAGCATCTCGCGGCAGACCAGGTCGGTGTAGGCTGCGGGATCGTTCTTGAACTCAGGAGCCACGGCGTGGGCGCCCAGGAAGGTCGGCGCCAGCTCCAGCGGGCCTTCTTCGTCCAGGCGCAAAATGGTTTCGAGCTGCACCAGCTCGCTGTTGATCTCCAAACCGTAGCCGGTCTTGGCCTCGGCCGTGGTGGTGCCGTGGCGGAACAGGCTGCGCGCCCGCCGGCGGGTCTGCTCCACCAGGCTCTCCAGGCTGGCCTGGCGGGTGGCGCGCACGGTGGACAGGATGCCGCCGCCGGCAGCCAGGATTTCCAGGTAGGTGCGTCCCTGCAGGCGCAGCTCGAACTCGGCCGCCCGGTCGCCGGCCCACACCAGGTGGGTGTGCGGATCGACGAACCCCGGCAGCACCACCTTGCCGCCGGCGTCCAGCGCAGGCTCGCCGGGATAGGCCGCTCGCAGGTCCGCCGTGCGGCCTACGGCGGCGATCGTTTCGCCGCGGATCAACACGGCGCCATCGGCGATAATGTTCAACTGCCCCAGGGCCTGCCCGCGCTGCGGCCCTCCGGAAAGCGTCAATAATTGCGATGCAGAATGGAGGAGCATAGCTTGATTATAAATGGTCTGGATAGATTTGTTGATTTTGTGCTGCTTGGCAGCACAAAATCAACAAATGAATAGAAATCAAATTTCAACCGCCGGCCGGCGCAGGCGGACGA
This sequence comes from Anaerolineaceae bacterium UBA700, assembly GCA_002298885.1. Next base: position 8,781 of record DBMK01000294.1, read on the forward strand.
AGCCGAGCGCCGCCAGGGCGAGCAGGTTGAGCAGCAGGGCAGCCAGGGTGTTGGCGCCGAAACCGATCCCCTGGTACAGCCAGGGCGCCAGAAGCGACCCGGCCGCCCGCCCCAGCGAGAAGGCGGCCACGTTGGCCGCCATCAGGCTGGCGCGCGCCTCGGGCAGCACCTCGGTGATCAAGGGCAGGCAGCTCACGATGGTGAACTCGAAGGACATGTAAAAAAAGAGCAGGCCGACCATGGCCCCCAGCTCACTGCCGCTCAATAAATTCAAACCGAGGGCCGAAAGCGCCGAGAGCAGGATGCCGGCGCGGATGGCGCGCTCCTTGCCCAGCCGGTCGGCCAGCAGCCCCGAAAGGCTCTCGCCGCCCAGCTCGGACAGTCCGATGACCGCCGAGGCCGCCCCCAGGGCCGCCAGCTTGAGCCCAAAGGCGTCCTCCATCCATACGCCGAAGACGAGGTTGACCGATTCGTTAGCGGCGGTGATGGCAAAGCTGAGCACCAGCGCCGCCAGGGCGGGACCGTAGGTCAGTACGCGCCCCAGGCCTTGCCAGGGGGAACCGTTGGCCTGCGCCGGAGGCGGGGTCGCCGGCACCAGGCGGGCCAGCGCGACCAGCGCCACGATGCCCAGCCCGGCCAGGAAGGGGAACGGCGCCAGCCAGCCACTACCGCCAATCAGCAGGCCCACCAGCGGGACACCAACAATGAAGGCCAGTGACCAGCTCGTCTCGGTCACCGCCAGGGCAAAGCCGCGGCGTGAATAAGCCACCCGGTCGCCCAGGTAGGCCTGCATGGCCGGCAGGAAGATGTAATTGGCCAGGGTCGTCAGCACCACGGCGGCAAAGAAAGCGGGGTAAGAAGGCCACAGCGCCACCAACCCCGCGCCGACCACGTACACGCCCAGGCCCAGCAGCATGCTGGTCTTACGCCCGCGCCGGTCGGCGACCGGCGCCAGGAAGGGGCCCAACATTCCCGAGAGCGAGCGCACGGTGAAAATAATGGAAAAAGCCGAAAGATCCAGGCCCAATCCGCCGGCAAAGGCGCTCAAGAAGGGGTACACCATGCGGTAGGTGGTATTGAAGAGAATTTTGATGAGGGTGAAGAGTGCAATTTGGACGCGCATCGGATTATGGCTGGAAATTATACCTTGTAATCGACCTAACCCCCCGGCCCCCTTCCCTGAAGGGAAGGGGGAGAAATGCTTTAATTCCGAGTTTTTGGGCGATAAATCGCCCAAAAACTCGGAATTA
>DBMK01000160.1 GCA_002298885.1 Anaerolineaceae bacterium UBA700
CCCCGCCCCCACCCAGCCGCCCGCCGCCACACAGCCGCCCGCCAATACCAGCGGAATCGACTGCATGGGAGCCAAATCTGGTGATACGCTGACCATGTTCTACCAGTGGTCGGGGCAGGAAGAGGCGAAACTCAACTCGATCCTCAAGCCGTTAGTCGACGCCTGCGGCATCGTCTTGAAACCCACCGCCACGCGCGACCCGGCCGTCCTGGATACCCAGGTTAAAGCCGGCACCCCGCCGGATGTGGCCTTCTGGCAGATCACCCAGGCCGTTCAGTACCAGAGCCAGCTCGTGGCCATGGATACGCTCGGCGGCCACAAGGAAAACTACGCCCAGTACTTCATCGACCAGGGCACCGTTGGCGGCAAATGGCTTGGCCTGCCGGTCAAGCTGGACGTCAAGACCATCATCTGGTACAGCCCGGCCGTCTTCCAGGCCAAGGGCTACACCGTGCCCACCACCTGGGACCAGTTGAACACACTGGTCGAAAAGATGGTTGCGGACGGCAACGTCCCCTGGAGCACCGGCTTTGAATCCGGCTCAGCCACGGGTTGGACCGGTGCCGACTTCATCGAAGATATTCTGCTCGTCCAGAAGGGCCCGCAGTACATAATGGACATCATCTCCGGCAAGGTGCCTTACAATGACGCCGGCGTGAAAACGGCCTTCCAGACCTACGGCAAGTGGGCCACCGATCCCAAGTACGATATCGGCGGCGCCCAGGGCACCCTGACGACCAACTTCAACACCGCCATCGACAAGGTCTTCTCAGACCCGCCGGGCGCGCTGATGGTGCGCCAGTCCGGCTTCGCCAGCGGCGAGATCACCACCAAGTACCCGACGCTCAAATACGGCACGGACTTCGACTTCTTCGGAGTGCCGGGAGCGCAGGGCCTGCAGGCCGGTTATGACTGGATGCTGGCCTTCAAGGATACCCCCGCTGTGCGGGCCTTGATCGGCTACCTGACCTCAACGGTGGGCGGCCAGAACTGGGCCAAGGCCAGCTTTGACCTGACCCCCAACAAGGCCGGCGCCGGCCAGTATACCGATCCTGCCCTGGTCAAGAAGGGCGCCTTCCTGGCTGCGGCCACGGGCGTTGTACCCTCCATGGGCGACGTCATCCCCGGCGGTTTTGGGACTGCAAACTGGACCGCCATTGTGAACTACGTTAACGGTAAAGATTTGGATGCTGAACTGGCAAATGCCGCGAAAGCGCAAGCAGATGCCTTGAAAAAGTAACCTCTAGTGACCGCAAAAGGCCCTCCCACGCACGTTTGTGGGAGGGCCTGAATTATGGAGGACCGACCGATGGCCACAAAAGACGAACAAGTGCCAAATATCATGCGGCAGAAACCGGGCGTACCCTGGCTTTATCTCGCGCCGGCCCTGATCGTGATGACCGCTTTTATCATCTATCCTGGGGTCACCACCTTTTACCTGAGCCTGCGCAACAATCAAAACACAGATTGGGCCAGCTCCAACTGCCAGGCAGGCCAGCCATGCTGGGGCATTTTCGAAAACTTTCGCTATGCCCTCACCTCCGACGCCATGCTGACCGCATTCGGCAACAACATTAAATGGATCTTGCTGATGGTGAGCGGGACGGTCCTTTTTGGCCTGCTCATCGCCACCCTTGCCGACCGGGTGCGCTACGAGGCGCTTGCAAAAGCGATCATTTTCTTACCAATGGCCATTTCGTTCGTAGGCGCTGGCGTCATCTGGAAGTTCGTCTACGACTACGAAACCACCGGCAACCAGATCGGCCTGCTGAACGCCATCATCACCGGGTTTGGCTTTAAACCAGTCTCCTTTTTGAGCGAACCCTCAATCAACACCATCGCATTGATCGTGGTCGGGGTGTGGATGTGGACCGGGTTCTGCATGACGATCCTCTCTGCCGGGTTGAAGAGCGTGCCGACCGAGATCCTCGAAGCGGCCCGCGTGGACGGCGCCTCGGAATGGCGCGTCTTCACCCAGATCATGTTGCCCATCATTTCGCCCACCATTGCGGTGGTAATTACCACCATGGTGATCAACGTGCTGAAAGTCTTCGACATCGTCTATGTGATGACGGGCGGCAACTACGGCACGGACGTAATCGCCAACCGCATGTACAAGGAAATGTATATTAATTTCAACACCGGGCAAGCTACGGCCATTGCCATCGTGCTCATCCTGGTGATCATTCCGGCCATGATCTACAACATCCAACGCTTCCGGGCCCAGGAGGCGATAAGATGAAAGCCAGCGGAACGCGTAAATTCTTCAGCAATCTGCCTGTCCACGTCATCCTGATCGGCCTGTGCCTGCTCTGGCTGCTGCCTGCCATCGGACTGCTGGTGACCTCCTTCCGCCCGATCCAGGCCATCGATTACAGCGGCTGGTGGACCGTGCTCGGCCCGGTGAGAGGCCAGACCGAATACAGCCAGTTCTGCGCCAGTTGCCACGGTACGGACGGCAAGAAACTGCCCAACGCCGACCTGACCACCCAGAGTCTCATCCCTGCCCGCGGCTCCAGCCTGCTGGTCATGCTTAAAAACCTGGTCAATGGGCAGCCCCACCTGCAAGGAGACCCGGCGCCCAACGATGTCCAGGCGTCCAACATCGTGGCCTACTTGCAGGGCATCTCCGGCATCCAGCCTCAGCCGCGCTTCACCCTCAACAACTATATCGATGCTATCGTCGGTTACCGCGGCACGGCCACCTATACTACCGACTGCGCCAGCGGCACCCAGCCCCCGGACCTCAACTGCAACATCACCGACTTGTTCAACCCGCGCGGCATGGGACGCGCCTTCCTGAACAGCATTGCTGTCACCGTACCGGCGGTCATCCTGCCGATCCTGATTGCGGCGTTTGCGGCCTACGCTTTTTCGTGGTTCCATTTCAAAGGCCGCACCTGGATGTTCGCCCTGCTGGTGGGCCTGCAGGTCGTCCCGCTGCAGATGACCCTCGTCCCCATTTCCCAGCTCTACGCCCAACTTCACATAAATGGAACGTTCCTCGGCATCTGGCTCTTCCACACCGGCTTCGGGCTGCCCTATGCCATCTACCTGCTGCGTAATTTCATCGGCACCCTGCCCAGGGAGTTGTTCGAATCGGCTTACCTCGACGGCGCATCCCATTTCACGGCCTTCTACCAGCTCGTGCTGCCACTGTCGATCCCGGCCATCGCCTCGCTGGCCATCTTCCAGTTCCTGTGGGTGTGGAACGACCTGCTGGTGGCGTTGGTCTTCCTGGGCGCCTCCAACCCGGTGCTAACCTACCAGATCAGCAACATGGTCACCTCGCTGGGTATCGGCTGGCAGCTGCTCACCGCGGCCGCCTTCCTATCCATGGCGCTGCCCATGATCATTTTCTTCGCCCTGCAGCGCTACTTCGTGCGCGGCATGCTGGCGGGAGCAGTGAAGGGCTAAAGGTGATAGTGATCGGTTATTAATTGACTTTTTCAGCCTCACCCCCGACCCCTCTCCTGGAACGATGAAACATGTTCCAGGCGAGGGGAGAATCATACGGCCGTCGCGTTTCTCCCCTCTCCTGAGAATAATTTTTCTCAGGAGAGGGGCTGGGGGTGAGGCTAAGTAGAATTGAATCAATATTATGAACAACCTTTGGTATAAAAACGCGGTCTTTTACGAGTTGTATCCGCGCGCTTTCTTCGACAGCAACGGCGATGGGCAGGGTGACCTGAAAGGGGTGATGCAGAAGCTGGACTACCTGAAAGACCTGGGAGTCGACTGCATCTGGCTGCAACCGATCTATTCCTCGCCGCTGCGCGATGATGGGTACGACATTTCAGATTACTACGGCATCCTGCCCGAATACGGTAAACTGGCCGATTTCCGGGCGCTGGTGGAGGCCGTGCATGCCCGCGGCATGCGGCTGATCGCCGACCTGGTGCTCAACCACACCTCGGACCAGCACCCCTGGTTCCAATCCGCCCGCGCCAGCCGTTCCTCCCCTTACCGCGACTATTACGTGTGGAGCGACACCAACCAGAAATACCGGGAAACGCGCATCATCTTCCTGGACACCGAAGAATCCAACTGGACCTGGGACGAAAAAGCCGGCCAGTATTACTGGCACCGCTTCTACGCCTCGCAGCCCGACCTCAATTTCGATAATCCGGCGGTGCGCGCCGAAATGCTGAGCGTGATGAAATTCTGGCTCGAGCAGGGCATCGACGGCTTCCGCGCCGATGCTGTACCGTACCTGTTCGAACGCGAGGGCACGAACTGCGAGAACCTGCCCGAAACCCACGCCTATCTCAAGGACCTGCGCCGTTACCTGGACCAGAACCACCCGGAGTGCATCCTGCTGTGTGAGGCCAACCAGTGGCCTGAGGACGTGCGCCCATATTTCGGCGACGGGGATGAGTTCCATATGGGTTTTCACTTCCCGGCCATGCCGCGCCTCTTCAAGTCCATCCGCTCCGGCGACGCCTCCTCCCTGGTCGATATTTTGAAGCGCACGCCCCCCATTCCGGACAACTGCCAGTGGTGTATCTTCCTGCGCAACCACGACGAGCTGACCCTGGAAATGGTCACCGAGGAGGAGCGCCAATGGATGTGGCGCGAGTTTGCGCCCGAGCCGCGCATGCGCCTCAACCTGGGCATCCGCCGCCGCCTGACGCCTCTGCTGGATAACGATCCCAGCAAGCTCGGGCTGGCGTACTCGCTGTTGTTCACGCTGCCTGGCTCGCCGATCATTTATTACGGCGACGAGATCGGCATGGGCGATAACATCTGGCTCGATGACCGCAACGGGGTGCGCACGCCCATGCAGTGGACGAACGGCGCCAACGCTGGCTTTTCCACCGCGCCTCCCGAAGCGCTGTACCTCCCGGTTATCGACGACCCGGTCTACGGTCCGCAGCGGATCAACGTGGTCGACCAGGCCGCCGATCCGGGTTCGCTGTACCACCTGGTGAAGCGCATGATCGCCCTGCGCAAGAAGCACCCGGCGCTGGGCACCGGCCGGTTGGAATGGGCCGCCGGGACCGAAAACCCGGCCGTGCTCACCTATTTCCGCATCTCCCTCGATGAAACGATCCTGGTGGTACACAATTTCAGCGCCGCGCCCCAAAATGCAGCCCTGGCGGTAACGCCGGACAGCCATTTCGAGGACCTGCTGAGCGGCGAAAAAATGATCGCCGGCGCAGATGGAGTTTTGCGGTTGAATTTGAAACCGCATGCATATTTGTGGCTGAGAGCGTAGACATTTAGGGTTTCGCCAATCCACCTCACCCCCCGGCCCCCTCTCCTGGAGCGGTGAAACATACTCCAGGAGAGGGGGTGATAGCCGTTTTTATTATTAAGACCTGACAGGTTTTTCAAACCTGTCACCTTATTTTTGCGCAAACAG
>DBMK01000080.1 GCA_002298885.1 Anaerolineaceae bacterium UBA700
ATATTCTTTAAAAAAATTTATTAACCTTAAAAATTTTAAAACCTATTGAAATTGACCTCAATAGTCCCTATAATGATTACTTAATTACTTGTCTGGTCCACCTGGATTAGTAAAGAGGGATCGGACTTTTTTTATACATTTTTAAGGCTAAACATCATGGCACTCCAATCCATTCGCACTGATTCTCTCCCCGACGGACCTTACGGCCCGGAAAGCGACGCGTGTGCGATTTATTTGAGCGTACGGAAATACGGGCAGAGCACTTTTGGCACGTTAAAACGTTCGCTGGGCGCCCTGGTGGCCATGGGCCACCGCACCGGTTTCGTCAACGGCGAGGGTGATGGCGCTGGCGTGCAGACCGACATCCCGCGCCGCCTGTGGGCGCGCAAGCTCAGCCAGGCCAACCTGCGGGCCAACCTCACCTCCCACCCCGGCTTCTACGTCGGCCACCTTTTCGTCCCCACCGAGATCGATACCCCCGATCTGCACGACGGCATCCAGACCGCCTTCGACCAGGCCGGATTGAACCTGATCTACCAGCAGCCGGGCCGGACGCGCCCGCAGGCCCTGGGCGGCAATGCCCGCCGCGATCCGCCCGCCTTCTGGCAGCTCGCCGGCTATGCCGGGCAGGCCGGCCTGGACAGGCGGCTGCTGGAGGTACAGGTGGCGTTAGAATCCGAGTTCCCCATCCACTTCCTGTCGCTCAGCTCGTCCGTGGTAGTCTACAAACTGCGCGGCTCGGTGGAGACCCTCTCGCAGTATTACCCCGACCTGCAGGACCGGGCTTACGACACGGCCGTGGTGCTGTGCCACGCCCGCTACTCGACCAACACGGTCTCGAACTTCGAGCGCTCGCAGCCGTTTGCCCTGCTGGGCCACAACGGCGAGATCAACACCATCAACCGCCTGCGCCTCGAAGCCGAACAGGTGGGCGTGGTGTTGCCGCGCAACGGCTCCGACTCGCAGGACGTCGACCGCACAATCCACGCCCTATGCGTCAACTACGGCCTGGACCTGGTCGAGGCCATGGAGACGGTCTTCCCGCCGGTGCCGTCCGAGCTGGAAAGCTTGCCCACCGAGCAGCGCGCCGTCTACACGCGCATCCGCCAATCCTTTGGCCCGTATGCCCAGGGTCCGGCGGCCATCCTGGCCCGCTTCGGCGACACCATCGTCGCCAGCGTGGACGCCACCGGCCTGCGCCCGCTGTGGTTCATCGAGACTGAGAAGGAATATATTTTCAGCTCTGAACGCGGCGCCATCCCGCTGGAGGTGGTGGTAGCCGAGCCGTGCCCGCTGGGGCCGGGCGAGAAGATCGCCGTCCACCTGCGCCGCGGCGAGGACTGCGAAGTGCTCGACCACGCCGGCATTCGCCAGTACGTAATGAACCGGGCTTTCCAGCGCGAGGCGCCCCAACTGGCACGCCAATATTGGAGCGCCTGGGACCAATCGGCCAGCGGCCGCGCCCACTATCCCGCCCAGCCTGCCGCGCCCGGCGTGCTGGCCCAGCAGGCACCCATCCCGGATGCGCCGGGCGCGCAGCCGGCCCCGTCCGAATCAAAGGCGCCCCTGGCCGCACCCTGGCTGGACCCGGCGAAGGCTGTGGACCTGGAACCCGGCGTGCTGGCCGCCAATGGCTGGAACCGCGACCACATCCAGGATATCGACGACATGGTCTTTGGCGAGAAGGAGGTCGGCTCGCTTGGCTTCGACGGCCCGCTGGCCGCTTTATCCCGCAAGCGGGTCAACGTGGCCGATTACTTCAAGGAAACGGTGGCGGTGGTGACCAACCCGGCCATCGACCGCGGGCGCGAGGCCGAGGTCTTTTCGACCAGCAGCCTGTTCGGCGCCTCTCCCGCCATCGGCCAGGCCCCCAACCCTAACGATATTTTAGTAACCCTCAAGGTCCCGCTGCTCACCGGCGGGCACCCCAGCCTGGGCGCCCCGGAGCTTTCTCAGGCCGTGGCCGAAAAAGCCGGCACGCTGACCATCGAGCAGTTGATGGATACCTTCGCCGGACATACGGCCGTCCTGACCCTGGGCTTACAAGAAGGTGAAGACGTGCCGGCTGCGCTCAACCGGTTGGGTGAGCAAGCAATAAATGCAGCAATCAGTGGCGCCCAATGCCTGGTACTCGACGACACCCTGACCCTGGCCGATGGCCTCGGCTGGCTGGACCCGATGTTGGCCGTTAGCCAGGTTGACCAGGCCCTGCGCCAGGCCGGGCTCGATCGCAATTTGAATCTGCGGCGCAGGGCCGGCATTGCCGTGCGCAGCGCTGCCCTGCGCAGCCTGCACGATGTGGTCCTGCTCAGCGGTTTTGGCGCCGACGCCATCAATCCCTATGCCATGCTGGCGGTAGTGACCGAAAAAGCGACCGCCAAGAACCTGAACAACGGCAACAGTGTCGAGACTGCCCAGCAGAAGCTGGTCAGCGGCCTCAAGGCCGGTATGGAAAAGGTGACCTCCACCATGGGCTGCCACGAGCTGCGCGGCTACGGCCGGGTGTGCAGTTCCATCGGCCTGGCACCCAGCGTGGCGGCGGTGCTCCAGACCCCCAATTATTTCGGCAGCGAGAGCGCCGGCCTCACCTGGGAATGCCTGACCCGCGAATCGGCCGAGCGCGGCCAGGAGCTGCGCCGGGCCGTCCCGGTCCGCTCGCTTGAGCACGTCGACCATTTCTTCCCCAAGCTGTGGAAGAAAGTGGGCCTGTTCACCCGCGCCGACAGCGGCTACGATGAGGTGCTGGACACCTTCCGCACGCTCAAAGAGGAGATCCCGGTGGCCCTGCGCCACGTGGTCGGCTTCAAAAAGGTGCGCGGCACGTTGATCGCCAGCCAGGTGGACCTGGGCGTGGGCGATTACGACCTGCCCTTCGTCATCAGCGCCATGTCCTTCGGCTCGCAGGGCGAGGTTTCCTTCCGCGCCTACGCCGAGGCGGCCGCCCAGCTCAACATCATCTGCATTAATGGCGAGGGCGGCGAGCTGAAGGAGATCATGGGCCAGTACAAGAAGAACCGCGGCCAGCAGGTGGCCTCCGGGCGCTTCGGGGTCAACTCGGAGTTCCTCAACTCGGCCGCTGTGATCGAGATCAAAATCGGCCAGGGCGCCAAGCCCGGCGAGGGCGGCATGCTGCCCGGCTTCAAGGTCACCCCCAAGGTGGCCGAGTCGCGGCGTACCCCGCCCTACGTTTCGCTGCTCTCGCCCTCCAATAACCACGACCTGTATTCTATCGAGGACCTGGCCCAGCTCATCGAAGAACTGAAGGTGGTCAACCCGCAGGCCAAAGTCTCGGTCAAGTGCCCGATCGTGCCCGGGATCGGCGTGATCGCCGTCGGCATTGCCAAGGCCGGGGCAGACATCATCAGCCTGAGCGGATACGACGGAGGCACCGGCGCCGCCCGCAAGCATTCGCTGCAGTACGTCGGCCTGCCCGCCGAGATCGGCGTCATCCAGGCCCACCGCGCCCTGGTGGAAGCCGGGCTGCGTCACAAGGTGGAGATCTGGACCGACGGCGGGATGAAGACCGGCGAGGACGTGGTCAAGATGGTGCTGCTGGGGGCCAACCGGGTGGGGTTCGGCACCATGGCCATGGTGGCCATCGGTTGCACCATCTGCCGCAAGTGCGAGGAAGGTACCTGCCTGGTGGGCATCACCACCCAGATCCGCACCCACGAAGAAGCCCGCCAGAAGGGGCTGAAAGTGTTTACCCCGCTGGATTACGAGCCGGCCGTCGACCGCCTGGTGCGCCTTTTCCGAGGCATGGAGGAGGAAGTGCGCCAGATCACAGCCCGCCTGGGTGCCCGCTGCCTGCAGGACCTGGTGGGTCGCGGCGACCTGCTAGAGCAAGTGGCGCTCGCCGACCGGGTGGACCTCTCGCCCATGTTCGAATCGGTGCCCATTCGCCCGCGCGGCGAGCTGGAGCCTGGCGTGGGCCGCCTGCTGGTGCGGCCGCGCAACAACCTCACCCGCCTGCTGAGCGAGCTGATTACGCAGGCCATCGTTGAGGACGGCGAACGCGAGATCACCTACCAGGACTCGGTCATGGCCATCGACCGGGCGCTGGGCTCGCACATCGTCGGCGCCCTGTCGCGCCACCCCGAGATCCAGGAGCGGGTGGACTGCCTGCACCTGCGCTTCGGGCCCTCATCGGTGGGCGGCAACGGCTTTTCGGCCTGGCTGGCCGATCCGCTGGACATCATCATCGAGGGCGGCGCCCAGGACGGCACGGCCAAGGGCGCCTGCGGCGGCCGGGTGGCGATCATGAAGGGCATCAACCACGAGGGCCTGCGCATCGACGGTTCGGTGGGCAAGAGCTTTGCCTACGGCGCACAGGATGGCATCCTGATCGTCCAGGGCAACGCCGACTCGCGCGCCTGCATCCGCCTTTCGGGCGCCGAGGTCATCCTGGGCGGCGAGCTGACCGAACCGGTCGATGAAATATCCCTCACCACCGCCACGCACGCCAACCTCAAAGGCTTTGCCTGCGAGTATATGACCGCCGGGCGCGTGGTGATCCTGGGCGACCCCGGCCCGTACGCTTTCTCGGGCATGACCGGCGGGCTGGTGTACCAGATGCTGACCCCCGAGCTGGGCTTCGACCAAATGGCACTGCGCCGGCGCATCGCCCTGGGGGCCCAGGTTGGGATCCAGCCGATGAGCGAGGAAGGCTGCTCGGAGCTGCGCCGCCTGCTGACCTACTACGTGGAGGCGCTGGAACAGACCTACCAGTACGAGACTGCCGAGCACATCCGTGCGCTGAGCGCGCCCGAGAACCTGCTCGAGCGCTTCGTGGTGGTCACCCCGCAGCCGCCATCGGCAGTAGCCCAGCCGGTACTTTTGCTTGAAGAGGATATGGCGGAATAGAAGAAATAATCGGTTAA
>DBMK01000190.1:0-6957 GCA_002298885.1 Anaerolineaceae bacterium UBA700
CCCTCTCCTGAGAATGGTTTTTAATTCTCAGGAGAGGGGCCGGGGGTGAGGCTAGTAGGCCCATCTAGACTCTGATTACCCTTTTAAGTTTTCAAAAACCATCAGTAGGCCTGATTTCTTGTAGCATGGGGCTTCAGCTCCATGCGTTGCAACGGAAAGGCCACATTATTGTCAGAATAATTTGTTAAAGTTCAAAAGGGAAGGGGAGGGGGAGAGGTTCGATTCAGGGCAAAAGTGGCAACTTTGGATAATTCACAAGAAAGGCAGAGTCAAGCTCGATTTCAATAAACCGGATTTTTTTCGGTATAATTATTTTATCCATGAGCCATTCACTTACAACTCACCGCCCCTTCGCCAGGCGTCCTGCCAGGGTGAAGGCCGGGGCCCTTATCCTGGCCGCCCTGGTCTGCTTGAGCGTGGCCGCGGCGCCGCCGCCGCCGACACCCACCATCCAGCCGGCTGCAGCCGCGCCTGCCCTTGCAGGTATCGACGCCTTTAGCCCGGTTTCAGCGAATGCCGGCTGGCTGCTCTCCGGCCAGCACCTGTACTGGACCCAGTCCGCCGGGCAGAGCTGGGCGGACATTACCCCGCCCGACCTGGCCGGCCTGGCCATCCAGGCCGTTACCTTTTTGGACGTCAACACCGGCTGGGCCGTCCTGGCCGGCGCCGGGGCGGATGGCGAGCCGCAATACCGGCTCATGCGCACCCTCGACGGCGGGCGTGTGTGGCAGCCGTTTGACCTGGCCCTCTTCGCGCCCGGCGATGATGCCGCCCAGGCCTCCAAAGTCTTTCTGCAGTTCATCGACGCCCAGACCGGCTGGCTGGTGGTCCGCCAGGCCAGCAGCAGCAACTTCAGCCGCGGCACGCTGTTCGCCACCCGCGACGGCGGGCAGACCTGGCGCCGCCTGGATATTCCTATCGGCGAGCCGGTGGCGTTCGTTACGCCCGAGGTGGGGTGGACGGCCGGCGGGGCAGCCGGCAGCGAGCTTTATAACACCCTGGACGGCGGCCAGACCTGGCAGACCGTGACCCCGGGCGTCCCGTCCGCGGCGCAGGGGCTCTACGAGCTGCCGGTCTTCACAGACGCCCAATCCGGCGTCCTGCCGGTGCTCGTCCCCGCTGGGGACCGGTCGCGCCTGGAGCTACTGGCCACCACCGATGGCGGCCTCACCTGGCAGCCATCTGCCCAGGTGGCCCTGGACCAGCCGGCGTCGCCCGGCGTCGAGCTCCCCTTGGCGGTCTTTGACGCCGCACATTGGAGCTTGCTTGAGCCATCCGGCCAGGGCCTGGTGCGCCGCTCCGGGCAGGCGCAAACCAACCAGGCGCCTCGCATTCCAAGCGCGGGTACGCTCGGCGCCCTGAAGATGGTCTCGCCGGACAGCGGCTGGGCTTTGCAGACCTTCGACGAATGCACCCCCCAGACGGTTGGCTCCTCTTCCAGCGGGCAGTGCGACCGGGAAGTGCGCCTCCTACAGACCGGGGACGGCGGGCAAAGCTGGATTACACTGCCGCTGCCGGCCGGACTGGCCGTGAGCGGCTCCAGTATTTTCAGCAACCAGACCGGGCCTGTTACGGCCCCGGGCGGGATTTCTCCCCAGGGGATGTGGTCCTCTGTCCTGCTCCTCACCGGTCAGGGCTTCGATACCTGCACCGTGCCCACTGCCGCCCAACTGCAGACCTGGATCAGCAAAGGCCCCTACAAGGCGGTCAACCTGTACATCGGCGGCTCGCTGCGGGCCTGCCCCAACCCACTCTTGAACGCCGCCCTCCTCTCACAGCTCAAACAGCAGGGCTGGACGTTTATACCTACCTGGGTGGGGCCTCAAGCCGCCTGCACCTCCTATGGCTCGCGCATCAGTTACGATCTGACTGCAGCCTACAACCAGGGCGTCAGCGAGGCCAATGCCGCCACCAACGCCGTTGCCACGCTTGGACTGACCCTGGCCGACAAATCGGGGTCCGTCATCTATTACGACCTGGAGGCGTACGGAGGCACCGGTGCCTCCCAGGCCTGCCGGGATTCAGCTAAATCCTTTATGTCGGGCTGGACGAGCCAGTTGCACGCCCGCGGCAACCTGTCAGGGGTCTACGGCGGCGCGTGCAGCTCGGCGCTATCCGATTTCGCCGGCGCCGCCAATGTGCCCGACGCCGTCTGGGTGGCGTCCTGGTTGAGCTCGCCCCAGTACCATGCCGATGCCACGGTATTAGACATCCCGTGCCTGAGCAACGTCCTGTGGAAAACCCACCAGCGCCTGCGCCAGTATACCTACGGCCACGCCGAGACGTGGGGCGGCGTATCCCTGCAGATCGACAGCAACGTTGTGGACGGCCCGGTGGCAAGCAGCATCGACGTCACGCCTCCCACTGCAACGACCACGATCAAGCCGCTGTACAAGAATTCGCCATTCCGCGACTTTTCGGTGGTGATGAGCGCCACAGACACCCAAACCGGGGTGGCCAGCTACGACCTGCAGTACCGCGACGGGCCATCGGGCACCTGGGTGGACGCGGTCACCAAGACCACCAATCCCACCTACCCCTTCGCCGGCGTGGAAGGGCACACCTATACCTTCCACGTGCGCGCCCGCGATAATGCGGGCAACCTGAGCGCCTACATGGGCGAGTCGCAATACACCGTGCCCCTGGCCCAGCCCGTTGCGGCCGACTCCTTCGAGCCAGACAACACCCCGGCGGCGGCCCAGCCGTTCGTCCTGGGTGAAACCCAAACGCACAACTTCAACGCGGCCGGCGATACGGACTGGGTGCGCCTTACGGCACAGGCTAACCAGGTCTACCTGGTTTGGACCTCCAACATCGGCGGCTTTGCCGACACGGTGGTCGAGCTCTACGCCCCCGATGGCACCACTTTGCTGGCCCTGAACGACGACGACCCGGCCAACTGGCCCTCCTCGCGCCTGGCGTGGCGCGCCCCCGCCGCCGGGACGTATTACCTGAAGGTACACCATTTTGACGTCTATGCCTTCGGCCTCACCACCCGCTATGGCCTGTCCATCACCCAGTTGAGCAACCCGGTCTACGCGCCGGTCATTTTTGGCAGCCCGCCGGCTGCCCCGTAATAACTGCCTCTTCTTGCCCTCTCGGTTACTGCCTGCTACAATTCTCTCATGCCCCATCGCATCTACTTAGGCGACAACCTGCTATACTTATTTTGGGTCGAGAATCCAAAAGGCCGAATTGGAACCAGATCTTTCAGGCCAATTCTGATTAATAATTTGGAAATCTGATCGTGAAAAAAATCCGAGAACCGCGCCTGGATCGAACCGCGTTTTCAGTTGGGTCATTAACCGATGATTCTGACGAAATCCATTATTGGCTTGAACGCACACCATCAGAGCGCATAGAAGCGCTAGAGCAAATCCGACAAATCGTCTATGGCTACGATCCATCTACCACCCGACTTCAAAGAATTCTTGAGATTGCTGAACTCAAACCAGGTTGAGTATCTCCTGATAGGGGGTTATGCAGTCGGTTATCATGGATATCCACTTAAAGATTAATAAAAAGGCCAGCGGTCGATATAAAGATCTCAATGATCTTGAACATTTACATTGAGAGATCCTACTTCTCTTCACCCCACTCTCGATTACAATTAATTTATGCTCCACCGCATTTATTTCGGCGATAACCTGCCCATTCTCGAATCTCTCCCCCCCGATTCCGTCGATTTAATCTACATCGATCCCCCATTTAATACCGGCAAGACTCAGGCCCGCACCCAGATCCGCACCGAGCGCAGCGAAAACGGGGACAGGACGGGATTTTCGGGGCAGCGCTACCAGACCATCAAGATTGGCTCGAAGGGCTATGCGGATATCTTCGACGATTTCCTGGCCTTCCTGGAGCCGCGGTTGGAGCAGGCCTACCGCCTGTTGAAGCCCGCCGGCAGCCTGTACTTCCACATCGACTACCGCGAGGTGCATTACTGCAAGCTGCTGCTGGATGCGATCTTCGGGCGGGATTCGTTTTTGAATGAAATCATCTGGGCGTACGACTATGGGGCGCGCACCCGGCGCAAGTGGCCCCCCAAGCACGACAACATCCTGTGGTACGCCAAGGATCCCGAGCGATACACTTTCAACTTCGCCGACCTGGAGCGAATCCCCTACATGGCCCCCAACCTGGTGGGGCCCGAGAAGGCCGCCCGCGGCAAGACGCCGACCGACACCTGGTGGCACACGATCGTGCCGACCAACGGCAAGGAGAAGACCGGCTATCCCACCCAGAAGCCGCTGGGCATCCTACGGCGCATCGTGGCGGCGTCCTCCAATCCGGGCGAGGTGGTGCTGGATTTCTTCGCTGGCAGCGGGACGACCGGCGCGGCGTGCCTTGAGCTGGGCCGCCAGTTCATCCTGGTCGACAACAACCCCCAGTCGATGGAGGTGATGGCAAAACGGTTTAGTGCTGTAAGTGGGATAGAATGGGTTAATTTCAATCCAGGTTAGAGGGTTTAACCACGGAGGCACGGAGAACACGGAGTTTTTTATATAAAACAGGTTGCGGCAAGGCTGCAACCTGTTTTATATAAAAGGTTTTTCTCCGTGCTCTCCGTGGCTCCGTGGTTCAATCGTTTATATAAGTGAGCCAGGCGGGCGAGCGGGGGTGGGTGCCGTGGACGAGGGAGCTGAAGGCTTGCTGGAGCTTGCGGGTGATGGGGCCCATGCGACCGGAGCCGATCTGGCGGAAGTCGATCTCGGTCACCGACACCACCTCGGCGGCGGTGCCGCAGACGAAGACCTCATCGGCGATGTAGAGCTGGTCGCGGCTGATGAGGGTCTCTTTCACCTGCAGGCCCAGGTCGGCGGCCAGGGCCAGGAGCGAATCGCGGGTGATGCCCTCCAGCACATCGGCGGTCTGCGGAGTGTAGATGACGCCCCGGCGCACCATAAACAGGTTCTCGCCGGTGCATTCGGCCACGTAGCCCTGCGGGTCGAGCATGATCGCCTCGTCGAAGCCCAGGCGGGTCGATTCGGTCTTGGCGAGCACGCTGTTGGAATAGTTGCCGGTGATCTTGGCCTTGGTCATCATGATGTTGGGGGCGTGGCGGGTAAAGGAGGAAACGTTGGCGCGCACTCCCTTCTCGGCGGCCTCGTCGCCCAGGTAGGCGCCCCACTCCCACACCGCGATGCCCACGCGCGCTTCGCCG
Organism: Anaerolineaceae bacterium UBA700; assembly: GCA_002298885.1. The sequence continues at coordinate 5,165 of DBMK01000190.1, forward strand.
TTATCCAGGTTGAGGGTGGGGTTGGCGGTGGTGTGGTAGATCAGCGGGCGGATGTAGCAGGCGGCGAAACCGTTGGCGCGCACCGTCTCCTTGGCCGCCTCCACCAGCTCGGCGGCGGTGTAGGGCAGGTTGCAGAAGCCCAGGATGCGGGCCGAGTTGATCAGGCGCTCGAAGTGCTCGGGGGCGCGGAAGATGGCCGAGCCGCGGTCGGTGCTGTAGCAGCGCAGGCCCTCGAACACGCCCAGCCCGTAGTGCAGGCCGGAGTTGAGAAATGGAACGGTGGCCTTCTCATACTCCACCAGCTTCCCGTCCATCCAGATGTATTTCGATTCGATTCCCATGACTTCTTCTCCTTTGGAGTGAGTGCTTTAAAAAAAATAAAAAATTTCACCACAGAGACACAGAGGAATTCAAAGAGAAAACCCTTTTAAATAGTTTTAAAAGGTTTTCTCAGTGTCTCTATGGCTCAGTGGTAAAATTTTCGCATATATACACCGATCAAAATTCTAAAAAGCTAATAATGCCATCGGCTACTTCACGTGTCGAGGAATGGCCGGCGAGGTCGGCGGGGAGGAGGTTGGCGGCGATGGTACGCTCGACGGCGGATTCGATGGCGGCGGCTTCGGCCTCCAGCTTGAACGAATAGCGCAGCATGAAGGCGGCGCTGAGCACGGTGCCGATGGGGTTGGCGATGCCCTTGCCGGCGATGTCCGGGGCCGAGCCGTGGATCGGCTCGTACAGGCCGGGGCCCGAGCTGCCCAGCGAGGCCGAGGGCAGCAGCCCCATCGAGCCGGCCAGCACAGCGGCCTCGTCGGTGAGAATGTCGCCGAACATGTTCTCGGTGACAATCACGTCGAACCCGGCCGGGTTGGAGACCAGGCGCATGGCGGCCGTGTCCACCAGCATGTGCTCCAGGGTCACGTCCGGGTAATCCCGGGCCACTTCGGTTGCCACCTGGCGCCACAGGCGCGAGCTCTCGAGCACGTTGGCCTTGTCCACCGAGGTCAGCTTCTTGCGCCGCCCGCGTGCCAGGCCAAAGGCCAGCTCGACGATGCGCCGGATCTCGAAGTCCTGGTACTCCAGGGTGTCCACCGCCCGGGTGTGCCCGTCGACCAGCGAGCGGCCCTTGGGCTGGCCGAAATACAGCCCGCCGGTCAGCTCGCGCACGACCAGCATGTCCACCCCGGCCAGTTTTTCGGGGCGCAGGGGAGAAGCGCCCACGAGCTGCGGGTACACCTTCACCGGGCGCAGGTTGGCGAACACGCCCAGCCCCTTGCGCAGCCCCAGCAGCCCCTGCTCGGGGCGCACGGCGGCCTGCGGGTCGTCCCATTTAGGCCCGCCGACCGCTCCCAGCAGCACGGCGCCGGCAGCCTGGCAGGCAGCCAGGGTTTCGTCGGTCAGGGCCGTGCCGTAGCGGTCGATGGAGCAGCCGCCGATCAGGCGCTCGCTGAAATTGAAGCGGTGGCCGCACTTCTGGCCCACCGCCTCCAGCGCCCGCCTGGCTTCGGCCACCACCTCCGGCCCAATCCCGTCGCCGGGCAGCAGCACGATGCGCGCTCTCATGGCACCTCCCGCGCGAGCAGCAGCCCGTACTCGAGGCTGTCGGCGAGGGCGAGCCAGGAGGCCTCGATGATGTTGGTCGAGGCCCCCACCGTGCTCCACTCGCGTTGCCCGTCGCCGCTGTCGACCAGCACGCGGGTCGTCGCCCGGGTGCCGCTGTCGCCGTCGAGGATGCGGACCTTGTAGTCCACCAGCGTGAGCGCGGCCAGGGCCGGGTAGCGCGGCAGCAGCGC
>DBMK01000190.1:6976-7211 GCA_002298885.1 Anaerolineaceae bacterium UBA700
CACGGCGATCTTCACCGTGGCTTCGGCGAAGGTCTCGCCGTCGGAGCGCTGGCCGACCATCACCTTGTAGTCGAGCAGCTCGAAGGGCGGGCGGTGTTCCGGCGCCTTGCGGCGCAGCATCAGCTCGATCGAAGCCTCGGCGGCCTCGAACGAGAAACCGCGGGCCTCGGCTTGCTTGATGCGGTCGAGCACCGCCGCCTCGCCGCCGTCGGCGACGCCGAGGCAGTGGGCCTCG
>DBMK01000098.1 GCA_002298885.1 Anaerolineaceae bacterium UBA700
TTTTGCCCACTTCGTGGGCAAAAAACCGCATTGTTATTGGATAGATTGGATAAAATAGTGCTATGACCGACGAACCGGTAGATCCATTAGAGCGCTTCTGGGATGCGGTGCTGTCACGCCAACCGCGACGCATCCGGGCGGCGGTGCGCACACTGGATCCTGCAGCCCGCACTGCCCTCATCGCCCACCTGCAGCGCATGTCCAGCGAAGACGGCTGGCACCCCGAGCAGCGCGCCTCGGCAGAGGCGGCGCTGCGAATAATTTTGGAGAAGGAAAAAGAGTAATAAAGCATTTTCGGTTTTCAATTTTCCATTTTCGATTTCCATTCACTACTCTCTATTCTCTAATCTCGATTCTCTATTCTCGATTTCACGTTTCACGCTTCACGTTTCACGCCCTCCTTCATGACTAAACTGCGCTCCTCCACTCTCCTCCCCCTCCTCCTCTTCCTCCTCGCCTGGGTCCTGCTGGCGCTCGGCATCCACAGCGTGATGCAGGGCAACACGATGGGCTCGGATTTCTACCTGTTCTATCACGCCGGGCAGAATGCCTTTTTCGACCGGGTCAACCCGTACAGTGACGAGCAGGCGCGCCTGAACCAGTTGGCCATCTTTAAACACCTGGCCGCGCCGGGGGAGGACGAGCTGGGCTTCGCCTACCCGCCCTACGCGCTGCTGCCGGTGTGGCCCACCCTGGGGCTGGATTTCGCCTGGGCCCAGGCCGTGTGGGCTGCGTTTCTGCTGCTGGGCCTGGTCACCACGCTCGCCCTGGCCTTCCCCGGCGCGCCGGCCTGGATCGGTGCCTCGACGATCTTCCTCTATCCCTTCACCTTTGGGCTGATCCTGGGGAATTTCGCCATCCTGATCGGGGCCATCCTGCTGCTGACCTACAGCCGCCTCACCCGCACCGCCGAATCCAGCCGGCCGGCGCAGGCGGCGTTGGGCGTGCTGCTGGCCTGGGCTACGGTCAAGCCGCAATTCGCCTGGCTGTTCGTGCTCTTCTTTCTGTTGGCCGGGCTGCGCCGGCGCTGGTGGACCTTTCTGGTGGCCTTCGCCGGCGGACTGGCATTTTTTGCCGCCGTTTCCTTCGCCATCGTGCCCGGCTGGCCGGGGCTGTGGCTGGACCGCCTTTCGAAATATGCCGTCTACACCCAGGCCTGGCCGACCGCCGCCATCATCCTCCGGGATTTCCTGCCCCTCGACCTCCTCACACCGCTGACCCTGGTGTTGGGGGCAGCCTTGTTGGCCGCCAGCGCCTGGCTGTTCCTGCGCTGGTGGAGGGGACACCTCGACCCGCTGCTTCTGCTGGCCTGGTGCGGTCTGGTCGTGTACGCTCTGCACCCGTGGGGCAAATCCTACGAGCAGATCGACTACCTGCTGCCTATTGTTGTTTGGGCTTGCCAGCTCCAAAAGGTCCGCTCGCCCGCCCGCCTGTTCTTCTGGCTGGGCAGCCTGGTCCTCTCCTGGGCCGCCTTTTATGTTTCCAGCCAGCCCGGCGCCCCGCCCGGCTCCTCCGAATGGCCCTTGCTCTTCAACGCCGTCTGGGTGGCGTGGATGTTCCTCCGCCAGCGCCGGCCCGCTGCGCAAGCCGCCGCGGCGATTTAAAGAATGGGTGTTATTTGATGAATGCGGCGCTTCGCACCGCATTCATCAAATAACACATAGATAAAATTCGTGACAATTCGTGTAATTAGCGGATCAGCTTTTTCTCATCTTAAACACGAGGAAAACCAGCACCCCCAAACTGATCCCTGCTCCGCCGATTATTGCCGCAACATACGCCGGGTCCGGGTGGTTGGCCGGGACTAACGGCGCCAGCGGCGCGCCGGGAGCAAAATAGGCGCCGAGCTGGTCGACCTTCCACAGCAGGCGGTGCTGCTCCAGGTCGTGCGCCAACAGCAGGAATCCCGCTAGAACGGCAGCCTGTGCGGCGCGCCCAAGCGCGCCACGCTCCAGCGAGCGGTCCAGCCAGCGCTGCAGCCCAATTGCCGCCAGCACGCTCAGGAAGGCCAGCACCAGGCCCAGGAAGCGTGAGGAGACGCGCTCCCCGGTGAGCATGGGAACGTGCAGGGCGAAGACAAGCTGGTAAAAGCGGCCGATGCTCAGTAGGGCCACCACGCCCAGGGAACCGAACAAGGCCAGACGGCGCTGGGCGCCTTTTTCCCAGGCCAGCCAGGCATAAATTCCAAATGTTAGTATGAAGGCCAACCCGGCCACGCCGATGTAGTGATCGAACTCTGGCCAGATCACCTGCGGAGTGAGAATCGAAATCGGTTGGTTGACGGCCTGTGGCCCCTTGAGGCTCACCAGCCCTTCCAGCAGGTCGCCCAGGCTGGCAAAACCGGAATGGAAAGAGTCCTGCAGGCTGCCGGCTTCCAGTGCGGACGGGACAATACGGAAGGCGCACAAGCCCAGGCCGAAAATGAGGGCCAGGTAGACCTGGCGGAAGTGTGCCCAGTAAAAAACTCCCAGGCAGGCCAGCAGCAGGATGACCCACACCACCAGGTGGAACGAGCCCTGCAGGAAGGCCAGAGCCATCCAGACAGCCACCCAGCCGATCCAGCGCCAGCCGGCCGGCTCCTCGAAAAGGCGCAGCACCAGCAGCGCCAGGTAGGGCAGCAGGAAATATCCGCCCCACGAAAAATGGCCCAGCGAATAATGGTCGACGATGTGCCCGTTGAAGTTGAACAGGCAGTACATCACGCCGAATGCCGCCAGCGAAAGGCGGTAGCGCCTGCGCAGCAGCAGCAGGCCAACGAACCCCAGGCTGTAAAGGAACAGCACGTCCGCCAATACGAAGGACCCGGGTTCCATAACCCCCAGCAGGAGCACCTGCGGTGAGAGCACCACGTCCGGGATCGCCAGGAAGCGGTCGGTGATGTTCTTCAGGCCGGTCGCCTGGTCCACCTGCAGCGGCAGCACGCCCTGCCGGATGGCGCTCTGGGTGAAACCCAGCCGCGGCCCGGTGATCTCGTACCAGTCGAGCTGGTCAAAAGGGATGCGCCCCCAATTCAAAAAATCTCCCCATTGGAAGATGCCGCTGGCGAAAAGAACACATAACAGCAGCAGTTCCGCCAGCCGCCCGAGCCTGGCGGTGGGCTGGCGGAACAGCGCCGCCCAAATCTCCCCCGCGCTGCGCTGGAGGCGGGCTGAAATTGTGTTGATGTTGTCCACGGTGGGTTAATTTTAGCATGGGGTTTCAGAATAATATTCTAGTTACGACTTATAAGCTTTTATAAATTAATCGGGTAATTCAAAAAACGGATGCCAAAACCTACCTCACCCCCCAGCCCCCTCTCCATGAAATGGAGAGGGGGAGAAACCGATTTTCCCACCAGGGGAGCACGTCTCACAGCTACTTTCACTGCGCGCTCCCCTCTCCATTCCATGGAGAGTGGCCGGGGGTGAGGTCAGGTTTTGAATCCCAATTTTCAAGGTTACCCGATTTACTTGGAAAAATTCATAAGTCATTACTACGTTTCCAGATTCATAATTCATGGATATATTCTTTCTTAATGACCATTCGTCCCCATTCGTGTAATTAGCGGATTGATTTTTTCCTTACCAACCGTCTATAATCGTTATATACTTGAAACCACCCCACATTACCATCTCCGGAGGCTTCATTTCATGGCGAACGAGCGCAACCTACCCAAGGAAATCCTGCAGTTCGAATGGTTGCTTAAGAAACCCAACAGCGACCTGACCGGGCTGGCCGGCTACTTCAACACCGGCGAGATCATCGTCACCCGCGTCCCGGCCCGCCTGGACGTGATGGGCGGCATTTCGGATTATTCCGGGGCCAACGTGTGCGAGGGCGTCCTCGGCGGAGGGATGGTCATTGCACTCCAGCCGCGCACCGACCGCACCCTGCGCATCCGCACCATGCAGGCCAAGCAGATCGGGCTGCCGGTGGAGACGCGCATCCCGCTGGACTATTTCGAAAGCGGCAACGGGTTTGTCTCCTATGAGCAGGTGCAGGCTCTGTGCAAGAGCAACCCGCTCTCCTCCTGGGCGGCCTACATCGGCGGCAGCATCTTCACCCTGCTCAAAGAGCAATCCATCCATCTGCCGTTCGGATTCAGCCTGTTCCTGCTCAGCGGGGTGCCCATGAACGTGGGCATCGGCAGCTCGGCCGCCACCGAAATCGCCGCCCTGTACTGCCTGCAGAATTACCTCCAGATGGATATCTCCGAGACCCAGCTCGCCAAGCTGGGGCAGTTGGCCGAAAACCTGGTCGTCGGCGCGCCCTGCGGCATCATGGACCAGATCACGGTCACCAGCGGGCGCCAGGGCAAGCTGACCCACATCCTGTGCCGCCCGGGCAGCATCATGCGCGAGATCGAGATCCCGCCCGAGACAGCCTTCGTGGGCATCAATTCGATGGTCAAGCACTCGGTGGGAGGTGCCGCCTACAGCGACGTGCGCGTCGGGGCCTTCATGGGCAAGCGTATCATCAACCATGTCCGTGAGCAGCGCGGCGAAAAGCCCTTGCAGTACCTGACCGAGCTGACGCCCGATTTGTTCGAAAAGAACTACCGCGAATGCCTGCCCCAGACGATGATCGGATCGGATTTTCTGACCAAATACCAGTCCCACGACGACCCGATCACCCGCATCCAGCCCGACGCCACCTACCGCGTTCAGGGCCCCTCCGCCCACCCGGTCTACGAGAACGACCGCGTGCTCAAGTTCATGGATCACCTGAGCGCGGCTACCGAGAAGGGTAAGAATGAGGCTGAGCTGGTCAGTGCCGGCGAATGCATGGTCGCCTCGCACGAGAGCTACCGCGATAACTGCCACCTGTCTGTCCCCGAGGTCGATTTCATCGTGGACGCGGTGCGTTCGCGCGGACCGGCCCGCGGCCTGTACGGCGCCAAGATCACCGGCGGCGGCTCGGGCGGGACGGTGGCCGTCTTCGGGCGCCAGGAGGCCCTCACCACCGAAATACCGGCCATCGCCCGCGAATACAAGCGCCTGACCGGCCTGGAAGCGGACATCTTCGAGGGCTCCTCCCAGGGAGCGATCGAGTTCGGCTCGTATCGCTATACGTTTGGCCCGATGGGCTGGATCCGCTCGATATGCTGATCCGCAAAGCCGTCGTGCCCATCGCCGGCCTGGGGACGCGCCTCTTCCCAGCGTCGCTGGCCTGCAAAAAAGAATTGTTCCCGGTAGTCGGCCCAGACGGGGTGGCGCGGGCGCTGCTGCATTACCAGCTCATCGACCTGATGCAGGCCGGCATCCGCCAGGTGTGCATTGTGGTGCAGCCCGGCGAGGAGAAACTGGTGGTGGATTACTTCAGCGGCCCCGGCCCGGACTACCTGGCGCACCTGGAGAAATACCCGCATCTGCTCCAGGAGGCTGCTGCCATGCGTGCAGCCCTGGACTGCATCTCGTTCGCCGTGCAGGCCAGCCAGGAGGGCTACGGCCACGCAGTTTACCAGAGCAAAGCCTTCGCCGCCGGTGAGCCGGTGCTGCTGTGCCTGGGCGACCACCTCTTTCGGGGCCAGGGGAAGTCCTGCCACGCCCGGCTGATCGATGCCTATGCGCAGTGCGGCGGGCGCAGCGTCTCCGCCGTCAACCGCATCGGCCCCGAAGAGCTGTTCGGCTACGGCACCATCGGCGGCAGGCGCCTGGCGGCCGCGCCGGAGCTGATCGAGGTGCAGGGCATCGTCGAAAAGCCCTCCGTCGAGCTGGCCCGCCGCGACCTGCGCGTCGACGGCCTGGGAGGCGATGAATTCCTGGGCTGGTTCGGCATGCACGCCCTCTCGCCCGGCATTTATGACATATTGGAAGAAATGATCGCCCACGACGAGCGGCAGAAGGGCGAGTTCCAGCTCACCTACGCCCAGGAGCTGCTGCGCCAGCGCGAGGGCTACTTTGCCCTGGAGATGGTCGAGGGCCGGCGCTTCGACTTCGGCATGCCGCGTGAATTTGCGCGCAGCATTGCGGAATTCGCCGCCGGGTAAGAGCCGGGAAACCAGCTTAATGCTGTGTTTCGGGCTGTCCTTCGACCACTTTGAAGATGCAGTCGCCTTTGTACACCGGTTCCATCACTCGCAGCGCAATTTCTGTGCCCGCGCCGGCGGCGAAAATCCGGCGGTGTTCGATCTCCATCGAGCTGACCTGCTGGGTAAATTCGGTATTGCGCCCAACCACGTGAATGGTATCCCCCGGCTTCAATTCGCATTTCAGGCTCACCACGGCCACGCTGATGCGGTTGAAATAGTGCGTAATCCTGCCGGCCAGAATTTCCATAGGGCACCCTCCCTTCCTGGTTCTATCTGCGCTCCGCACTAGAAAACACTCAACCAATATCAGAAGCACATTATCATTATCGCGCTTTCCGGGGGGCTTCAATCACTGTCCGTCACAGGGCAATCGCATTCTACCTG
>DBMK01000090.1 GCA_002298885.1 Anaerolineaceae bacterium UBA700
CCGAAAAATCTGTATATCTAATTTTATCCCTCAAAAAACCTTTTTTGCCTCTCCAGCGCCAGCACGCTAAAGGTGAACGCCACCAGGAATATGGTGGCGCCGGCCAGGAAGGGAAAATTGGTCTGGGCGTCGGCGGAGCGCGAAAAGGCCAGGCGGTCGACCCAGAAGGCCAGGGCCAGCACTATCACTCCAATGCGTGTGAAATTGGGCGCCCAGCGCTGGCGCAGCAACAGACCGCCTGCCGCCGCCAGCGAAACGATCCCCCACACGCCCCCGCTCACCGCCGCATACAGCGGGCCCGGCTGCAGGCCCAGGTTCACCAGCACCTGGTAGGAGTACACGGCGGCCTGCAGGCGTAAGAATCCTGACAGGGCGCTGCCCAGCAGCAGGGCAACCAGCACCCACAGTTCGAAGGTCCGCCCAGGGCGGCGCGTTTCGGCGGCCGGCTTCATTTCCAACTCAACTCCCACAAATGCACGTGCCCCGGCTCCGGATCGTTGGTGTTTTTCATCTTGATAAACAGGCTGGTCACATTCAGCGTGCCGCCCAAATCGACACTCAAGGCCCGCGGCAGCGGCTCTTCGCCCACCTGGGTGTGGAAATTACGGGCTGAGCCTTCTCCCTCCACCTGCACCGCCACGTCCAGGGTGGTGGCCGTGCCGCCGATGTTGAATGTCAGGCTGCTCATCGGCTGCGGGGCGGGGAAATCGATCTGTAATTTCATCGGGTTAGCCGCATCAGTGCGGATCAGGCTGTTCACGTTGCCGTCGAAGATGTTGTCGATCGGACCCATATCCAGTTTGGAGTAATGCACGCTCAGGTCCTCACCGCCCACCGTTACGTCGGTTTGCAGCATCGCCTGGCGCGCCGCCAGGTCCTGGGCGAAAAGGGCGTCCACATTATCCACATAGCGCATGTGGATAAAGTAGAACCCGGGGTCCCCGTTTGGCCAGGGCAGCGTTTCCTGGATGTTGATGCCGGTAAATTTATTGCTCTCCATCGCCCGTTCGTACTCTTCCGGCGGTAGGATGAACAGCGTGTTGGCGTCGAAATCGTGCCGCTCGGTCAGGTAAGTATCGATGCTGGCCAGCGTGGCTGGAAAATTATCGGGCAGGAAGAAGCGCTGCACAATGTCGGTCCCGTTGGCCCAGGAAGGCGAAAGCACCATCTGCGTCTCGGGGTTTTGGCTGTGGATGCGCTCCATTTCGCCAAACACCTGGCGGGCGCCATACTGCATCCCGCCCAGCCCGTAGTCGGTCGACCAGGTCCGCCCGACGGTCAATGCGCTCGCCAGCAGGAACACGTTGAACCCGGCAAGAACCACGAAGGTGCCCAGCGCCACCGCCTGCGCCGGAGCCTTACGCCGTTCCACCAGCCACACGATGCACGCGTTCAGGCCGATGGCCCCCAGCAGGGAGGCCGGGATGACCATGAACAGCGCCCGCGTGATTCCCAGCCCCGCCAGGGCGGCCCCGCTCGGCGCGGCAATGACGGCAATCAGTAAGGCGCGGTAGGCCGGCGAGCGCCAATTCTTCGCGGCAATGAACAGCCCCAGGACGATGAAGGGCAGGCTGAAGATCAACAGGTGCCCGTAATCGCCCATTGTATGGCGCACGATATCCTGTCCGTTGGGAAGGAACCAATACACCGGGTTCAGCCCATTCAGATACTCGCCGAAGTAGCGCCCCAGCTTCTCGCTCAACGGGAGCGAGGTGATCCAATACGAACCGATTTGCAGCAAATGAGCGTAATTTTCGTTGGGGTGCTGGATGCTGAAGCGCAGGTAGGGCAGCAGCAGCAAGATCCCCTCCCCGGCCAGGAGCAGAACTGTGCGCCTGGCCAGCTTGAGGTGGTAGCGCAGGTCTGAGAAGAACAGCAGCACGGCCGTCACCGCCATGACCATTTGAGCGGGGCTGTAGGTGTAAAAGGCCAGCGCAGCAAAGAGCACCGCAACGTACAGCGAGCGCAGGTGCCCCTGTCGGTAGCGCAGGTAGAAGTAGAGGAAGGCGGCGTAGAACGAGACCGCCAGGCTGGTTTCGAAGGCAGTGCGCGAGTGCAGCAGCCAGGCCGGCATGATCGAAAGCGCCAGCACCGCCAGCCAGGGGTAGCGGCTGCCGAAGAACTGCTTCAGCGCCAGCCCGCCGGTTACTGCCGGGATGAGCGTGAACAGGGCCGAGACGCCGCGGGTGACCTCGACGGATTTGCCGAACAGGATGTACGGGATGACCTGCAGGTACACCGAGAAGGACAGGTTATACTGGTAGACGTTGTAGAAATAGGTCGGCAGCAGTTCGTGGGCGTAGTTGCGGAACCCGTCGCGCAGAAAATCGGCCGCCAGCACGGTCTGCACGGCCTCATCGGTGAAGAAATACATCGGGAAATCGCCCAGTGCGTACAGGCGGGTGGCCAGGTAAACAACCAGCGCCACCACGTAGCCCCAGCCCACCGGGCGCAGCGCTGCCGAAATGCTGGAAAGCAGCGAGGGCGTGCGGAATTTGATCTCAGCGCCCTGGCCGGCAGCGCCGGGCCGGGTGGAGAACAGGCCGCGCAGTCCCCTGCGCGCCTGGGCTACAGCCGGGAACTCTGCCTGGCGGCTCTCGCCCTCGGTCCCGGCCACTGTGGGTGGGTAATCGAAGGTCTGGCTGCCCAGCGGCTGTCCGTCCTGGGTGAGTGATTCGATCGTCACTCGCAGGCGCGTACCTTCGGCCAGCCTCACTCGCAGGTCCACCCGCGTCGGCTCCGGCCCGCTGCCCGCTTGGGCCGGGGGGGAGGACGTCTCGCTGTTTTCGTTTTCTGGCTCGGGATTCTGGGCCGGTTCTTCTTCGGGCATGTTAAAGAAATTATAGCATGGGAGTGATTTACCTGCTTACAAAAGGGCATTCACCCAGGGCAATCGCATTCTACC
>DBMK01000125.1 GCA_002298885.1 Anaerolineaceae bacterium UBA700
AATCCCCCGGAAAATACGCTTAACGGAACTTTTTTTCTCGGGCTTCGTCTAATGTATCGTGATAAAAATCACGGAAACATAATAAATGGAGAATGAAAATGGCTACGAAAACGAAACCTGGATTTACCTTTCATCTGTTGACTACCCTCCTGGCCGGCGGGCTCCTGCTCTCGGCCTGTGCCCCAGCTACAACTCCTGCGACGGTGGTGCCCAATCCCACGGCCACCTCCGCTCCGCAGCCGACCGTACCCCCAACCGTTCAGCCGACCGTACAACCAACCGCGGTCCCAACCTCGGACGGCTCGCTGCACCTTTCCATCGATACCGGCAAAATGGCCACCGGCTACCAGACCGAGACGGTCCCGGCCAAGACAGCGGGCGATAATGTCCCCATTTGGGAAGTGCTGCCTGAGTATACCCGGGTGACCCTGCAGGGCTATCCGATCAGCAATCACCTGATGAAGCCGCAGATCTTCATCTACCCGCTGAAGGACCTGAGAACGGCCAACGAAGGCGCTGGCAAGATTGCCGCCACACTGCAAGGCCTGATCCAGTCGCCGGCGGAAATCGCCAACATGCCCTTCCTGCCGCTGTTCAACGCCTCGCAGGTGATGCACTTCCACGTGCAATACCTGGACTTCAAGGGCGGACAGGGCCTGCGCTACCTGACACAGTTTGACCAGGCTCCCATTCCGATCAACAACTACGAGCTGATCTACACCTACCAGGGCCTGACCAGCGACGGGAAGTACTACGTGGCCGCGGTGCTGCCGGTCAACCACCCCAGCCTGCCGGCGGACGCAAAGGTTACCGGGAAAGAGCCGCCCGAGTTCAGAAGCGATTTCCCCGCCTACCTGGCGAACGTGGTCAAGGCGCTCAATCCGCAGGCCGCCAACACCTTCACCCCGGACCTGACCCAGTTGGACGCTATGATGAGCTCGCTGGAAATCAAATAAGCCAAAACAAGAAAATGAAGGCCTGTTTCGCCTTTTTGAAAAGGCATAAAAAGCCCCACCCCCCGCCCCCCGCCCAAAAATCGGGCGGGGGAAAATTTTATTTCTGGATTTTTAGCCGCAAGAGCGGCCAAAAATCCACTTATAATAAAAACTCGCAATGGTGAAACCACGAGTAACTTTTGAGGGGATGAAGACCTTTCTCTGGATCTGGCTGAGCCAGCTCCTTTCGCTTTTCGGCACGGCCATGACCCGCTTTGCGCTGACGATCTGGGCCTACGAGCAGACCCACCAGGTGACCACGCTGGCGCTGATGGGCTTCTTCAACAGCGGAGCCTACGTGTTGTTCAGCCCGCTGGCGGGGGTCATCGTCGACCGGTTCGACCGCAAAAAGGTGATCGTGCTGGCCGACCTGGCTGCCGGCCTGGTGACGCTGGGCCTGCTGGGCCTGTTCACTAGCGGGCAGCTCCAAATCTGGCACATATACCTGGCCGGCCTGCTGACCAACGCCTTCGGCGCCTTCCAGGAACCGGCGTTCAGCTCCACGGTCAGGCTGCTGGTGCCAGAGAATCAACTGGTGCGCGCCAACAGCATGCTTTCGGTGGCCAGCGACGGCTCGAAGATCTTTGCGCCGATGCTGGGCGGGTTCTTATACGTGGTGATCGGCGCCGGGGGGATCATGCTGATCGATATCTCTACCTGCGTGGCGGCCTGCATCGTTATTGTGATTGCCAGCATCCCGCGCCTGGCGCAGCGCGAAGAACGCTTTATCTTCGACAGCCGCATTTGGCAGGAAATGGGGTTCGGCGTGCGCTACATCCGGCGGCATCCCGGCCTGATGAACCTGCTGTTGATCTTTACGATCATCAACCTGTTCGCAGCCCTGACCTATTTCGGCGTGCTGCCGGCGATGATCCTGGCGCGCAGCGGCGGGAGCGAGACCGCCCTGGGGGCGGTGCAGTCCGTGCTGGGGGTGGGCGGGGTGGTTGGCGGCGTGCTGCTGAGTCTGTGGGGCGGGCCAAAGAAGCGCGTCAACGGCTTCCTGGCTGCTACCATCGGGTCGTTCCTGCTGGGCGACCTGTTGTTTGCCGCCGGGCGCTCGCTGCCGATGTGGATCGTAGCGGCCTTTTTCTCGGCCATTTTCATCCCGTTCATCGTGAGCTGCTACGAGGCCATCTGGCAGGTGCGCGTGCCGGTGGAGATGCAGGGGCGGGTGTTCTCGGCCAAGAACATGATCCAGGTGGCCAGCATGCCCCTGGGTTACCTGGCCAGCGGCTACCTGGCGGACCAGGTATTCGAGCCGGCTATGGCGCAGGGCGGCAGCCTGGCGGGGACCTTCGGCTGGCTGGTGGGCACGGGGCCGGGCGCCGGGATGGGGCTGATGTTCATCTTCACCTGCGCGCTGGGCGTGCTGCTCGGCCTGGCCGGCTTTTTCATGCCCTCCGTGCAAAACGTCGAGAAATAGATACACGATGAGGCTGTCCAATAAGAAGTGGACAGCCCCATCGTGTCTGTGAGTTGTCACAGGATGGTTACACCCAGGTAACGTTCTTGTGACAAGAGGTACCTATAATGGTGTCATATCCGGTTTGAAGCGGAGGGACCCATGAAACCGATCCGATTGATCTCAATCCTGGCCGTGCTGCTGCTGGCAGGCTGCGGCACGCTGACGCTCAGAGTAGACCCGATTTCCGGCACACCGACGAGCACAGCCCCAGCCCCAACCCGCGCCGACCCGCCGGCCGGCCCCACCGCCCAACCGCCGACCGCCACCGATCCCGCCCCGGCACCAACTGCCACTGCAGGCGCCGGCGGAGTGCAGGCCACCCAGGCCGACCTGATGGTCGAGATCGTGCTGATCGCTGTGGACGATAACGGCCAATCCGGCGCCAAAACCGGCTGCGGCGACAGCGCCGTTCCGGTGCAGGTGCAGATCCCCTACACCCAGGGACTGCTGCGGGCGGCCCTCGAGCGCCTTCTGGCGCTCAAAGATCAATATTACGGCCAATCCGGGCTGTACAATTCCCTCTACCAGTCCGACCTGCGCCTGGAGAAGGTCGCCATCCAGGACGGCGTGGCCGCCGTCGACCTCTCGGGGACGCTGAAGCTGGGGGGAGAATGCGATAACCCCCGCGTCGAGGCCCAACTCACCCAAACCGCCCTGCAGTTCCCCACCGTGACCTCGGTTGCCATCACCCTCAACGGCAAGCCATTGAAGGACGCGCTTTCTTTAAAATAATCGGTTTTATCG
>DBMK01000069.1 GCA_002298885.1 Anaerolineaceae bacterium UBA700
GGCAGCGTGCGCCAGCCGGCCTCCTATTGCGGGGTCACCGGGCTCAAGCCCACCTACGGGCGCGTCTCGCGCTACGGCCTGGTGGCGTACGGCTCCTCGCTGGATTCGGTGGGCGCCTTCGCCCGCAGCGTGGCCGACCTGGCGCCTTTCTTCAACCTGATCGCCGGGCACGACCGGCGCGACGCCACCTCGTTGGACGTGCCGGTACCGCAGATTGCCCTGGATGGGCGGGCAGAGCTGGGCGGGATGCGCATCGGCGTGCCGCAGGAATATTTCATCGAGGGCATCCAGCCCGAGGTCGAGGCTGCGGTGCGCAAGGCCATCGACGCCCTGCATGCCCTGGGCGCCGAGGTGCTGCCGGTGAGCCTGCCGCACACCGAGTACGCCCTGCCGGTGTACTACCTGGTAGCGCCGGCCGAGGCCTCGGCCAACCTGGCCCGCTACGACGGGGTGCGCTTCGGCGTGCGCCAACCTGCCGAAGCCATGCTGGATATGTTCAAGCAGACCCGCGGGGCGGGATTCGGCCCGGAGGTCAAACGGCGCATCATGCTCGGCACATACGCCCTCTCGGCGGGCTATTACGACGCCTATTACGGCCAGGCGCAGAAGGTGCGCACGCTGATCAAGCGCGATTTCGAGCAGGCCTTCGAGACGGTCGACGCTATCGCCGCGCCGGTGGCCCCCACCACGGCCTTCCCCATCAACCAGCACACAGACGATCCCCTGGCCATGTACCTGGAGGACGTATTCACCCTGCCGGCCAACCTGGCCGGCGTGCCGGGCCTGGCCTTCCCGGTGGGCTTCGACGCCCACGGCCTGCCCATCGGCATGCAGCTCATGGGCCCGCATTTCCGCGAGGATGTGCTTTTCCGTTTGGCCCACGCTTACCAGCAGGTTACGGATTACCATTTGCAAAAGCCGGTTTTATAGCGTAGATCGGGCGTCCTCGCCCGACATTTTTTATCCGGTCGAGCAATGTTGTCGGGCCGGGAGGCCCGACCTACGAGTGGGCAATTCGCAATCATAAGTTGTAGGGTGCGTTCGCTTCTGAACGCACCAATTTTAATTTGATATACAATGAATCCATGCCAGAGTATCGCCGGTCAAGGATTTCCGGGGGACCATTCTTCTTTACCGTCATCATTGATAACCCCCAGTCCCATTTTAAACGGTGAAGCAGCCGATTTGCCGTGGTCGAGTTTCCAGATAAGTCTTTAATCCCAATTGTTTGGGAAAAAACATGAGAAAAATTATTCATTTCCTGATGACAGTAAACATTTTTATTGCAATGGCAATTCCTATAATTATTAGTATTGTCTTTGCAATTCTGTGGTTTTCGATTCTTCACATTTTATTCGGCGATTCCTTCCCTGATATTTACAGAGATATCGGGGGAGGCATAGCTTCAATTATCTTCGGGTTGTGTGGAATGATTCAACTCGTACGAAGAGAGGCGCCTGGATTCTCCATACTTAAGCCTTTTCGTGGGACGTATGCAATTATAAATGGGATTATTATTACTTTGGTTTTTGAAGGATTGGGGATAGTTTTAATAATTACTTCTTTGGTAAAAAATAATTCGTAAGGTGCGTTCAAAGGCGAACGCGCCCTATCAGAAATAGTCGTAGGGTGGGTTGAGCGATTCTTTTCGATGCATCGATCATCCAAATAATAAGCGAAACCCACCAAAACGCGAGCCAATTTTTGTGGTACTGAGAAAAAGAATTAAGCATAGGTCGGGCGTTCCACGGGAATGCTTCGCGATCCCCGCCCGACATTTTTTATCCGGTCGAGCGATGTTGTCGGGCCGGGAGGCCCGACCTACGAGTGGGCAATATGCAATTTCAAGAAAAGATGTAAGGGCAGCCCAAAAAATCAAAAATCCATTTACGCCACATCTGATACAATAGATTTACCTTTTAAACCCTGGGAGGCTTATTCATGGCGGAAACCCTCAAAATCGCCATCCCTATGGCGGGCCTGGGCACCCGGATGCGCCCTCAAACCTGGAGCAAGCCCAAGCCGTTGATTGCCCTGGCCGGCAAGACCGTCCTGGATTACGTGCTCGACCAGTTCAACACCCTTTCCAATCCACAGAACGCCGAATACATTTTTATCGTCGGGCCCAACCAGCGGGCGCAGGTGGAAGAGCACATGCGCTGTTACCACGCCGACAAGAAGGTCAACTACGTGGTGCAGGAGCAAATGCGCGGCCAGTCCGACGCTTTATACCTGTGCCGCGAATACCTGCACGGGCCGATGCTGATGGCCTTCTCGGACACGCTGGTCGAGACCGACCTTTCCATCCTGGATAAGATCGACATCGACGGCATGGCCTGGGTCAAGCCGGTGCCCGACCCGCGCCGCTTCGGCGTGGTGGTGGTCAACAAACGCGGCTGGGTCACCCGGCTGATCGAAAAGCCCCCGGACATGGCCAATAACCTCGTCGTGGTGGGTTTCTACTACTTCCGCAAGGCGGAAAAGCTGATGGCGGCCATCGAGGAGCAGATGAAGCGCGGCACTACCATCAAGGGCGAATATTTCCTGGCCGACGCAGTCAACATCATGCTGGACGGCGGGGCGAAGATGAAGCCCAACCCGGTGAACGTGTGGCTGGACGCCGGCCTGCCGGAGACGCTGCTCGAAACCAACCGCTACCTGCTGGAGCACGGGCACGATAACAGCGCCCAGGCTGCCCGCGAGGGGGTGGCCATCATCCCGCCGGTGTTCGTCCATCCCAACGCGCGGGTGGAAAACTCGGTCATCGGCCCGTATGTTTCACTGGGGGATGAGTGCGACCTGAAGCAGGTGGTGGTGCGCAATTCGATCCTGGACGAGGGCGCCAACGTGCAGTCCATCATCCTCGAAAACTCGCTCCTGGGGCGCAACGTGCAGATCCAGGGGCAGGCGGCCCGGCTCAATTTGGGGGACCAATCGTGGGCGATGAGCTGACCCCTTTCGACTTGCCGCAGCACCGGCGCGGCGAGCGCATCGTGGAATGCCATTCCAGCGCAACCTATGCCGAACGGCCAATTGCCCTGTGCTGGGAGGGTGTGCGCCTGGTGATCACGGCCATCCTGGCCCAGTGGCGCATCCCGGACGGGCGCTGCTTTGCGGTGAAGGTTGAAGATGGGCGGACATTCGAGCTGGCTTATAATGAAAACGAAGATGATTGGAAAATCACTCTAACTTAGGAGACTCCATGCGGGACAGCTACCTTTCACAGCGGGTTACCGAGCTAAAACCCTCGGGGATACGCAAGTTCTTCGATATTGCCGCCACCATGAAAGACGTCATTTCGCTGGGCATCGGCGAGCCGGATTTCACCACCCCGCCGCCCATCCTGGAGGCTGGCATCAAGAGCCTGCAGCGCGGCGAGACGCATTACACCTCCAACAGCGGCATCCTGGAGCTGCGCAAGGCCCTGGCCGCCCACCTGGAGATGCACTACGGGGTGAGCTACGACCCGGCCAACGAGGTGATCATCACCGTCGGCGGCTCGGAGGCGCTGTACCTGGCGGCCACGGCCCTGCTCAACCCGGGCGACGAGATGATCATCCCCACCCCGTGTTTCGTCTCCTACCAGGCCATGGCCCAGCTCGCCGGCGGCGTAGCGGTGGAAATCCCGTGCAAGATGGAGAACAATTTCGACGTCGACCCGCAGGAGATCGCCGCCGCCATCACCCCGCGCACGCGGGCCATCCTGCTGGGTTTCCCCAACAACCCCACCGGGGCAGTTGCCACCCGTGAGAACCTGCTCAAGATCGCCCAACTGGCCGAAGAGCACGACCTGATCGTGATTTCGGACGAGATTTACGACCGGCTGGTCTACGGGGTGCGGCACGTGTGCTTCGCCTCGCTGCCGGGCATGCGCCAGCGCACGCTGTTCCTGGGCGGCTTCTCAAAGGATTACGCCATGACCGGCTGGCGCATCGGCTTCGTGGCCGGGCCAACCGAGCTGATGAAGGGGCTGCTGCGCATCCACCAGTACGCGGTGATGTGCGCGCCGACCACGGCGCAGGTGGGAGCGCTGGCTGCGCTGCAGTTGGGCGAAGAGTACGTCCGGGAAATGGTGGAGGAGTACGACCGGCGCCGCAAGCTGATCGTGGGCGGGCTCAACCAGATCGGCCTGCCGACGTTCGAGCCCAAGGGAGCTTTCTACGCCTTCCCCAAGATCAGCGTGACCGGGCTGGACGACGAGACTTTTTCGATGCGCCTCTTGAATGAGGAGCACGTGGCGGCCGTGCCGGGCAATTCGTTCGGCAAGGGCGGCGAGGGCTTCGTGCGCTGCTCCTACGCCACGGCCTACGAGAAGATCGAGGTGGCCCTGGAGCGCATGCGCCGGTTTGTAAACAGGCTGTAATTTCACCACACACCTGCCCT
>DBMK01000002.1 GCA_002298885.1 Anaerolineaceae bacterium UBA700
TTCCGGATGCTTCGCCCCTACCCCCGGATGTGCCCTGAATACCCGGATCGCTGCCGGCGATTCCCATTACGCCTGGCTGTAAAATAATGATCCCATGCAGATGGTTCGACAACAACGACCAATCCCCTAAACTAACCGCGAAATTTACAGGGATCGCCTGCCACAACGCCGCCACCAATACGCCAATAGCGGACAGGACCACCTCTCGGTCCCTCACCTCCCCCAAGATACATTCGCGCTCAAACGAAACCAGGCTCACAAAATAAGCCCCTGCCTGGCTGTAATCATAACCTTTTAAACGAATAGAACGGCGGTTGAGATGCCTAAATTCATCGGTCATTTGACCAACCCAGGGACAAGCCTTCGGAAATTTTTACCGGATTAATCAATATTTTCCTTTCACGGGTTACAGTTTTCAATGTATTTCCTAAGAATATCAGTTGTGAAAATCAAAATTCGAAAAATTGATTTATTATTCGGAACATTGAGACCAAAACGGTAGCTGGCTGTTATCCATATTTATTGCAGGAGCACGACCTACCTGAATTATTTTCCCACCTTTTATAATGCACGTGCCCATTTTGAGGGGAGTATATTTCCTGTTTGAAAACAAGAACAAACTTGTCGGACTGGGATCAAACGTTATGTAAAACATACCTTTATCGATGTAGGAATAATAAACATTTCCCTTGATGCAAACACTTTTACCCACATCTTTTAAGGATATTGCATCCCATGAAATACACGCTGGGGTATTTGTAGGCGATGGATTTGAAGTATACAGCGATTGGACAGGTGTCGAAATTTGATATGCCTGGACCCCTTGCGTTTTTGCTATAGCGGTTTGTATATCTGCTTCATTGGGTTGAGATGAACATGCTACAAGAAAAAAGAGAGCGATCAAAACAAGCTTTTTCATTTGTCCTTCAAACAGTGTAAACAAAACGTTTGTTATGAGAATCCTAATGCAATCTTACTTGTGACGCGCCACTTTTACTTGTTCTCTTTCCCTTCGGGCTTGGTCTCTAGCAATCTGTGTAATTAGGCTACTGAATGGAGTACTGCGAGGCATAATTGAATCCTTTCTTTTATGACGATTGAGTTGCCTAAATTGACAATGGCCTTTCAGAGCCAAAAATTATTTTGCATTTAGAAAACCCCACCTTAGAACTATAACGAGTCGTAACCAAACGAAGGCCTTTTTTAGATCATAGAGATACATCAATTGCCCCTGCTTTTACTCTGCTTTTACTCTACCTTTACATTCCCATCCTTACCCACCCAAAAGAATTGGAACGGGAGATTCTCAATAAGCCATACAACTCGTTTGGCTAATTTGAGGTAAGTTACAAATCCATCTGGAAGCCCAAATACCAAAATGGATTTCGGTTTATCCTGGCGATACCGTACGAGATCGAAAATACCCTCTGCGAACCAATGTCGTCCCTGCGGATTTGGATGGGCTTCTGGGCGCCCCTTGACGGTAACCAGCAACCTTGTCCCGGTTGGTGATTTTGCAATGAGATCTACCCCTGCTTCTCTTATTTCAGTATTTGCAGATTGTTCGATTTGATACCCATTGGAAACAAGGTATTTTGCAATACTGGCCTGCACGTTTCCTTCCCAATACCAAGGTCTGTCGTCTTTTCTAAGAATCTCCTCTACCTTATGCCGCGGAAGGTTTCGTTTCGGAATAGTAGAATGTTGTTCTGGCAATTTAATTGGCCTAAGCTCTCCTTGTCTCAGTAGGATATTAACAATTTTTATTTTCTTACATCTGGAACAACTTGTCCTTCCCCTTTTTAGAAATCCTTTATCCTCTGCTTTATGGCAAATGATATTTACTTGTTGGCGCCGTTTTACAACAGCCACTTCAGCAAGACAATCATCACAAAGCGGACTTTGCACCAAAGCATTTAAGATTTTATCCAGGTTTGCCATTGTATCTCCTCCCTTCGATCATTATACAACGCTTCCTCCCCATCCCCACCTCTACCTCCAGTTCATACTCAAATCCTTCATAGAATCGAAAATTCCCGCCCCCTCTTTATTCCCAAAATTAAAGATCAATTGCACGAAATAGAACTCGTGAATTCAAATCTAAAATCGAAAATCTAAAATTACTTTCTCGCCCTCACAAAATTCAAATACGCCCCTGCCCCAATCGCAATCACCCCTGCCGCGGTCAGCAGGGTGCGCTTGATGCCGAACCCCTCCGGGCTGGCCAGCCCGATCGAAGGCGCAATCAGCACCAGCACGATCGCCAGTACTCCGGCGACAATCAAAATCAATCCGATGGTCTTGTTTGACATGTTGCTCCTCCCCACAATTCCCGGCCCAGCCTGCCAATCGCACAGGTCAACATGGAACCACATAATCATTATAGTACTTGCCCAATCTGTTTTCTACTCCCGATTATTTAAGAAAAAGACTTCCGAAGTTTTTAAAACTTCGGAAGTCTCCGGCCGGCGCTCTTCAAATCGAAAATGGAAAATCAGAAATCGAAAATATTCGCGCCGGCCTTCATTCCTCTCAATCTAAAATCCTTACGGCTTCTTCCCATGCCCATTCCCGTTCCCGTTTCCGTTCCCGTTTCCATTGCCGTTTCCGCCTGGCACCGGCGTGATCACCGGCACTAACTGCTTGCGGATCTGGCCCCAGCCCAACCCGGAGCTGCGCATTGAGAAGATGTCGCTGACGGGTACGCCGGTGGTCTGGCTCAGGCCGTAGGCCAGGTCGATCTCGCCGAAGCCGAAGCCCTTGCAGAACCACATGATGATCTCGTCGTAGGTCACGCCGTAGCGCTGCGCCAGCCTTAGGCCTTCCGGCTGCTGCTTGGTGCGGTTGTCACACCGGCTGGAATTGTTCTTCGGGATCACCGTCGCCGTGGGGGTCAGGGTGCTCGTGGCGGTGGGGGTCGGGGTGGCCGTCCCCGGCGTGCCGGTCAGGGTAGCCGTGGCGGTCTCGGTCGGGGTGGCCGGGGTTCCGGTCGTCGTCTCGGTGGCGGTGGGCGTAACCGTGCTGGTGGCCGTCGCCGTGAACGTAGCCGTCGAGGAGCTCGTGTTGGTTACCGTTGGAGTGGCGGTGGGTTTCTTGCCTTCCTCTTCCAGCGCCTCGATCTCGGTCGCCAGCCAGCCGCCGTCGTTTGGCAGGATCACGAAGGTCACCTTAACCGCCGTGCCAACCTCCAGGTTCTTGGACAGATCGGTCTCGTCGTTCACCTTCACGGTGATCCCGCCGATCTTCCAGTCGCCCGGCACGCCGCCCTTGCTTTCGATTACTCCCGTAAAGCTGGATTTTTCGTGCTCGTCGCCGGCCGGCTGGATTTTGTCCGCAACCCAGGTGCCATCTGGCAGGATGCGCCCTTTGACGAAGGCCGTGTCGCCCGGCTTGAACGTGCCCAGGATTTCGGTCTGGGCGGTAGTGGTGATCTTCACACCTGCAACCGTCCACACGGCGGTTGAATTATCCTCAACCGTCCCGGTCAGGCTGAACTGGTATCCCGGCTGGTCGAGCCCGTCGTCCGGCAGCACGGCAACCGCCTGGCCGGAATCCAGGAAGACCTGGTTCTTGGCCGTCTTCACCTGCACCTTGCCGTGCGTCACCGCAAACAGGGCCTGCCCTTCAGGGTTGACGTCCACGTTAAAACTGGTGCCGTGTACGCTGGCCTCGCCGGCCGGCGTATCCACCAGGAAGAAGCTTCCGCTGCCGCTCAAGGGCACCACGTCGTTCACCGTATCGCCCGAAGACTGGCTCAACTGCACCTGCAGCGAGTTGCCCCAGCCGCCGTTGAGCTTGGTCAAAATCAGATCGGCATCCTCGCCGATGGCGGTGCGGCTGCCCTCAAAGAACACCAATGCCGCGCTCGACCCGGCGTACGTGCGGATGCGCTCGCCCTGGCTCACCTGCTCGCCTGAGGCGACGAAATGCCAATCGTTGCCCTTGGCGGACGAAGCCACTTCAACCAGCCCGCTGACGCCTTCCAACCGGGCTGAATGGGCCGCCGCCGGTCCCGCCAACAGCAAGGTGGCGCCAAGGACGATCACCAGCAGCAGGGCCAGTCCGCCTGCCGCCAGTACCCTCTTCCCGGTCGGAGAGCCGGCCAGGTCGGCCAGCCAGGATAGCTTTCCGGTCCACAGCCCACGCGAACGGCCGGCGGCCACCACCTGGTTGTGCTGCTCGTAAGCCGCCTCGTGGCTCATTGTCGGAGAGGGAGCCTTGCGCATCGCCGCCGCCAGCTTGATCAGCGGGATCAGTTTTTGCGCCTCGTCCGGCAGGCTGGCAACAACCTGCTCAACGTTCCTTCCGCTCTCCAGTTCGTCGATCTTTTCCTGCAGGGTTTTTTCAAGATCAATCATGATGTTCCTCGCTTTTAATCAACTTCTTGCGCAGCGACGCCAGCCCCTTACTTTGCAGAGCCTTGACGGCGTCGTCGGTCTTGTGCAGCACGCTGCCCGTCGCCGAGATTGGCATGCCTTCGACAAAGCGCAGCAACAGCACGTCCCGCTGGTTCTCGTTCAGGCTTCCCAGCGCCTCCGCCAGGCCCTCACAGGTCAGGTTGAATTCCACCGTGCTGTCCAGGTCTGGCTCCAGGCTATTCAAGTCCTCGTCCAGGTAGGCCATCGGGTGTGCACTGCTGCGCCGGAAGTGGTCGATCGCCGCATTGCGGGCGATCTGGAACAGCCAGGCCTCGAAAGGCGTGCCATCCAGGCGATAAGTTGGTAAGGCTCGCACCATCTTCAAGAAAACTTCCGACGTTAAATCCTCGGCGGTCTGCGGGTCGCCGATGCGGTAATAAAGAAAACGATAAATATTTTGGTGGAAGCGTGTGTACAGCTCTCCGGCCGCTTCCGGGTTACCACGCTGTGCGCGGGCAACCACGTTGGCTGCTCCATCGAATGTCATTGGCCTTCCATGAATTGCAGTGTCACTTAATTAAACGCATCCTCTGCCAAAAAGAGTCTACCCTTAATAAAATAGATTGGGGTTGTTTCGGTCTGCTTTGCAGCCTGAAACAACCCCAATCTATCTTTTGGCCCTCGGCTATGGCGGGCCGCCCCCGCCACCCGGCGTAGGCGCCGGGGTGGGGGTTGGCTTGACCAGCATTTTGATAATCTCCAGCCAACTCATCCCCGAGCTGCGCAAGGCAAAGACGTCCTGCACCGGCAGGCCGCTCGCCCGGCTGAGGAAATACGCCAGGTCAATCTCGCCGAAGCCGAATCCCTTGCAGAACCAGGACATAATCTCGGCATAAGGCACCCCGTAGCGCCTGGCCAGCCGCAGTCCCTCGGGAACCTGCCGGGAGGGGTTGGTGCACGGGTTCGTGTCCTCGTCCGTTGGAGCAGGCGTGCGCGTGCTTGCCTGGGTGGGCCGGGGCGTGTTTCTGGCGGTGGCGCTCGGCCGCGGCGTGGCGCTCGCCCGACCGGTGGGGGTTACGATAGGCAGCGACGTTGCCCCCAGGGTTGGGGCGGCGGTCGCCCCAGGCTGGGAGGTGGCGCTGGGCCGGGGGGTGCCGCTCGGACTCGCCGTCGAGGTCCCCTTCGGCGTGCGGCTCAGGGTGCCGGTGGGGGTCGGAGTGACCGTGGCCGTTGGGCTGGCTTCGGGGGTTGCGCTGGGGCTGCCGCTCGGCGAAGGCGTGACCGTCTGGGTATCCGCGGCTGTGGAGGAACCGGTGGGGGTGTCCGTCGGGCTGGCGGTGGGGGTAGCCAGTTCCGGCTCGTCCAGCCCCCGGATAGAATCCGCCGCCCAGGCGCCGTCCGGCAGCACCATGAAGCTCACCCGCACCGGCAGGCCGGGCTTGAGGCTGCTGCCCAGGCGAGTCATCTCGCCCACTTTCAGCGCGATCCCGCCAACCTTCCAATCCCCGGGCACACCGCCCATAGCTTCAAGCGGGCCCACAAAGACGCACGTCTCGCCCGCATCCTGCGAAGGCTGTATGCTGTCGGCAATCCAACTGCCGTCCGGCTGGATCCGTCCCTGCACCAGGGCTATTTTACTGGTTTTGTAGTCGCCCAGGACTTCAGTCTGGGCGGTTACGCTCACTTTCACACCGGCAATCGTCCAATCGTCGCCCTCAATATTGTCGATGCTGCCGTTGAGCGTAAACTGGTATCCGGGCGGCTCGATCCCATCACCGGGGAGCACCGCAACCGCCTGACCTGGGGTCAAATACAGGTCGGACTTGGCCGTTTTCACCTGTACCTTGCCACGATCGACGGCAAATAGAGCCTGCCCGTCCGGCCTGACCTCCACGTTGAAGCGCGTGCCGCTCACGCTGGCCTGCCCGGAGGGTGTATCCACCACGAAAAAGCTGCCGTTCCCGCTTAGCGGCACCACGTCGCTGGTCGTTTGCCCCGCCATTTGCGAAAGCATGACCCGCAGCGCGTTGCCCCAGCCCCCGCTCAACCGGGTAAGCACCAGGTCGGCGTCCGCCCCAATCGCCGTGCGGCTGCCCTCGAAGAATGCCAGGGTGACGCTCGAACCGGCAAACGTGCGAATGCGCTGGCCTTCCCGAACCTGCTGCCCCCCCGTGACAAAGCGCCAGTCGCTGCTCACCGAGGACGAGGCAACCTGGACGATGCCCTTGACGTCGGTCAACTGCGCCGATTGCGCCGCCGCCGGTCCGGTCAGCAGCAGCGCTGCGGCCGCCGCAATCACCAGCAGCACGGCCAGCCCACCCGCCAGCAGCCATCTCCTCGCCTTCAGCCGGTCGGCCAGGCCGGCCAATCCACCTGGCCAGGCCGGGCTCAGTGGCTGTCGCGCCTGCTCGCGGAGCGCCGCCGCCAGCCGCTGGGATTGGAGAAGGGCTGCCTCGTGGCTCATCTGCGGCACCGGCGCATTGCGCGCCGCCGCCGCCAGCTCGATCAACACGGCCAGCTCGCGGCCATCGGGCGGCAGGCTGGCAATCACCTGCTCGACCGGAGCTCCCTCCTCCACTTGGCTGAGCTTATCCTGCAGGAGTTCATCCAGGTCAGGCATGGTTTTCCTCGAAGAGGTTCAGCATGAAGCGCAGCGCAGTCAGCCCGCGTCGCTGCAAGGCCTTGACTGCATCCTCGCTCTTGTGCAGCACGCCGGCCGTCTCGGCAATCGGCATCCCTTCTATGAAGCGCAGCAGAATCACGTCCCGCTGGTTTTCATCCAGCCGGGCCAGCGCATCGGCCAATCCTCTACAGGTCAGGTGGAAATCGATTGTGCTTTCCAGGTCGGGCTCCGGGCTATCCTGGTCCTCCGCCAAAGTCGTGATCGGGTGGGAGTTGTTGCGCCGGTAATGATCGATCGCCAGGTTGCGCGCAATCTGGAACAGCCAGGCCGGGAAAGAGATTGTGTCGTAATGGTAGCGGGGCAGGGCCTGCACCATTTTCAGAAAGACGTCCGAGGTCAGATCTTCAGCGATCTGCGCGTTGCCGGTGCGGTAATAGAGGTAACGATAAATGCTCTGGTGATAGCGGTTATACAGCGTCCCGGTCGCTTCCGGGTTCCCGTGCTGCGCGCTGGCAATGAGGCTGCCTGGAACGGTATACGTCGTTTGGTTAACCATTAATGAAATAAGGCCTCAATTAACAATAACGTAGTTGTCGATAAAAAGTGTCGATATAGTCTTATTTATAAACATTATAATGCCAATCGTGACCCATTTTTATAAAAAATTGTCAAGATTCGATTAAGGTTTCAGACATTGGATATAGAATTAAAAACAGAGGCAATGATATAAAAAAACTTTTTCCCACCACGGAGACACGGAGGACACTGAGAA
>DBMK01000202.1 GCA_002298885.1 Anaerolineaceae bacterium UBA700
GCAGCTCGAAACAACCCCAAAAAAAGTCCATGGTAATTGGTCTATCCTCCGGGTGTAATTGATCCCATGGCAATGAAAATAAAGACCGAAATATCCATGCACCAGTGGATGAGCCACGACCAGAAGAAGCCGCGCGTCTCCAGCATGGCCTTGCCCATCACCCAGCCCACGAAGGCCGACATGACCACCCCCAGCACGCCATACGGCACACCGTAAAAATGCAGGATACCAAAAAATGCCGCGGTGATGAACAGCGCCTGGCGCGGCCCCACCGCACCTTCCAGTGTCGACAGGAGCGAAGCACGGTAGGTGAGTTCCTCGCCAAAGGCGTTCGTGGCTGCAAAGAGCAGCACCAACGGCAGAAGCGGCAGTGCTTTAAGCAAAAGCTCTCCCGAAGGCGGGCGGCCGAAGACCAGCATGAACACGATCAGCCCCGCGCTGAGCGCCGCGGCGAAAAAGGGGCCGAGGATGCGCCATGAAGTCGGGCGGTTCATGACCCAGGGGATGGGGGCTGCCAGGGCGCTCAGGCGGCCTTTCACCAGGAAGAAGCGGCTGAACTTGCGCAGCAGCAGCCACAGCAGCGCGCATATCAGCAGTGCAATCAGCAGGCGCGGTCCCTGCACCAGCAGCATGTCCCGGGCGAAAGGTTGGGCTCTGGCAGCCAGGGCATTCCATCCCAGGGCCTCCATACCGCGGCCGGCGCCCCAGTTGAGCAGTGAAAGGGATAGCAGCACGAGCAAGAAGGAGCGCAGGGATTTGATCGGGTTCCAGGCCAGGCTGGCTGCCAGCAAGACGGCGTTAAGGATCATTTTGGCGCCGAAAAGCCAGGCCGGGACGGAACCAGTCAGGGTATCGAACAGGATGTCCGGCAGGATAGAAACGGCCAGGATGATGAACCAGGCCATTGGAAGCGCCAGGCTGGTTGGGGCCGGTTTTTCAGCGGAAAGGGCAGAAACGCGCATCTATTCTCCAGGAATTGTAAGGATGAAGGCTCAATCTTAGTTTAGCGAAAGACCGGCCAGAATCCATCATACCAGGGGGTTAAACGAAGTAGTATTTCACACATGAAATTAAATTTTCATGCGGTAAGCCCGGTAGCGTTTATACAGCGTGGCCCCAAACCGGTCGGCTAACTGCGGAGTGCGCGGGTTGTCGGCCGAGGTGATCGAGGCGTCGATCCAGCGGTAACCGCGGGCGCGAGCCCGGCGGATCATCTCGTCGAACAGCAGAATAGCCGCACCGCGCCCCCAATATTCGGGCAGAACCAGCACGCTTTTAACCGTCAGGCATTGGGCCGGTTTGCGGGCATACCAGGCCAGCTTGAGGTAATCCCACGGGTAGCGCAGGCCGTCGGCGTGGGCCAGCGCCTCGTTCAGGTCGGGCAGGCCGGGCAGCCAGCCCACCGTACGCTCGCCGTCCTCGGCAAACAGGATCAGCTCGGGGTCGGCAATCTTGCGGAACGGGGCCAGGCTGCTGAACACCACCTCGCGCGGCCAGGGTCGGAAATCCGGCAGGTGCCGCAGGGCGATGTTGAGCAGAACCCAGATGCGATCCAGCTCCTCTTCCCAGTGGGCCAGGTCAGCCGCCCGGATCGTGTAACGTCCCCTGGCGCGCACCCGCGCGGCCATGCGCTGCAGGTCCTGCAGCGGCGGCGTGTCCTGGGCGATGTCCAGGGCAAAGGCCAGGTTATCCCCGCGCGCCGGCTGGAACCCGTAACGCTCGACGAAGCCCAGGTAATAGGGCGGGGTATGCCCGCACATCAGGGTTGGGCGCCGGTCGCGCCCTTCCACCAGGATGCCGTAGCTGTCCTCATAATCGAGGTTGAACGGGCCGGCTAACGAATCCAACCCGCGCCTTGCGGCCCACTGGCGCACCTGCGCCAGCAGCGCTTCCATCACTGCATAATCCTCGACGAAGTTGAAGAATCCGAAGATGCATTCGCGGCTGTGCATTTCGGCATTGGTCTGGCAGTCCTCGGCGGCGCAGATCGTGCCCACCGGCTGCCCGCCGCGCCAGGCAATGTAAAATTCGGCCGCGCCGCGCTTGAAGAAGACTCCCCGGCGGGGGTCGATGCGCTCTTCCAGGTCCGGCACCAGCGGCGGCACCCACAGCGGGTCATTTTTATAGATGCGCCACGGAAAGGTCAGGAAAGTCCGCCGCTCGCGGTGCGTCCGCACCGGCAGCACGCGAATGTCGCCGCCGGCGCTCACACCTCCTCTCCTTTAATGGCCCCGCGCCGCGCTTCAAGCTCGCGTACGATGCGCCGGTGGCTCTCCCGGCTGAGCGGATAGAGCAGGGCAAACACGATGCCGGTGCACAAGAGCAGCGCCGGGATGGGCCCGATGGCCAGGCGGATGCCCAGCAGGGCGCTCTCGGGCTGCTCGGCGACCGTGGGCTGGTAGCCCGTCACCTGGAGCATCAGCAGGATGAGCGGGATGGCGATGGAGGAAGCGATCTTTTGCGAGAGCGTGACCAGGCTGTAAAACATGCCCTCGTGCCGCTCGCCGGTCTGCCATTCGTCCCACTCGATGGCGTCCGGGATGATCGACCAGGGCAGTACGTGGGCCGCACTGACCCCGATCCCGGCCAGCATGCACAGGATCATGATCACAACCAGGTCCGTGCCGGGGTTCAGCAGGATCAGCCCAATCTGCACCACCGCCCAAAAGGCAATCCCAGCGGCGTAAGCCAGGCGTTTGTTCCAGCGCCGCGAGGCCCATTCCCAAAACGGCAGCAGGCAGATAGCGGTAACGAAAATGGTCGCCATGATCAGGTCGCTTTCGGCCTCGCGGCGCACCACATACTTAATGAAATACAGCAGGGAGGTCTGCAAGATATCCACCGAGACCCAGGTCAGCAGGAAGATGACCACGCCAAAAACAAAGGGCCGGTTGTGGACGGCCGCCTTGAGCGATTCGAGCAGCCGGGGCTGTTCCAATTGCGAATACTCTTTACGCTCGCGCGTCCCAAAGAAAACCGCCAGCAGCGGGACGGCGCTGGCCACGGCGAAGATAGCCCCCATCAGCAGCACCCGCCCGGCGTTTTGGGGGGTGAAGGAGCCCACGATCAACAGCGGCACAGTAAAGGCGACCAGGCTGCCCAGGATCGAGAAGAACATGCGGAAGGTGGTCAGGGCGGTGCGCTCGTCGTAGTTGGAGGTCAGCTCGGGGGTCAGGGCGTAGAAGGGCATGTAGACGAAGGTCGCCGCCGAATCGAACAGCACGTAGGCCACGGCATAATACACCGCCAGCAGCACCTGGCTCTCGATGGCCGGGCGCAGCCACAGCAAGGTGAAGGCCAGGGCAAAAGGCAGCGCCCCGAAGAGCAGGAAAGGCCGGCGCCGGCCCCAACGCGAGCGGGTGCGGTCCGAAAGATGGCCGATGAGCGGGTCGTTAAAGTAATCCCAGGTGCGCCCAATAAAAATGGCCACCGCCACCGTGCCGGGCGCTATCCCGACCACGTCCGTTAGAAAAATGGCGAAGTAGGCGCCGATAATGGTCGTGGTCAGGCTGAAGCCTATATCGCCGAACCCATAGGCTAGCTTCGTGCGCCATGAAAGCTTCTCCTGCATTTAAAATTCCTCATTGCTGGAATTTTTCTATTCTAATATTGAACCCCATTGCGGGCAACTCGTTCTGTAAGAGCTTTTTTAATAATCGAGATTTTTTGGCCGTCCGCCAGTATACTGGCGGAC
>DBMK01000276.1 GCA_002298885.1 Anaerolineaceae bacterium UBA700
CGCCCGCACAAAAAATTTCTCATGTTATTGCATCCCAATTTTTTCGACTTTAGGCAGGGCAAAACGGGGGGCAAGGAAGGCAAAGGCCAGGCTGAATCCGCCGCCGAGCGCCAGGCCGATTCCCTGGCCAAGCCAATCCGGGCCCTGGAAATAGCCGACGAGCGCCGGTGGCACGAAGAACAGGCCCCAGGCGAACACCACATAAGCCAGGCCGGCAAGCGAACCCAGGCAGCCGGTGGAACCGCGGTTCATGCGCCGCGGGTCCTCCCAATCCAGCCTGGCCCCGGCCGCGCCAAAGGCCAGGTTGAGGCCCACCAGGCCGGCAATATACAGCGCCGCCGCCAGGAAAGCGTACAGACTGATCTGCAATCCGGGCCAGTTGAGCGCAAGGACCAGGCCGAACAAAACCCATTGGAAAAACACCGCCGGCAGGTAGCTGGCGATGAATTTCGCCAGCATCAGGCGCAGCGGCGTGAGCGGCGCGGTCTTCAGCATCCAATAATTTTTGCCCTCGCGCGAGAAGGCGTTGATGGTCAGGTTGAGGATGAACGTCCAGCCGAAGAACATGGGCAGCCCGAGGCTCAGAAAGACCATCGAATGGCTGAGAATGGTGGCCAGGGCGTCCCCGGGGACCTCGCGGATGCTGCGGAAGCCGCGGATGCTGGATACGGCGTAGATGCCGCTCAGGATCAACGGGGCAATCAACTGCGACAGGTTGCGCAGGTCCCTGCGCAGCAGCTTCCAATCCTTGGAGACGACGGCGCGCACCGGGGCCGGGATGAAGGAGAACGCGCCGCGCCCAGCCTGCGCTGCAACCGGCGCCGCCGCGGCAGCCGCGACCGGCTGCCGGGCTTTCTTCTTGCGCGGGCTCTCCTGCATGCGCGCCCAGCCCGAAAAATACAGGCGCTCTGCCAGGGCCAGCGCGCCCCAGAAAAGCCCGCCCGCCAGGCCCAGCGAAACCAAAATGAGCGGCACGCCGACCAGGAAGTTGTTCTCTCCCAGAGCCACCAGGCCGCGCCCGGCCCAGGCCAGGGGCGACCAGGGCTGGTCGACCTGGATGATCTGGCTGATGGCCCCGCTCAGCTCGCGGCTGACCTGCCCGGAGCGTGAAATCAGTTGTCCGGACTGCGAAAATAACAGCGAGATGATGGCGCCGAAGAAACCCAGGATCTCGGCCACTCGGCGGGCCGGCACCACGCGCACGATGGCCATCACCAGCAGCGAAGCAATCCCGGCGCCCAACAGACTGATGGTAGCCAGGGTGATCACCACCAGCGGGTAATACAGGACGTTGTAATTCTGCATCACGCCCAGCCCGAACATCAACGGCAGGGCAAACAGGCTGATCAAGGCGAAATTGGGCAGCAGTCCCTGGAATAATTTAGCCAGGAAGACCGCCCGGATGGGCAGCGGGGCAGCAATCAGGAAATCCATGTCGTTGGCCAGGTAGAGCACCTGGAGCAGGACGCCAAAATTGCTCAACAAGAAAAGCACGAAGGCCAAAGAGATCATGGTGGAAGGCATGCTGGCGATGACCTGGCGCAGGTCGATCAACTGCACCACCCGCGGCGATTGGAGCAGGTTGAGAACTACCGTGCTGATCCAGAACAGGAAGACGGCCAGGGCCACGATCACCACGCCCAGGATGGCCATGGTGACCTTGCGCCGGGTGCTGGCGCGGCGCAGGCCGCTCCAAAAGATGGTCAGGCGCAGGCGCAGTAGCTTGTAGACGTAGTGCCACAGATTGTACGGCCTGCGCTCGGCCACGGCTGGCCGAGAGAGGATGCTCATTTCAGCACCTCGGCGATTTCGGCATCGTCCGTGCCTCCGGTGAGCTGGAGGAAGATGTCTTCCAGGTCGGTCTGCCCGTTGCCCAGCGAGCGCAGGTCGTCCATCGTGCCGGCGGCGATCAGCCTGCCCTGGTTGATGATGCCAATGCGGTCGCACATGCGCTCGGCAATCTCCATGATGTGGGTGGAGAGCATGATGGCCGCGCCGCGGTCGGCGAGCTGGCGCAGGATATCCTTGATCAGGCGGGCGGATTTCGGGTCGAGGCCCACCGTCGGCTCGTCGAGCACCAGCACTTTCGGGTCGTGGATGAGCGCCGCCGCCAGAGACATTTTCTGCTGCATGCCGTGGCTGTAGGATTCGACCAGTTCGTCGGCGGCGTCGTCCAGCCCAAAGAGGTGCAACAACTCCTCCGAGCGGCGGGCGATCTGGGGCCGGCTGAGGTCATACAGGTCGCCGACGAAGTTGAGCAGTTCACGCCCCGAAAGCTTGGCGTACAGGTTCGGCTCATCGGGCACGTAGCCGGAAGCCGCCTTGGCCTGGATAGAGTGGGACAGCACGTCGTAGCCGCCCACCACGGCCGTGCCCTGGGATGGCTGGAGCAGGCCAACGAGGATCTTGATGGTAGTCGTTTTGCCGGCGCCATTCGGCCCCAAAAAACCAAAAATCTCGCCCCCATAGACCTCAAAACTGACGTCGTCGACGGCGGTTTTTTCACCGAATTTCTTCACCAGGTGTTCGGCGCGCAGCAGCGGCAATGCGGTTAACCCAGGCATCCAGACCTCCAGAAAAAGTTCTTCCGTCAATTATACTCATCGAACTATGCTTTTCTATAAGAATACCTCATTTATCGCACTGGATTTTCTTATTTCAGCTTCACCCTCGACTCAGAAGCTCGAAAGTGTTAAACTATATAAAATTTAGCCAAATTATCATCAATTCAGAAGGATGGTTTGGATGGAAATTCCTGATGAGGTACAGCGCGAGATGTTCTGGTTGATGCTGCTGTCCCGGCGCCTGGACGAGCGGGCCTGGGCGCTGCATAGACAGGGAAAGATCGCTTTTCATGTTTCCGGTATTGGACAAGAGGCGGCCCAAGTAGGGGCCGCCTTTGCTTTGCGCAAAGGCTACGATTGGGTGGCCCCCTATTACCGCGACCTGGCCTTGATGGTAGCCCTGGGCTTCAGCCCGCGCCAGTTCGTGCTGGGCCTGATGGGCAAACGTGAGGAACCTTCCTCGGGCGGGCGCCAGATGCCGAGCCATTGGTCCTTCCGCAAGGCGAACGTGATCAGCCACTCGGCCCCGGTCGCCACCCAATGCGTGCATGCCGCCGGCATCGCCCTGGCAATCAAGCTGCGCAAGGAGGATAAGGTGGTGCTGACCACCCTCGGCGAGGGCTCCACCGCCCAGGGTGAATGGTACGAGGCCGCCAATTGGGCCGCAGTGCAGCGCCTGCCGGTGGTTTTCATGGTGGAAAACAACATGTACGCCATCTCCGAGCCGGTGGAAAAGGAAATGGCCGTGAAAAGCGCCGCAGACAAGGCCTGCGGATTGGGCATGACCGGGTTTGCCGTCGACGGTACCGATTTTTTGGCCGTCTACTCGGCCGTCAGCCAGGCCGTCGGCGAGGCGCGGGCCGGGAACGGCCCCAGCCTGATCGAGGCGCGCATGTACCGCATCACGCCCCATTCGTCAGACGACGACGACCGCAGCTACCGCAGCCGCGAGGAGGTTGAAGAGCACAAGAAGCACGACCCCATCCTGATGGCGCGCGCTGCGCTGGAGAAATCAGGGATTATCGGGGATAAAGAATTGCAGGAAATGGAGGCCAGAGCCAAAGAAATGGTCGAAGATGCGGTGCAGTACGCCGAAAAGGCGCCCTTCCCGGCGGTCGAGGAAGGCAGCTACCCGGTGTACGCCGAGGAGGTGCGCCGTGGCTGAAATCACCCTGATCGAAGCCATCCGCCAGGCGATGGACGAAGAGCTCGCCCGCGACGACCGGGTGTTCATCGTCGGCGAGGACGTGGGGGCGCGCGGCGGCGTTTTCCGGGCCACCGCAGCCCTGATGGAGAAATACGGATCGGAGCGGGTAATCGATTCGCCCCTGGCCGAGCTGTCCATTGCCGGGGTGGGCATCGGCGCCGCCCTATACGGCCTGCGGCCCATCTGCGAGATCCAGTTTGCCGATTTCATCTACCCGGCCGTGAACCAGATCGTCAGTGAGGCCGCCAAAATGTGCTACCGCTCGAACGGCGAATGGACCGTGCCCATGGTCATCCGCGCTCCGTACGGCGGGGGCATCGGCGGCGGCCTGTACCATTCGCAGAGTGTGGAGGCCTTTTTTACCCACGTACCGGGGCTGAAGGTAGTCATCCCATCTAACCCGTACGATGCCAAGGGTCTTTTGAAATCGGCGGTGCGCGATAATAACCCGGTGCTGTTCTTCGAGCCCAAGAAAGGCTACCGGCTGATCAAAGGTGAAGTGCCAGAAGGCGAATACACCGTTCCGATTGGACCGGCTCACGTCTCGCGCTCGGGCAGCGACCTGAGCGTGTTCGCCTACGGGATGATGCATTACTACGCCCTCGCCGCTGCCGAAACGGTGGCCCAGGAAGGCATCTCGGTCGAAGTGGTGGACCTGCGCACGCTGTACCCGCTCGACAGGCAGACGATCCTCGAATCGGTGCGCAAGACTGGCAAGGCCCTGATCGTCCACGAGGATAACCTGACCGGCGGCTATGGCGGCGAGATCGCCGCGACCATCGCCGACGGGGCTTTCAGCGACCTGGACGCGCCGGTGAAGCGCCTGGGCGGACCAGATGTGCCCGCCGTGCCCTTCAGCCACCCGCTGCAGGATTGGTTCATGCTCGACCCCGACAAAATTGCGGAGGCAATACGCAATCTGGCCAGTTATTAGGACCTAACCCCCCGCCCCCCTTCCCTGACCCTTACAGGGTGCTTCGCGAAGGGAAGGGGAGAGGGAAACAGGAGAATTTATGGCGACGAATGTAATTATGCCCAAGCTGGGCGAATCGGTGGTCGAAGGAACGGTGACGCACTGGCTGAAAAAGGAAGGCGAGACCGTTCAGGAAATGGAAGCGCTGGTCGAGATCAACACGGACAAGGTGGATACCGAGATCCCCAGCCCGGCCGGAGGGACGCTGCTCAAGGTGCTGGTGCCCGAGGGCACCACGGTCAACGCCGGGACGCTGCTGGCAGTCATCGGCAGTGCGGATGAAACGGCGGAGAGCGTTGCCGTAGGGCCGGCAGAATCCTCACAGGACGTGACCCAGGCCATCCCGCGCCTGGCGGCAACCCAGCCCGTTGCCGGCTTGGCCAGCGGGCGGCGCGGCGAATTGGGCTTCATCTCGCCGGTGGTGGCCAGGCTTGCCCAGGAAAACCAGGTGGACCTGGCCCAGGTGAAGGGCAGCGGCGAGGGTGGGCGCATCACCAAAAAGGACGTGCTGGCTTACCTGGAGTCGCATCCCGCAGCCCAGGAGCCTGCGCCCTGGGAGATACCCGTTTCGGGTGAGCTGTTCCCCGTGCCCGTGCCGGCCCAAAACGCAGTTCAACCAGCTGCCAGCCAGGAGCACACCCAACCCCTGCCACGCCCCGGCCTAAAAACCGAACCCACAAACGGCTCTTCAACCGGGCTGCCAGGCGACACACTGCAGCCGCACGGCCTAACCCGCAAGTTGATCGCCGAACGGATGCTCGCCAGCCAGCGCGCCACCGCGCCGGTCACCACGGTGATGGAGGCCAACCTGCAGCGGGTTGCGGCGCATTACGCCGCCAACAAAGCTTCCCTGGAAGGCGACGCCGTGCGGCTGACCTACACGGCCTACTTCGTAGCTGCCTGTGTGGCGGCGCTCAAAAACCACCCGTTGGTCAATTCGTCATGGAGCGACGCCGGGCTGCTGCTGCACCGGGCGATCAACATCGGCCTGGCGGTGTCGCTGGGCGATGAAGGACTGATCGTGCCGGTCATCAAAGGCGCCGATGGACTGTCCTTGCTGGGGATCGCCCGCAGCGTCTACGACCTGGCGGGTCGCGCCCGCTTGCGCCAGCTCCAGCCGGACGAAGTGCGCGGCAGCACCTTCACCATTACCAACCACGGCATTGGCGGGTCGCTACTGGCGACGCCGATCATCAATGAGCCGAACGCCGCCATCCTGGGCGTCGGCGCCATCCAGAAACGCCCGGTGGTGATCGATGACGCCATCGCCATCCGCCCGATGGTTTACCTGTCGCTGACATTCGACCACCGCATCCTCGACGGAGCCAGCGCCGACAGCTTTCTGGCCGAGGTCGTGAAAGGGCTCGAAAATTGGGTATAATTCAAGGGATTAAGGGACAATTTAAGACAAGAAGCGAAACCGCGAATTTCGCTAACAGAAAAAAAGAGACGCAAATAATTTCATTAAATAGGTCATTTGCGCTCATCCGCTAGCATTAGCGAAATTAGCGGATGGGTTTGCATGGCAAAGGAGAGGATATGCCTAGTTATGACGTTGTAATGATCGGCGCCGGGCCGGGCGGTTACGTGGGTGCCATCCGGGCAGCCCAACTGGGGCTGAAGACAGCAATTATCGATAAAGAATTCCTGGGGGGCGTGTGCCTGAACATCGGCTGCATTCCCTCCAAGGCGTTGCTCAAGAACGCCGAAGTGGCCCACACCCTGCGCGAGCGGGGCAAAGAATTCGGCTTCTCCTTCGATAACCTGGTGCTGGATTACGCCGCGGCCGTTAAACGCAGCCGCCAGGTTTCCGACCGCCTGGTCAAGGGAGTCGGTTTCTTGATGCGCAAGAACAACATCGACGTGTACATGGGCACGGCCCACATCGCCGCAAAAGACAGGGTCCAGGTGACCGATAAAGACGGTAAGGTCACCGATCTTGAGACGAAGAACATCATCGTTGCCACCGGCTCGACCACCGCCTTGATCCCTGGCGTGACGATTGACGGCGAAAAAGTGGTCACCTACCGCGAGGCCATCCTGCAGGAGAAGCTGCCCAAGTCGGTGGTCATCATCGGGGCCGGAGCCATCGGGATTGAGTTCGCCACGATCTGGAACGCCTACGGCACGCAGGTGACCATCGTGGAAATGCTGCCCCGGCTGCTGCCGCTGGAAGATGAGGAATGCAGCGCCGAGCTGGCCCGCTCTTACCAGAAGCGCGGCATCAAATTCTATACCAACACCAAGGTGCTCTCGGTGCAGGCTGTGGAAAACGGGGTACAGGTCAAGGTTGCCGCGCCCGACGGCGAAAAGACGCTGGAGGCGGAGCAAGCCTTGATGGCCATCGGGTTCAAGCCCAACTCCAAGAACCTGGGGTTGGAAGAGCTGGGAGTCAAGCTGACCGAACGCGGCTTCATCCAGATCGACGACCGCATGGCTACCAACGTGCCGGGGATCTGGTCCATCGGCGATGTGACCGGCAAGCTGCTGCTGGCGCACGTGGCCGAAACCCAGGGAGTGGTGTGCGCCGAGAACATCGCCGGGGCCGAAACGATCACCCTGGACTACGTCATGATGCCGCGCGCCACCTATTCCTACCCCCAGGTGGCCTCGTTCGGCCTGACCGAGGCGCAGGCCAAGGAGCAGGGGCACGACATCAAGGTTGGCAAGTTCACTTTCATCGCCAACGGCAAGGCGCTGGGGATGGGCGACTACATGGGCTTCGGCAAGCTCATCGTCGACCAGAAGTACGGCGAGATCCTGGGCGGCCACCTGGTGGGGCCCGAGGTGTGCGAGCTGCTGCCCGAGCTGACCCTGGCCCAGCGCATGGAGCTGACCTCGGCCGAGATCGCCCGCAACGTGCACGCTCACCCCACCCTGAGCGAAGTGATCCTGGAAGCGGCGCACGCCGCAGAGGGACACCCGCTGCAGCAGTAAGAGCCATTTTTTTATCGCGATTTAAGACCTGACACCTTATTTTTGC
>DBMK01000109.1 GCA_002298885.1 Anaerolineaceae bacterium UBA700
TTTATCCAGATAGTAGATATTTTTTTATCTGTCGGATTTGGGGAGGGGAGGGGCGGCGTAGGTGGTGGTGTAGACCTGGATGAAAACGTCAACCAGCAGCGGGTCGAACTGGGTGCCTTTGCCGCGCTGGAGCTCTTCGATAGCCTCCGCCGGGGTAAAACTCTTTCGGTAAACGCGCTCGTCGATCATGGCGCTGAAGGCGTCCACGATCGAAATGACCCGCGCTCCGAATGGAATCTCCTCCCCCTGCAGGCCGTCCGGATACCCGGAGCCGTTGTACCATTCCTGGTGGGCTTTGATGATCGGGGCAACATTGGCCAGCTTTTTGACCGGGGCGACGATGCGAGCGCCGATCTCGGGATGGCGCTTCATGGTGATCCATTCCTCATCGTCGAGCGGGCCTTCTTTGCGCAAGATCTTGTCGGGGACGCCGATTTTACCGATGTCGTGCAGCAGAGCCGCCCAGCGCACGGCCTGGATGGTCTGGTCGCTGCAAGCCAGCTCGCGGCAGATGCTCACCGCCAGGTCGGCAATATCCTGGCTGTGGTGCCCGGTGTAGGTGTCGCGGGCATCCATGGCGTTGGCCAGGGCCAAAACGGATTCGATAAACGAATTTTCGACCTGTTCGTGCATCAGGGCGCGCTGCAAGGCGCTGCCGGCCTGGTCTGCAATGGCCCCGATCAGACGCAACTTATCCGCGTTGAAGGGTTCGCGGCTGTCCTTGCGCGCCTCGCCCAGCACGATCAGCCCGGCCACCTGGTCGCCTACGTTGAAGGGGTAGATGCATAGGTTGTTGGCCAGGTCAAACATCAGCTCTCGGCGGGCATCGTCGTTGAGGTAGGGGTTATTCTTGTTGATAAGCACCGCTTTCCCCTGGTTCAATGCGGCGTGGTAATAGGGCAGGGTGATACCGGGCTCGATCCGGCCCATCCCCAATTCGTTTCCGAGTTTGCGGATCGGGTAGACCGCTTTGCAGAAAAGCTGCCCGCGATCCACCTGTAGCAGGATACGGGCGAAAGTGACGTGGGCGCTCTTGATAAGGTTGCTGATGACCCGGTCCAACACCGAATCTACATCGTCCGAAATGACCAACTGGCGCGACAGGTTGTACAGCACGTCCAGCTCGCCGCGGCGGGCCTGCTCGGCCGAATACAGGCGGGCGTTTTCAATGGCGATGGCCGTCTGGTTGACCAGCGTGGTCAGGGTCAACTGGTCGTCCTCGGAGTACGTCTCGCCGGAGAGCTTGGGGCCGGCGGTGAAAATGCCGACCAGCTCCCCTTTAACCTTCAGCGGGATCACCAGGTCGACCCCGATGTCCTCCAGGTTCTGACGTTCCCCGCTCCACAGGGCCCGAAACTGGGGTAGAATATCCAGGTCGTTCTTGGTGAGCGTGCGGTCGAGCTTGGACAGCGTCTTCACCACCGAATGGTCAATTTCGAGCATCGGGTTAGGGGCCTTGTCCTGCCCTTTGTAGGCCATTAACACCAGGTCGCCGCTTTCCTGGCCGCGGATGAAAAAGGCCGCCTTTTTGATGTGCAGGGTGGAAGTCACCTCCGCCAGGATCATTTGGGTCAGCTTCTGCAGGTCGAGGAAATAAGCCGCGGTCTGGCTGACGCGCTGGATCATCATGCTGGCGTCGTATTTTTCGCGGAAGAACAGGCGGTCGATCCAGGATTGGGTCGCCTTGCGCAGGGGTTCCACGATGAGGGCCGAAACCACCGCCACAATCAGCGAGAATAGGAAGAACGGGAATTCGGCGCTGGATTTAAAGATGGACAGGGACAGGATTACGACCAAATAATAGCTTGCGGCGATTAAAAATATGGGAATCGAATACAGCAGGCCTTTACGGATGACGATAGTGATATCCAGCAGGTGGTAGCGCAGGATGGCGAAGGTGATCAACAGGGCCGAGACGATGTTGAAGACCACGTCGCCGGGATAAGAGCGCAGGAAGGTCAGGTTGGTAAGCGTGCCGGCAAAGATCACCAGGATGACCAGGATCAAGTAGCGGATGCGATTGCGGTAAGCCGAATCCTTGGTCTGCCGGTATTCTTTGATCAGGTCATACGCCGAAAATCCGATGAAGAACACCCAGGCCGTGCCGGCCATGTTGACCCCATAGCCGTACTCGTTGATCAGCATCCCATCCACCACGCTGGCGCTGGTGATGACCTGCCCGGTGACGTTCAAGTACTGCAGGACAATATAACTGAGCATGCCGAGGATCAGCCATACCCGGCGCTCGCGCAGCAGGAAGCTCTGGACGAAGCCAAAAAAGGCCAGCGGCATGGCCATGGAGCCGACCACCAGGACGCGGTTCCACAGCAGGGTGTCGAACGGGCCCAGGTCGGAAAAGATCATGAAAGCCGAGAAACTCCAGATGATCATCGATAGGAGATACAGGCCAAAAAACAACTTCAGCCTTCGACGAACATCTTGCCGGACAATAATTAATAATAGAGCGCTGTAATAAATCAACGCGACAAATGAGATAATTGTCGTTACGTAAGTGATCATTCCGATGCTTTAGCGCCGACGCTTTCTATTATTAATTATGTTCCTTTTTTCAAAAAAAACAGGGGGATGCCAGATCGAAATGCTCCCTCAAGACATTTCGACCCGGCACCCTCCCCCTGTTAGCGGAATCGGCCTCTAGTTTCTCTGATTGTCCAGGTCCAATAACAGAGAGATTACCTCATCGGTCGGATTCATGTGAGGCGGTTTTAGGTGTGCAAGATCTGCGCCAGCCGCCTGTTTTTGCTGCATATAGGCCTGGAACGTGCCCGGGTTAAGCACGGTTACTTCCAGGGCGGGCTTTTCGATCATGGCTTCGTAGTCCGCATAGAAAGAATTCAAGCCCTTGAGTGATTCATGCACCTTCTTGCGGATGGTCTCCTGATCGATCGAACCGATCGGCTCCATGTAAAGGCGCAGGATCGGCTCGCCGCCTTCTTTTTCTTTGCGCATGGCCCATTCTTTATACGGGATGCCAGTGTTGTAGATGGCCTTCCAAACCATTTTCTCGTCGATCAATCCGGTGAACCCGGCCAGGTCGATGAAATCGTTCGAACGTCCGGCAAAGGACATCTGGGGAAGCTTGACGCCGGTCTCTTCGTCCTTTAAAACCGGGAATTCCATCAGGTCGTAGGTGCGGTAGCGCAGCAGCGGCTTGCCGTAAAAGTTTGTGATCACCAGCTCATATTTCTTTCCGGGGCGCACCTCGTTGAAGAGCACCGTCTGCGGGCGGTAGGCCGGGTTGCAGTGCCACTTATACCACTCTTCCTCCGGGATGAACTCGTAGAAGGCAGCGTCCGGGAAGAAGGTCATGTATTTCTTGTTCCAGGACTGGGTAGCAATCGCCCCTTCCTCGGTGGAGCCGTACTGCTCGTAGGGTTCGACGCCCCAATAGTAAGTGATCTTTTCCTTATAGATCGCGGTGTCGGCGCCGCCGCAAGGCAGGGCCTTGATGTTCCACAGGTCCTTGGGGAGCATGGCCCGGTGCTCGAGCTTGCTGCGGACGAAGCCTCGCAGCAGCCGCATGAGGATCTTGGGGCGCAGCAGCTTGGCAGAAATCTTGGTATTGCTGGCGCCGCGGGCAAACTGCTCGCCCATCTTCACCAGCACCACAGACATGGAGCCGAGGATATCGATGCCGGTTTCGAGTCCCTTTTGAAAGCCAAATTCGATCCGCTCCTGGAACTCCATTTCTTCGGTGTTATCCAGGGCCGGCACAAACTGGAAGTTGAATTGGTCGGACAGAGCCCGGAGAGCCAGGCCGCTGATGTAGGGACGCGGCGGTGTATTGTACACCAGCACGTCGCCTTCCTTCAGGCGCACGTCGCCGCGCTGGCGGGCTGCGCCCAACAGGACACCCGACAACACCCGCTCGCCAAGCTTACGGTAGGCCTGCTGGGTATACGGGACCCACTTATAGCTGCCCGACCGCCCGGAGGTGTGCGCCCAGATAAATTCGGCTTCGCGGGTCTGCCGGACGCGTTCCAGAATCTCGGCGTAGTCCTCGTAGCAGGTCACCGGAATGCTGGCGCGGAATTCGCTCAGGCTGTCGGGCACCCTCACCCCGAAGAAGGCGCGCCCGACCTCGCTCTTTGCTATCAACTGGAGCTGCTCCATTAAAAGCCGCTCCTGGATGCGCATGAACTCATCCAGATCGAGGTCCAAAAAACCACAGTACTTCGTCCAAATTTGGCCTTTCAATCCCTGGCGTAAGAGATCCATTGCAGTGGTTGTCATAGATTTGCTCCGATTAGCTAGACTTATGGGCCTGGATAACGAGTGGGTTGGGGAACCAGGCGTATCTCGAAGGTAGATTCATGATGGAAACGGCTTTGAAACCGCACCGCTCGAGTCTATCTTTCCATTCATCCCCCGAAAGGACGTTTGATAGTGCATCTGCTTCCGATTTAGCTCTTGCATAGCCCTCCTTTGGCAAGAAATATAAAAACGTAGCCAGGCGAATCAGGCGGTTGACCACCGGCTGGCGCCAGCTTGCCGCCCCGCCCACATCGGCGATGTTCAGCCTGCCCCCCGGTTTGAGAATGCGGAACATTTCGGCCAGCACTACCGGCACGTCGAGGTGGTGGGTAGCAAGGCCGCACACCACCGCGTCGAAATAGTTATTCTTGTACGGCATGGACATGGCCGAGGCGCAGGTCAGCTCGATAGCCAACGCCGGTCGGTTCGCCTGAATCTTCTTCTGCGCTTTGTGGAGCATGGCCTGGGTAATGTCCAGGCCGACCACCTTGCCGCCGGTCTTCCCTTTTTGCGCCAGCCGCAGTGGAATGACCCCGGTGCCGGTGGCCACGTCCAGCACCACATCATCCGGGCGGATGCCGCTCAGATCGATCAGGTTATCGATAAACCCCGTGTAGCTCCAGCCCCAGAATCGCTTGAGCTCGCCATCCACCACCTGCTCGTAGCGCGGGGAGAGCTCGGTAAACGCCTCGATAATGACCCGTTCTTCGCTCATTAAAAATGGTTCCTGTGTTATTCGACGCTCTCGTCGTAGATAAAGACGTTATTCCGGCCCCGGCGCTTGGCCTGGTACACGGCAAATTCGGCGTTGGCGATCAACTTTACGAAATTAATGACGTCCTTCGATATACTGGCGGCCCCAATGGAGATGGTCACGCTGATCGGGCCAGCCGTGGTCGAGACAGGCATCTTGGCGATGTCCCGCCGTAGGCGTTCGGAAATGCGCTGGACGTCGAGTGGTCCGGCCTCCGGCAGAACCACGGCGAATTCCTCGCCGCCGTAGCGGCCCAGGATATCCACCTCGCGGATGTTGGACCGGCAGCGCTCGGCGACGACCCGCAGCACCTGGTCGCCAATGCTGTGGCCGAAATCCTCGTTGAGGCGCTTGAAGTGGTCCAGATCAAACATAATCACCGATAGCGGGCGCTCGTAACGTTGGGCCCGGTTGAACTCGCGCTCGCCCAACAGGGCGAACTGGCTGCGATTGAAGGCGCCGGTTAGCTCGTCTTGAATGGCCAGCTTCTGGATATCGGCGTTTAGCTGCGCGTTTTGCAGCGCCAGGGCGGCCTGTCCGGCGAACACTTCCAGCAGCTCAGCGTGGTGATTGCGGTAATAACCCGGTTCGAGGTGGGCCAGCGAAAAACAGGCGATCACTTTGCCTTTGATCAGCACCGGCGCGCCGACCCAGGAGCGGATCGGGACCGGACTCTCGATCCAGCTTGCGT
This sequence comes from Anaerolineaceae bacterium UBA700, assembly GCA_002298885.1. The sequence continues at coordinate 5,721 of DBMK01000109.1, forward strand.
CGAAGGGCACCTCGGAGATAACCAGCGGCAGGGCGGCGTCGGCCATGTAATACATGTTGGGGGCTGGCGAAATGCTGAACGAGGAAGTTTTTAGAAGCTGAGCTGTATCCGCATCGAGGGCGGCATGATAGCGGGTGCGGGCCACCCGGATAGCCTTGTTCTCGACCAGGAGGATATTTGCCACCGCGTAGGGCACCACGCGTCCCACCTGGTCCAGGATGAGGTCCAGGACGTGGTCGAAATCCAGGGTGGTGCTGAGCACAACGCCGATCTCGCGCAAGGCTTCCGCAAGCTGGCGCTGCTCGCGTTCCACCTTGAACAGGCGCGCATTCTCGATGATGAGGGCGGCGTGGCTGGCGAAATTCACCACCATATTGGCCTGCTCCTCCTCGGAATACACCCCGGGCCGGTTGCTGCTGAGGCTGAGGAATCCGCTGACCTTGCCGCGCGAGATCAACGGCACGCCCATCCAACTGCGTACGCTCTTGGGGATGCCGAAGCTTTTGTAGGCGTGGTACGCCTGGAGGTCAGCGATCATCAGGGGCTGGTTGGACTGGAGGACTTCCATAAAAAGGTCGTCAGCCTCCACCAGGTATTCCTGCCCGATGACCGTTTCGGGATGGGGCAGGCCGTGCTGCGCCGCCCCGACGATGCGCTCCTGGTTGGCCAGGAAAATGCAAGCGTAATCGTACTCGATGATAGCGGCCAGGCTGGTCAGGATGTTATCCAGCACCTCTTCGAGGTCGATTTCAGATGTCAACTGGCGCAAGGCGCTTTGCAGCGCCTCGGCCTCGTTCCGGCGCCGGGATTCCGATTGGTACAGGCGGGCCGTCTCGATGGTATCCGCCATGCGCCCGGCCACAGTGGTGAGGGTGTGCAACTCTTCCGTGGTGAGGGGGGCGCCGGAAAGCTTGGGCCCAACGCTGAGAATGCCGGCCAGCCTGGCCTTCACTGTCAGCGGGATGAACAGATCTGCCCCGAGCTGCGCCAATTGGTCAATCTCCTGTTTCCACAGTGATTTAAAATGGGGGTTGATGTCCAGTTCAAGCCGGGTGAGGGATGCATGGGCGCCTTTCAAGTACTGCACCAGTGGGTGCTGTCCGGCAAGCTTGAGCGCCGCCGCAGGCACGCCCGATGCGGCGGTCAGGCAGAAATCGCCGCCCTCGCCCTGCTCCAAAAAGAGGCAGGCGTTCGCCAGGCGCAGGGTGGACGTGGCCTCGTTCAGGGTCCGCTGCACCAGCTCGTCCAGTGGCAAAGCCGAGCTGCGGAGCTGCTCCAGCCGCAGCAGCATCTGGTCCGATTCGTACTGCTCCTTGTAGAACGCCCGGTTTATCCAGGACTGCACTTTTTCCTGCAGCGGACGATAGACCAAAATGATGACCACGGCCCCGACCACAGCCGTGTTCAAAAGCGTGTTGTCCGAGAATTTGCCCGAGATGGCCCCTACCAGGTAAATGGCCAGGAAGTAAATGGCGCAAACCAGCAAGGTGGGGACCAGGTAATTCACCCCCCTGCGCACGAGCACCTTGAAATTGAAGCGATCCGCAAAGAAAGCGAAGGCCGCCACGCCGGCTGTAACCACATTCAGACCGACGTTCACCGGGTAGACCCGCAGATCGGTGGCGTAGGAGAGGTAACCGGCGATGATGAGGGCAATCGCCAGGAAAAGGAATTGGATGCGCCGGCGCTCGCCCGCATCCTCGAGGGCGCGGTAGCGCTGGACGAGATGCAGGAGGGAATAGCCAAGGAAGAAGGCCCACACCGCATCCACCAGGGCGATGCCCCAATTATAGGTGGTGGAAAGGGCGTTGCCGAATAATTGAGCCCCGCTCACCACCCACCCCAGGGCGTTCGTCGCCTGCACGACCGCAAAGATAAAAAAGCCGGGCCAGACCCAGCGCCGTGCGTTGTGATTGAGGAATTCCTGGATGCATTCGAAGAATGTGATCGGCATGGCGACCACGCCCAGGAACATGAAGCGGTTCCAAAAGAGAATGTCGGCCGTATCGGGGAAGGCGTACAGGGTAAAAGAGCCGAGGCTCCAGGCTATCAAGGAAATTATGTACAGCCCAAAATAAGGGCCGATCCTGCCGTCGGACCTGCGGTAAACGAAAACCCAAAACAACGCACAGTAAGAGACCAGTGCGATAAAGGAAATAATAGCTGGGGCGCTCGAATTCATTTCGCTGCGGATAGCCCTGGACGGCGCAGACAATAAAAAAAGATGAATAAAAGAGGCGAAGCTGGTCGCTTCAGATTAAATATGAACCAAATATCAGTTTCTGGCTCGCTGACCTCCCCACCGAGGAATTTTGGCGCCCACCCAAATCTTGCAAACAAGGCAGGTTGATGGTTAACCGTGCAGCCGCGGCTCACGACAAACCTTCAACCCCCATCTATTGAGAAATTACGGTCCGGGTATGAAACGCTGTACTAGCGTTCTGATAAAAACGCGGAGATACGATAGGAATATATTAGCACAAAAAGGATTTTTGTGGCACAGATCTTGCCTTAAATTTCGCTGGCGCAACCCTGCTTGAAAAATGACGTATATATAATGTCATTCAAAAAGGAGGAAAAATGACTGCTGAATCATCTTTGACTGAACAAGAAACAAAGAAACCGAAAGTAGTTGTCCGAGGCGGCGGTTCGAGTCCCGTCTACGGGATTGGAATGATCGGCGCCTGCGCGTATTATCTCAAGAAAGCCACCACCCCCAGGGAGAAGTGCATGGCAATCCTCAAAGGCTTTGCCTGGCCGGCGTTCCTGGTCTACGAGCTGCTCGTATTCTTGAATAAAGAGTAACCGGAAATCCTGGCCCCCGACCAGATGTAAGGCCTGTTCGAAGCCTGGCTAAAGCTGTTAAAACGGTGTTTTTAGGCCGCGCAGCGGCTTAAAAACACCGTAATCTTTTTTATTTCCCGTAGAGCTGGATCAGCTCTTGCTTGCCGATCTTGCCGGTGGGAGTCATTGGCATCTTTTCAATGATGCGCACGGCTGCCGGGCTGTCGGCCTCACCTAAGATGGCGCGGCAGTGCTGGAGCAGCTCATCAGCCGAGGCGGCCTGCCCCGGGTACAGCTCGACCACGCCCAGCGGGACCTGGCCTGCGGCCGGGTCGGCCTTGCCGATCACCCCGGCGTAGTGCACTGCCGGGTGGCGCAGGAGCGCCTCCTCCATGTAGCGCGGGTAAATCACTTTGCCGCTGGAGACGATCCGCTCCGACCAACGTCCGAGCAGGGTGAAATAACCTTCCGCATCCATCACGCCCATGTCGCCGGTGTGCAACCAGCCATCTTTGATGACCGCGGCGGTCTTTTCGGGCATATTCCAGTAACCCAGCATGACCCCGCCGCGGATCAACAACTCGCCGGGTTGCCCGACGGGCTGCTCGCGGGCATCTTCATTTGCCACCATGGTTTCGCGGTCCGGCAGGCCAGGGCCCATGCAAAAAAAGCGGCTGGAAGGCTCGGGACGCGGGTAACCCAGGGCAACGAATCCACCCAGCTCGGACTGCCCGTACGATTCGACCAGGAAGACGCCCAATTCGTCCACGTAAGCGCGCTTGAGGGCCGGCGGAACCGGAGCTCCGCCGGACACGCACAGGCGCAGCGCATGGGGTTTACGCCCGCGGGCCTGCGACTCTTTGAGCAGGTCGCCCAGTACGAGCGGGTTGCCGGCGAAAAAAGTGACCCCGCGCTCGTCCATTTCCTGCCAGGCAGCGGTTGGGTCCCACTGCTTGCGCACCCCGATGTTGACCGCCCGGTGAACGCCGGGCAACAGGTTGGCCACCAGGTGGTAGGAACTGGCCAGGGAGGTGACTCCCAGCGAAACGTCGTCGCTCGTCAGGCCCAGGCGCTCGGCGATGGCATGAGCGGCGCGGGCCGTGTAACCGTGGGCCAGTAAAGCGCCTTTTGGCGCCCCGGACGAGCCCGAGGTGTAGGACAGGTGCGCCGCTTCCATGGGATCTATCTTCAGCGGGGGTAGGGCCGGCGCCGCCTCCACCAGGGCACTCCATCCCATGGCAAAATCATGTGGACCGTCAAAACAAATGTAATGCTCCACCTCGGGCGCTTGCGGGCGCAGCGCCTCGATCACCGGGTGCATGTCGCCGGTGTAGATCAAGGCTCTGGGGGTTGAATCGTGGATGAAATAAGCCAGGTTGTCCTTTTGGAGGACGCTGATGTGGGCCGAGATGGCGCCCAGCTTCCAGATGCCGAACATGGCTGTCACGTAATCCAATCCGTTATGGGCAAATATCCCCACCCGGTCGCCGCGAGTAATGCCCAGGGACGAAAGCGCCCCGGCGACCTTATCCGAAAGCAGGTCGGCCTGGGCGTAGGTGATGCTCTTCTTACGATCGGACCAGTAGACGAACGTCTGGTCGGGCAGCCGCCAGGCGGCGCGGCGCAGCATATCGTTAAATGTATAGAAATCCATCGAGCGTCTCCTGAGGAAGATAATATCAGCGTTCACTTATGATTATATGGATTTTCATAAGGCATAAAAGTATAAAAAGTCCCTTTAATTTATCCTGCGCCGGTGATAAAATTCCGACCAGTTAATCTTAGGAGGATTGAATAAATGGAATATCGTCATCTTGGGCGCGCTGGCATTCGAGTCAGCGCATTATCTTTGGGCTCGTGGGTCACCTTCCACACCCAGGTGGGGGTGGATGCGGCAGTCGAGTCGATGGCCGCCGCCTACGACGCCGGGGTCAATTTTTTCGATAACGCCGAATCCTACGCCGGCGGCAAATCCGAAGAAGTGATGGGCGCAGCCCTCAAAAAGCTGGGCTGGCGCCGCGGCAGCTACCTGGTCTCGACCAAGACTTACTGGGGCCTTTACCCCGGCGTGAACGAAAATCATACACTCAACCGCAAGCGCATCTTCGACGCCATCGACGGCTCGCTCGAGCGCCTGAGCCTGGACTACGTGGACCTGTTCTTCTGCCACCGCTCCGATCCCGATACGCCCATTGAAGAGACCGTGTGGGCCATGCACAACGTGATCGAGCGGGGCAAAGCGCTGTATTGGGGCACCTCGGAGTGGTCGGCCGGTGAAATCGTGGCCGCCATCGAGATTGCCGAGCGGCATCACCTGCACAAGCCGGTGATGGAGCAGCCCGAGTACAATATGCTCACCCGCCAGCGCTTTGAGGTAGAATACGCCCGCATCTTCAAGGACTACGGCTACGGGGCTACCATTTGGAGCCCGCTGGCCTCCGGGCTGCTGACCGGCAAGTACAACGACGGCATCCCGGCCGGCTCGCGCGGCACCGTGGAAGGCCTGGATTGGCTGCGCAGCCGCTTCACCGACCAGGAAGGCATCGCCAAAGTGAGGCAGCTCCAGCCCATCGCCGCCGACCTGGGCGTCAGCATGGCCCAGATGGCGCTGGCCTGGTGCCTCAAGAACCCCAACGTCAGCACCGTGATCACCGGTGCCAGCCGGGTGGAGCAGGTGCGTGAAAATATGAAGACCATGGACGTGGTGGGAAAACTCACCCCGGACGTGATGCAAAGAATAGAAGAAATAATCGGTTAA
>DBMK01000053.1 GCA_002298885.1 Anaerolineaceae bacterium UBA700
CACAGTTGCTCTGTGGTGAATAATTCTTAGGAGGCAAGATGAGCAATAATTTTTACGTGCCGGAGAGCGCAATGGCGATTTTCGCCCATCCGGATGACATCGAATTTACCTGCGCCGGCACCATGGCGCGTTGGGCACGGGCAGGCTCGCGCATCTGTTACGTGCTGTGCACCAGCGGCGACGTAGGTATTGCCGAGCCGGGCATGACCTGCGCCCGCGCCGCTGAAATCCGCGAGGCCGAGTCGCGCCAGGCGGCCGAGATTACCGGGGTGAAGGATCTCGTTTTCCTGCACGAGCCGGACTGCATGCTGGTTGCCACCCTGGAGCTGCGCAAGAAGCTGGTGCGCGAGATCCGCCGCTTCCGCCCGGAGGTGGTGGTCGCCGGCGACCCGACCGTGCTGTGGGCCGGCAACGATTACATCAACCACCCCGACCACCGCGCTGCCGCCCAGGCCGCCATCGACGCCGTATTCCCGGCCTCGGGCCAGCCCAACCTGTACGAAGAGCTGGAGGAGGAAGGGCTGCACGCCCATAAGGTGCGCAAAGTATACGTCGGCGGCTGGTCGGAGACCGACCTGTACGTGAATATCGACGCTTCAATCGATATCAAAGTGGCTGCGCTGCGGGCACACAAGAGCCAGATGGGGGATTGGGACCCGGAGGAACAGATCAAGCAGTGGGCAGCCAATTCCGCCAGGGGCAAAGAGATGTCCTACGCCGAATCGTTCCGGGTGGTCACCCTGGTAGACGACGAGGGCTGGCAAAAGCTGATCGACAAGGGCATGGCCCCTGGCTGGATCAAGTCCAGCCAGGTTGTAACTTAAATATTTGTTTTCCGGCTGGCGAAGCCAGCCGGAAAACAAATATTACTTTTTAATCACCAGGCCGGGGCGGCGGATCCTTGCTGCCCCGGCATTGGTTACCTTAGAGCAGCCCTGCAGGTTGAGGGAGGCCAGGTTGGGCAGGGCTTTCAAAACCTTGAGCCCCTGGTCGTTGATGCGGTTGCAGTAGCTCAGGTCGAGCTGCACCAGGCGGGTGAAGGTTTTAAGAGCCTGCATCCCGGTGCTGGTGATGCTGCACGAGCTGAGGTTGAGGATCTTCAGGCGGTCCAACGCCTGCAGGCTATCCAGCCCTTCGTCGGTGATCGAGCGGTTTTCACTCAGATTGAGCATAATCAGCGGTGTGAGCTCGCGGGCTTCCTCGATAAACTGGGCGAGCTCCGCATCCCCAATGTTGCGCAGGCGCACGCCGGCTTCAACCCCTTCTTCCAGGCGGATGATCCCCGGCCCGCGCTCAATCTCGCGCCAGTCCGAGCCTGGGCTGGAGGGGTCGCGCGTGTAGACAATGGCTTCGAGTCCGGTTTCCAGTACGGCTGCCATCTATTCGCTGCCTCCGAAGATCTGCTTGACCAGCGGATTAATGCGGTCCCAATTGGGCAGCAGCACCTGGGCCCCGGCGGAGGTCACGAATGGCGTTGTGTCCTCGCGTGGCAGGGTGTGGGCGTCGATATTGGCTGGCCCGACGCGCAGCACAGTGAGCGCCATGGCGGGCAGCATGGTTGTGGGGATATTGGTATCGATGGCCCCGTGCAGCGTCACCAGGATCAACGGCAGGCGCAGCCAGGTCAGCGGGTTGAGCATCTGCTGCGCCACCGCCTTGATGAAGACTTCGCCGTGCGCCATGCGGAAGAAATCGTCGGCGTTCTTGCGGTCGCGGATGAAAGCCAGGGCATGGGTGCCGTCCAGGTGGTGTGTCCCCACCGGGTAAAGCGCCGTGGCTTCGGTCAAATTGATCGTCACCCCGCCCATGGCGTCGATCAAGGCCGGCACGCCTTCCAGGTGGATACGCACGTAATACTTGGAAGCGATGCCGAAGTTATCCTCGATCGTTTTCGCCGTGGCTGCAGGGCCCGAGCCGGCTTCGCTGGCTTCAGCGAAGAAGTGGGCCGTGTTGATCCGGTTTTCGCCAACGCCGGGGATGGTCACCCACAGGTCGCGCGGGATGGCCAGGGTGGCAATGCGCGGGTGTACCGGGTCGATTTGGGCCATAACGATGGTGTCAGTGCGCCCGACAGAGCCCTGGCCGTTTTCGACCCGGTCGATGCCCAGCACGAGCACGTTGGTCTTGCCCGGTGCAAGGATGAATGCTGCCGAGACGAAGGCGATTGCCAGGCAGGCCAGCAGGCCGAAGACCGCCAGTACGGCGATGCAGCAGCCCCGGCCGGGCAGCTTGATCCCCGGGCGGCGCCGCCGGCGCTCCCTGCGGATGGGCTGGTAGCTTTCCAGGCCTGGGGTGGAACTGGGCGGATAGGCGAGCGGGAACTGCCCCGGCCCTTGCGGCGGCGGGTAGGATGGCGGCGGGTATTGGCCGGGCTGCTGTGGGGGAAGGTTGGGCTGGGTAGGCCCGTTTGGGTCGTACGGGGGCATGGGCTGCGTCTCGGCGTCCGGGTTGTTCCTCGGCCGCCGGGGGGGTGGGTAATATGTCATTATGTCAACAAACCTCTTTCGTTCATAATTCTCCAAACCTTGAATTATATCGCTTAATATAACGAACATGATGCGGGGAGTTTTACCCACTTGTGGGTAAAACTCCCCGCATTATAGTATTCTCTCCCTTCCCGAAGGAAGGGGGCCGGGGGGATGGGCAAAAGAGCTTTATTTGGCGCTTATGTATGCCATTGGCGCCCGCACGAATTCCTCCACCGGCAGCACGTCCACCAGCTCGTACTCGCGGCTGCCCAGCCCGAGGGCGGCGGCGTATTCGACCACTTTGTATGGATCCTTGTAGGGACCGTGAAGTTGGGCGAAGGGATGCCCTTCGCGGCACCACACTTCCATCGAGGTGGGCACGTTCTCCTCGATCAATTTGAAGCGCCCGGTCACATCCAGCACGGCTTGCTCGATGGCCACGATATCGTCGCTGCCGAAAATGCCGGCGTCCGGAAGGATCGAAAGCGAGGTGAAGCCGAAGCAGTCGCACACCGGGGTGATCTGATTGGCCAGGCTGATGAAGGTGGATTTGCCTGGCTTGAAGGTGCTCAGGGTGATCGCCGCGCTGATGGCGCAGGCTTCCTGGAAGGCGTGGAAGTTGGCCGGGTTGATCTTCAGGCTGCCCTCGGGGGCCACCTGCAGGCAGCGCCCGCAGGCGTTGCACGGCTCGTAATGCATGTGCAGCTCGCCGGGGTGCTCTTTATCCTCCACCAGCGCGCCGAAGGGGCAGGCTTCCATGATACGCTTACGGGTGGCGTCGTCCGGGCATTTCTCGGCGAACCAATACTTATCATAATGGTTGGTGTCGTGCATGGCCGAGCGCGTCTCGCCAACCATGCAGCCCAGGGCTAGGTTTTTGATGGCCGCTCCAAAGCCGCAGCTCGGGTGGCCCTTGACGTGGGCGAAGTCGACCAGGAAAGTGGCGTCCTCGATCATGCCAGCCACTTTCCAGTCCTGGATATTCTTATATGGGTGGTGATGGGCGTAATAGAACTTCTCGTGCACCCCGGCCGAGGGGTAGATCGGACAGCCGAGGCTTTCGCTGGTGTATCCACGCCGTTCGTGGTGCCGCACGTCCCAATCCACGTCGGTGATGAAAGGCTCACCTCCGCCATCCTTGATCGCCTCGACCACTTTGCGGACGAAGACCGGGTGCAGGGTGGAATAGGACAGGTTGTTGCCCAGGTGCATTTTCAGCGCCACCAGCTCGCCATTGACGCGGTCGCGCAGGTGCAGTTTTTCCAGGATCAAGTCCAGCTTGGCTGGCAGGGTTTCTTTTGCCTCCAGGCGGGCCTGGCGCGGCGAACCGAAGTAAACAGTGCTTGGCATTTCTCCTCCATTAGAGAGTAGAGAGTAGAGAATTGAGAACAGAGAGTAGTGAGCAGGTGGTAAAGAGCAGGATGGGGGTGTGAGGCGAGTGCCCGCAGGGGTGAACAGCCTGCAGTGGCAGGGCTGCAGACAGCGTGTTCACGTACCGCTCAATTTTCGCGCTCGTGGCGGTGGGATCAGACTGGAATTAATTATAATCGAAAACAGACCTGACACCTTATTTTTGC
>DBMK01000051.1 GCA_002298885.1 Anaerolineaceae bacterium UBA700
AGCAGCCCCAAACACCCTCTATTTCATTCTCGAATTGTAATTAATTAATTAATTACGCCTAATTTCTTGCCGACCTTCTGGAAGGCGGCAAGGCCGACTTCGAGATCGGAGTGGTTGTGGGCGGCCGAGATCATCACCCGGATGCGGGCCTTGCCCTTGGGCACGGTGGGGAAGCCAAGGGCCATGGCAAAAACGCCTTCTTCGAACAGCTCGCGGCTGAACTGCTGGGCCAGGGGTGCCTCACCCAACATCACCGGTGTAATGGGGGTGGTGCTGACTCCGGTATCGTAGCCCATCTTTTTCATTTCAGTCTTGAAGAGCCGGGCGTTGTCCCACAGCCGGTCGACCAGCTCGGTGGAGCCTTCGAGCAGGTCCAGGGCAGCCAGGCAGGCGGCGACGTCCGGCGGGGTCACTGCCGAGGAGAACAGGAAAGGCCGCCCGCGCTGGCGCAGCCATTCGACGATCACAGCGTTGCCGGCGACCACCCCGCCCACCACGCCGAAAGCTTTGGACATGGTCCCAACTTCGACATCCACCTTGCCATGCAGGTTAAAGTGGTCGACGATGCCGCGTCCGCCGCGTCCCAGCACACCCTCGCCGTGAGCGTCGTCCACCATGAGCAGGATGTCGTTGGCTTTCGCCACTTCATAAATGCGGTCCAGGGGAGCGATATCCCCGTCCATGCTGAAGACGCCATCGGTTACGATCAAGGCGCGCCGGTACTGGCCCTCGTTCTCTTTAATCACACGCTCCAGATCGCCCGGGTCGGCGTGAGCGAAGCGGGCGATGCGCGCCCCGGAAAGGCGCGCCCCGTCGATGATACTGGCGTGGTTCAATTCATCGGAGAAAATGACATCTTCCTTGCCGACCAGGGCCGGGATGGTCGCCAGGTTGGCTGTAAAGCCGGATTGGAAAGTGATTGCCGCCTCCACGCCTTTGAATGCCGCCAGGCGGCGCTCCAGCTCCAGGTGGATATCCATGGTGCCGGCAATAGTCCGCACGGCCCCCGGGCCGACGCCGTAGCGGGTCACGATCTCCTGGGCTGCCGCGATCAATTTGGGATGGTTCGCCAGGCCCAGGTAATTGTTCGAGCAAAAATTGAGCACGCTCTTGCCGTCCACCACCAGCCATGCCCCCTGGGGTGAGCCGAGAGCGCGGATGCGGTTGTAAAGCCCGGCTTCTTTGAGACCGGCGAGCTCTTGCTGGATCCAATCCAGTTTGGTTGACATAAATTTCTCCTGATTGCGGATTTCACAAAATGGATGAGAGTGCGAAAATAGCCTTTCACCAGCTTCGCCTTAATATCATAAATCAACAATTCGATTTCTGCAATCCGAGAATCAGACGTCGACCAGGAAGCCGATCTCCGCCAGGGCAGCCTGGACGGCTTCCTCGCCTCCCGGGCGGACGATCACGGTGGTTGGATTGAGCTGCTCCCCCAGGAAGCGGGCGGCGCGCGATTTGCGCAGCGCAGCCAGGATCTCCGGCGAAGCCACCTGCAGCAGCGCCATCTTTTGCAGGGTGGCCTGGGTGCCGTTCTTGTCCCAACGTTCGAGAGCCTGGACGAGGCTGGGCGGGATGGGTGCAGCGGCATGCTTGCGCAGCAGGGCAATCAGGTGGGCGGCGCGCAAGCCCTGCTTGCGGGCGCGTTCCATGCTGGAGGGCGCCAGCCGGTAACGGTATTCTCCGTCTTTTTCGCCTTCCCAGCGGCAGAACCGGGCCACCAGGTAGCGCGCCGAGCGAGGGACCTGGCGGGGGACGCGCAGCCGTCCATCGGAGCCGACTTTGACCAGGCCGGTTTCTTCGGCCATCCCGGATGGCGCTGCGCCCTGCCACAGGTCGCTAGCCCACGGCGTAAAGCGAAAGGCACTGGCAGCGGCCTGGGGGGAGGCGGACGCCAGGTCGAAGATGCCCAGCCAATGCAGCGGTCCGGTGATATAGAAGCTGACAAGCGCGCCGTCCACTTCTTCCCAGCTCGAAAATCCGCGCAGGTAGGCGTCATCGCCGGTGCGGCGGATGAACCAGGAATCGTAATCTCCAGCGGGGCGCTGAAAATCGGCGTGGCGCTCCTTTACCCCGGCGACGAAAGCCGGCAGGCTCCACCATTTGCCAGGTGTGACCTGGCTGAGCAGGTTCAAGATGGCCTGGCGGGCGCGCAGCGGGTCGTTTTCCCACTCTCCCTCGAATTTCAGTCCTTCTAAAAAACGCAGGTCGTTGAAATCCGGGCTGTTCATCCAGGCCTGTGCCAGCAAGGCCAGGGCTACCGGGCGAGTCCCTTCCAGGAAAGCTCGCACCGGCTCAGGCTGGGGCTGCAAGCTGGAATCCAGAAGCCCGGCGCACTGCAGCAAGCGGGCCAGGACCAGGGGCGGCGTCTGCCAACCCGCATCGTCGACATCGCCGAGCTTGATGCCCAATCGCAGTGCCGCCAGAAGCGTGCAGGCGTGGTCCAGGATGCGATCGCTGGCCGGCATTTCCACGGCGCACTCACCTGGCGAGGCTGGGCGGCCTAACAGCGGCGGGGTCAGGGTAGCCAGCGGCTTGAGGTATTCGGCCAGGTCGTCCGGAATGTAGGCGTATTCCTGGGGTTCGGCGGGAGGGAAGTGTAGGAAGGCGCGCCCAATTAAGGCCCGGTACCACAGGATTTCGGCGTTTGAGGCTGGCTTCAGATCCGGACGCTCGCGCTCGCGCTTTCCCTGGCCCATGTTGCGCACCTCGCCAAAGCGGCGGGCGAACATGGCCCAGGTCATGTGGTTCCCATTCTCAGAAAGAGTCTGCAGCGCGCTCAGTGCTTCCTGGGGAAGCACGTCGAGGATCTCACGCACCAGCTCGGCGTCGTGCAGGGCCTCCACCAGCAAGGGCAGGGCGGCGTGGGCATCCGGAGCGTTGAGGTCCAATCCCCAGGCGCCTGCAATCATGCGCAGCAGGCCGAGGTCGGCGTCGTGCAGCGTTTGGGTAAGATCCGGCATATAGCGTTATTTTAAACGATTGTGGTAAAAATCGAGGCGATTCATGCACAATTCTGTAAGGTCGATGCGCCTTTGAATTGACGCTCCGAATCCTTCCATGTATAATTCTTTTAGCATTCCCGAACCGTGCTCAAATGAGGCGAGCCTATGGCGTTGAAGGGTAATTTACGCGATTTTACAATCACGCAGTTGCTCAACCTGATAAACCTGGCCAAAAAAACTGGCACGCTGGTGATCGAAGGTCCGGGTGAAATTGCGCAGGTAACATTCCGGGAAGGTAAACTCGCTTACGCTCAAATTGGGGTTGAGGATAATACACTGGCAGCCGTATTGCAACGCAACAACAAAATCACTGCCAGCCAATATCGCATTCTCAAGGAACGCGCCGCGCGCATGTCCGATAAGGAGTTGGGCCTTTTATTAATCAACGCCGGATACGTGACGCAAGCTGACATTATCACCAGCCTGCAGCAGTACTTCATCAACATCACGCGCCGCCTGTTTACCTGGGTTGAAGGCTTTTTCCGTTTCGAAGTCGACACCCTGCCCCCTGAAGGCAAAATCAGCGTGCGCATCGACCTGGAGAACCTGATCATCGAAGGCTCGCGCCAGTTGCGCGAATGGGAACAGCTTCAGGAAGAAATCCCCAGCCTGGACATGGCGCTCAAATTTACCGACCGCCCCGGCACGAACCTGCGCAAGATCAACCTCAGCGTGGAGGAGTGGCGGGTCGTGTCTTACGTTAATCCCAAGAATACCATCCGCCAGATTGCCCGGGCGACCAAGATGAACGACCTGGAAATTCGTCGAGTGGTTTACAGCCTGCTACAGGCGGGGTTGGTGGAGTTGATGCGCCCGGGCGGCACCCCGGTTGTGGCTGCGCCTCGCATGTTCCCCACCCAAAACCGGACAGAGCAAAAGGGGCTGCTCAACCGGTTGATCAACCGCATTCGCAATCTTTAATTATTAATCCGAATTCGAGACTAAAGGTCAGGAATTCTTTATGCAAACGGTCAAAATCGTGGTCACGGGGCCCTTCAACTCTGGTAAAACGGAATTCATCCGTTCGGTCAGCGAGATCGACGTCGTCTCGACTGAACGCAAGATTAGCTCCGAAATGGAAAAAGTAAAGGAAACGACCACCGTTGCCATGGATTTTGGCCGTATCACCGTGGATGAGGACCTCGTCCTTTACCTTTTCGGCACGCCCGGCCAGCGTCGCTTCGATTTTATGTGGGAAATCCTTTCTGAAGGCATGCTGGGCTTTATCGTCATGGTCGACAGCACCCGACCTGAGACCTTCCGCGAGGCACGCAGTATTTTGGAGACCTTCCGGGCGTACGCCCCTACGCCTTACGTGGTTACGGCCAACAAGCAGGATAAGCCAGACGCCTGGGACCTGGAAGACATGCGCGTTGCGCTGCGGCTGGATTCGCACATTAAGCTGCTCCCCTGCGTCGCCACGCGAAAAGAGTCGGTTAAGAGTGTGCTACTCGAACTGTTGTACGGCATCCTGGCGGAATTGGACCAGACGGCGGGATAGGGGCAAACCAGGCGTGTCATCGATTACAACAGACCAGGGAATCCTGCATTACGAGGTATTTGGACACGGCCGGCCGGTGATTTTACTCCACGGCTGGCTTGGATCGTGGGGTCTTTGGCAGGATACGATGACCTACCTGGGGAGCAATTACCGCACGTATGCCCTGGATTTTTGGGGATTTGGTGAATCCGGCCGCAAACTCAACACGTATAAAGTGTTCGATTTTATCAGCATGGTGGACCAATTCATGGAAAAGCTGGGAATCGCCCGCGCACCGCTGGTCGGTCATAGTATGGGCGGTACGGTCAGCCTTTCAGTAGCCGTCCACTTCCCTGAGCGGGTCGAGAAAGTGGTTATCATTGGGTCACCCATCCACGGCTCTTCCCTGGCGCCGATGCTCAAACTGGCCGGTTACCGCGGCATTGCTTTCCTGATTTTCAGCTTCTTCGGCCTGTTCCGCCTGGGGATGCGGGTAGCATCGCCTTCAATTTGCCGCGATCCGGCGTTTCCTGCTATGATGGACCGCGATCTTTCAAAGACCACGCTCGAGTCATTTCTGATCAGCATATCCACCTTGCGCCAGACGGATTTGCGCCCTGAACTGAACCGCATCCGCGTCCCGGTGCTTGGCATGTTCGGCGACCGGGATAACATCGTCCACCCGCGCCAGTGGCAGCCGTTGATCGAGGGCGTGCCCCAGGCCCAGGTCGAGCGTTTCCCGAAGGCCGGTCATTTCATCATGCTGGATGAGCCCGAGCCTTTCCGCGAGAAGTTGAAAAATTTTCTCGACCAGCCCGCATATTCCAATCCATGACAAACGATTCCACCCGCGTCATTTCGAGTCCGTTAGGCAAAATCATGATGGAGGGGGCGGAAGAGATCATTGGTCATTCGGGCATCCAGACGGTTTTCAGTCGGGCAGTCGAATCCCGAGTTTTACGCGATCAAAAGCCGTTGCCGGAGAAGTGGGGGGTGACCTCCGCAGAATTGAGCTCCATCCAGACTGCCCTGGAAGACCTGTATGGCCCGAGGGGCGGGCGCGGCGTTTCACTGCGAGCCGGGAGAGCTTCTTTTAAATATATTTTGCGCGCCTACGGCCAGGCGCTGGGGTTGACCGAACTGGCTTTCCGGCTCAAGCCGGCCCCTGCCCGCCTGAAATCCGGTCTGGAGAGCCTGGCAGGCTGGTTTTCGGACCTGAGCGGCGGGACGGTTGCTGTCGATACAGCGAATGGTATATGGTTCTGGCGCGCCGAACGCTGTCCGTTTTGCTGGCTGCGTCACTCATCTGAGCCGGTCTGCGCCTATAATGTGGGGTTATTGCAAGAGTTCATGGCCTGGGCCAGCGGCGGAAAAGTGTACCAGGTGCAGGAGGTTGAATGCCTGGCAACGGGCGGGACGGCCTGCGTGGTGCGGATCGAAGGCAAGCCGCTCGATTGAGCGCAAGGGGTGGGTTCAAATGTTAAAGATCATCCTCAAGAACCTCCGTTCAATCCCGCCCTTCAATGAGCCGGCCCGGGATTTGCGCATTCAAAACAAGCCCCTGTGGCTGACCCAACGCGACCTGCTGGCCCCTTACTGCGAGCGCGAGCTTGAACTTGGTCCGCACGAGCACCTGCCTCAGACCCAGGAAGCCTGCCTGGTCTACCGGGATAACCTCTATTTCAATCAGCAGTACATCGAAATCTTCATCCAGGAGGCGCTGCGCCGGCAGACGCCCATCAGGGCCGCGTTTTCGATTAAGGACCCCGCCTTCCGTGAGCACTGCTTGCCGCTCTCGGCTTCGTATACCCCGGACGGAGACCTCTACCTGGCAGATCTGTGGTACTACCCCCACGGCCCGGAGCCGGGTTGCGAGCCGATGGTGATCGACCTGCAAGCGCGCGAGATTGGTTATTACCACATCCCCACTTACATGGCAGCCGAGCAGGGCGACCTGGTTTACCAGGTGCCGCTGCTCAGCCTGATTGCCATCGATAGTTGGGTGCACATTTTTATTGCCGACAGCGTGTTTGGCCTGTTCGGGCGGGGCGCCCGTTTCGAGGACCGGTTGGACAAGGACCCACTGTTCAAGCTGGGCGTATTGGCCAGAGCGCTTTACGAAGGGAAACAACTGCTAGAATGCTCGCGTGTGGTGCAGATCGGTAAAAATTGCGTCGTCGACCCTTCCGCCATCATCCATGGCCCCACTTCCATCGGCGACAACGTAACAATCGGGGCGGGGGCGGTGATCGAAAACTGTATCATCGGCGACAACGTCAATGTTTCGCAGGGCTGCTCGTTGATGTTGTCTGTGGTCGGCGACGGCACCTTCCTGCCCTTTCGCGCTTCGCTGTTCATGACCTCGATCATGGAAAACAGCATGGTCGCGCAAAACACTTGTCTGCAAATGTGCGTGATCGGGCGGAACAGCTTCATCGGCGCCGGAAATACCTTCACGGATTTTAACCTGGTCTCGCTGCCGATCCGGGCCAGGGATAGCCAGGGCCAGTTGAAATTTTCGAACCGGCCGGTGCTGGGCAGCTGCGTGGGCCACAACGTGCGCATCGGCTCTGGATTGGTCATTTATCCGGCGCGCATGATCGAATCGGACGTCGTCCTGGCAGCGACCAAGGAACGCCGGGTGATCGAGCACGATGTCTATTTTGAGGAAAGCGACCACCACCATTTTAAAGACATAGGCCAGCACAAACGCCTGTACCCCCGGCCTGGAGAAAAAAGTGAACAATCCTGGTAAATTCACGCCGGGGGGATTGTTGCCAGAAGCTGACCTTTGGCATAAGATTAAAAGCAATCTTCTCAGAGCACGTCCAATTATGGTAAGGAGGGCTGAATGGCAAAACCCCGCCTTTTGATTGTCGAAGATGACGTCGATATCAATACTATGCTGCGCATTTTCTTCAGCAGCCAGGGCTACGAAGTGGATTCGGCCTACCGCGGCGCCGAAGCGTTGGACCGGACCCGCCAGGTGATGCCGCATTTAATCGTGTTGGATATCATGCTGCCGGATATCGACGGTTACGAAGTATGCCGCAGCCTGCGCAGCAACGCCCGCACCAGCCACATCCCTGTGATTTTTCTGACCCAGCGGGACGAGCGCAGCGACAAGTTAAAGGGTCTGGAATTGGGCGCGGACAACTACATCACCAAACCCTTCGACATCGAGGAACTGAAGCTGTACGTTCAAAATTCACTGGCCCGCTCCGAGCGCGAATCCCTGACCGATCCGCAGTCCGGACTTCCGGCTGGTCGGCTGATCGAGGACCAGTTGCGGCGCATCATCCGCCTGAAAGATTGGACGCTGTTGGATATTAAAATAAATAATTTCGACGCATTTAAGGACGTGTACGGCTTTATTGCCGCAAACGATGTGCTGCGCTTCACGGCCATGCTGTTAGGTGAGGTGATCGATAAAAATGGTACGCCGGGTGATTTCATCGGCCACGCCGGCGGGGACAATTTCGTGATCATTACCGGAGTTGACTTAGCCCAAAAAATAACGCAAGCGGCCAAGAGCCGCTTCGACGCCGAAGTGCAGACGCATTACAATTTTATGGACCGCCAGCAGGGGTTCATCCTCGCCCCGGATGCCAGCGGGAAAATGGAAAAAACCCCGTTGATGACATTCGCGGTTGGGATGGTTTCCCCCGCAACCCATTCGTTTGCGGATATTCGCGAGATAACCGAACTGGCGGCCGAAGAGCGGCGTAAAGACGTCAGCTCGAGCAGTGGATAGACCTGGCTTTCATGGTATTCGGCGACCTCCTCGAAATTGGCCTGGTTTTGGTGGTCTTCGGCGTGGGTTTTTGGATCCTCGCCCGGTTCCTCATATCCAACCTGGCAAGGACGCTGTCGGCTCCCAGGTTGGCCAATTTGCCCCTGGCGGTGCAGCAGGCGGCGGACAGCCAGGAAGCCATCCTGATCGTCGGCCGGGGCGGCAAGATTGTCTCGATATCTACGCACGCTCGCCAAATCTTCCAGCTCGACCCCAACGAGATCCCTAACCTGGAACGCCTGGCGCGCAAAATCCGTCCCAGCGAACAATTCCTGGCGCTGTGCGCCGCCGAAGGCCAATCGCGCCTTGTGTTGTCCGGACGCATGGTAGACGCCATCTCTTACCGGCTGGATAACGGGCGGGACCCGCTGTCGGTGGTGACTTTGCGTTTCCCGGAGCTGGCCTCCGACCTCGAAGGAGGCCAAAAAGGGCTGGGATCTGAGACGCTGCAAATCTTCAGCGAACTCTCCCAGGTAATTGCCGGCAGCCTGGATTTCGACGCCACCTTGCAGGCTATCCAGCAGAGCATTGAAAAACTGGTGCCGACCGATTTCCTGGAAATTACCGTATGGGAGTCGGCCACCGATTCACTCGTGCCGTACCGGTTCGTAGGGCTGCCGGGCGCCGAGCGTAAACTGGAGCTATCTAAACAGCGCTACGCCTTGGGGGAAGGCTATTCTGGATTCATCGCAGAGCGCCGGGAGCCGCTGATCGTGGGCAACATCGACGCCCGCGGTGACTTGCTGCCGGTTATCGATCGCTCGGAATTTCCAATTCGCTCCTTCATCGGGGTTCCGCTGGTGGTGGACAACGGCCTGGTCGGCACCCTGGAGCTGGGCTCGCTGGAAGTGGACACTTACCAGCAGGACGATTTGAACCTGCTAAATCTGCTGGCCGGGCAAGCCGCAGTAGCCTTGCGTAACGCAGTGCGGTTCCGGGCTGAGCAGCGCCGGATCGCAGAACTGGCCGGCCTGGCCCAATTGGCCCAATCCTTTAGCTCGGTGCGCGACCCGAAAAGCATCTTCGTCCACCTGGTGGAGGCAATCAAGCCGCTCGTCCCGGTAGAGATCTTGGGTTTCTTGATCTACAACGAATCGACGCGCATGCTCGAAGGCCAGGAACCGATTTTTGGGCTGCCTGCGCAGATCGTAAACCTATACCG
Source organism: Anaerolineaceae bacterium UBA700 (assembly GCA_002298885.1). Next base: position 9,444 of record DBMK01000051.1, read on the forward strand.
GGCACCAATTTTGCCGGGCAGCGCCGCCGAACAAACCCTATTGAACCAGGATGTGATCATCACCGAGCACGCCAGCGAATCGCCGGAATGGGAGAACCTGGGGCTGTCTTTCCTGGCCCAGGCAGCCAGCCTGCGGGATACGGTGCTAATTCCCCTGACCTCTGCCGGGCGGATGCTGGGATACCTGCAGGCCTCCAACCACCGCGACGGGAGCACTTCGTTCACGCAAGAGGAGCTGCGCCTGTTGATGATCGTCGGTAACCAGGCGGCGCCGATCATCGAAAATGCCACCCTGATGCTGCAGTCGCGCCAACGCGCCCAACGCGCCGAAGGCCTCCGGCGCATCGCCAGTCTGACTAGTTCGGCGGCCACCCTGGACGAAATCTTGAAATATTCCTTGAACGAGCTGGGCCAGCTTCTCCAGGCTGGCGTGGGCGCGGTCTTTCTGGTCGATGCGGGCCGCAATTCGCTCCAGCTTCACCGCGCCTCGTTTTTTGGGGTGGAGCCAGACGAAAGCGCCGATTTTTCGATCTTCCTGGAAGACCCACAGTTTCCCTTTACGGTGACCGGCAGCCAGCGCGTCTTTGTCAGCGGGAACCTGCTGGAAGAGAAAGCTATCATCCCCTATTACCAACGTATCTTGAACGAGCTGCGCATCGTTTCGGCAGTAGCTGTGCCGCTCATCGTACGCAATGACGGAATCGGGGAAATCTGGTTCGGCAGTACGGAGGTCAACTCCTTCGACCAGGGTGAGATGCAGTTGGTGGTCACTGCCGCCGGGCAGCTTGCCGGGGTAGTGGAGCAGAGCTTCCTGCGCGCCCAGACCGACGAAAGCCTGCGCCGGCGGGTGGAACAATTGACCGCCCTTTCGCGCATCAGCCGTGAATTGAGCACATCGTTGGACCTTTCCAACCTGCTGCAGTTGGTTTACAGCGAAGCGCTTTTAACGACGCGGGCTGACTGCGGCACGATCCTGCTGTTCGAGCAGAATCAATCCCAGGAATTTAGCGAAGCGATCCGTTTTTATGTTGGAGACCCGCCGGGGAACGACCCTGCTGCGATTTATAAAGCCACCCTGACCGGCGGAAAACCTTTAAACGTCTCCGATACCGGCGCCCTCGAAATCGAGCTGCCGCACGAGGATATCGCCTCGCTGCTGGCTGTTCCGATCTATTACCAACATAATCCAGCAGGCCTGATCATTTTACATTCCCGCTTCCCGGCGTGTTTTGACCGGGACGCCGAGGACATCGCATTATCGTTGGCCGACCAGGCTGCGGTTGCGCTGGGAAATGCGCTCCAATCCGAAGAGACGCTCAACCGTAGCGCGCTGCTGAAGCGCGAGCTGGACACCTTGGGGAAGTTGTTTCAGGTTGCGCCTTTATTAAAGCCGGACCAACCGCTCGAAGATGTGCTTCAGGCGCTGGCAGGCGCAGTGCAGAGCGTCACCCCATTCCAGGCCGTGGTCATCAGCCTGTACGAAGAAGAGAGCCAAATGCTCCGGCGGGTGGTCGGGGCTGGGCTGGCGCCGGAGGCCTGGAACGAGCTACGCGCCCACACTCAGCCGTGGAAGAGCATTCAGCAGTTGCTGCTGCCGGAATACCGCCTGGGGAACTGCTATTACATCCCAGCCGACAAAACCCCCGTGGTGCCGGAGGATGTGCATTCGATTACCGTCCTTCCGACTGCCGAAGGAAACGAGGCCGACGCCTGGGTCACGGACGATTTTCTGCTGGTCCCGCTGTACGATTCGCAGGGCAGGCCGCTTGGCCTGTTCAGCCTGGATGCGCCTAACGACGGCCGCCGTCCCGACCGGCCGACGTTCGAGGCCCTGGACCTGTTTGCGGCCCAGGCCAGCCTGGTGATCGAGAGCAGCCACCGGATGGACGCGCTGCAGGCACAACTGCGCGAAGCCGAAGCGCGCCAGATGCGCCTGGCTCAGGCAGTTGAGAATACCCAGAGACACTTGCCGTCTCTGCTGCACCACGACCTTGAAAAGACGCTGATCATCCAGGGCATGCAACGCCAGATGGATCGGGCGCACGCCGGCCTGGAGCTGGCCGAACTGGCCAATCGCCAGACTGACTCAATCGCTATGCTGCGCGTGCTGGCGCAAGAATTGATGGTCCGGTTCGACCTGCAACTGGCTCTGATTGCTGAAAAGGATGTGGCAGGGGTGCGGCTCGTGGAAACGGTTGGAAATCCGCCCGCCGGGGCGAACATCGAGGCATTGTTCGGCCAGCGCAATCCGCTGCGCCATGTGGTGCTTGAGCGAAAACTGGCCCTGGTATCCAATGTGGACGGCGAACGGAGCTGGCAAAACAACCCATTCCTCAACGCCCTGAATGCGAAAAGCTTCATCGGCGTGCCAGTCCATATCAGCGAGAGCCACCAGATCGGCGTCCTGGCAATTGGGATGAAGGCATTGCCGCCTTTCCTGGATGGAGACGACCAGGTCTTCGGCCAGCTTTCGCGCCAGGTGAGTGTTGGCGCGCAAAACCTGGAACTACTTAAGGAGACTCAGCACCGCCTGCGTGAAGTGAACCTGCTGCTTGAGTTTACGCGTAAGATCGACGTGCTGGACCCAGGCGGCATCCCGCGGACGCTGGTCGAGACTGCACTGCGGGCCCTGCCCTCTGCCAATGCGGGGTGGGCAGCTCTGTGGCATGAAAACGAGCACGCCCTGGTACCGCAGACCGCCGCCGGATATACGGATAATAACAGCCTGTCCGGCATCCGCTTCCTTGAAACTACCGGCGAAAACCACCCGCTGCCGCTGCGCGTCTTCTTCATGGCATCGCCCCAGCGTCAGGAAGTCTCGTTTGCCAAGGATTACAACCTGCCATCGTCGGACCTGCTGCTCTACCGCCAGGCCACGGGCGGGAGACTGCCGGTCTCCAGCCTGATCGTTCCGCTCAAGCGTGGCGCCCATGTCCTGGGCGTGCTGGTGCTGGATAATTTCTTCACTTCTGAGGCATTTTCAGGCGAAGACGAGGCCCTGGCTTTTTCACTGGCGCAGCAGACCGCCCTGGCCCTGGAGAGCGCCCGCCTGTTCGTGGCTGCCGACCGGCGCGCCTCGCAACTGCACGCCCTGACCGAGGTGGCGGGCACGATCACATCCAGCCTGCAACGATCGCAGCTCATCTCTTCCTTGTTGGACTTGTTTAAGGCCGTGCTTCCTTTCAATACCGGCACACTCTGGCTGCGTGAGGATGAGACTCTGAAAATCTACGCCACCAACGGATTCGCAGACGAGGAGAGCCGGATCGGACTGGCGGTTGCCATCCGTGACAGCGAACTGTTCCGCAGCATGATCCTGAACAGCCAGCCCATATGCGTCCCTGACGTGCGTAAGGACGAGCGCTTCGTGACCATGGTCGAGCCGGAAAATATCTCGTGGCTCGGCATACCGCTCATCGCCAAGGGTGAGCTGATCGGCGTGATTGCCCTTGAAAAGCGCGAGGCCGATTTCTACACCTCCGAACATATCCAGGCTGCGACTACGTTCGCAAGCCAGGCTGCCATTGCGCTCGAAAATGCGCGCCTGTTCGAGGAATCGACTCGCCGCGCCAGCGAGCTCAACGAGCGTTCGCAGCGTCTGGCCCTTTTGAACCGCCTTTCGTCCGAATTAAGCGGCGCCCTGGACGTGGACCGTGTCCTTGCGCTGACTGCGCAGCAACTTTTGGAGGCGCTCGGCGGAACGCGCGTGGCGGCGGTTCTGGCCAGCGACCGAGACGAATATACACTGCAGGTAGAGGTGCCGCCCGGGCCGGACGCGCTGCCGCGCACCTGGCCGCCGGTGAGCCTGTTCACCCGCCTGAAGGAGACGCAGGGGATCTTTAGCTGCGCCGACGTCGAGAGTGAGCCGGAGGTTGCTGGATTGGTAGACCTGTATCTGACGGCGCGCAAGGTAAAATCGTTTGCCATCGTGCCGCTGGTGACGGCGGTCAAGCTGCACGGTTGGCTGCTGGTACAGAAGGATTCGCCCTACCGGTTTTCGCCGTCCGAGCTCGAACTGGCGCGCACCATCGCAAACCAATCCGCCATCGCCATCCAAACTGCCCGGCTGTACCAGGAAACGCTGCATCTTACCGAGGACCTGGAACAGCGGGTGGAGGAGCGCACCTCAGAGCTGCGGCGAGAGCACAACAATACCGAGACCCTGCTGCACATCATCACCGAGCTTTCCAACAGTCTCGATCTGGACCAGGTTTTGAACCGGGCCCTGGGAGTCCTCAACACATCCATCGGCTCGCAACAGAGCGTCCTTTACCTGCCGCAGAACAAGCGTACTTACCAGGTAGGCCTGTCTCTGGCGACCAACGACGGAGAGGGCATTTCGGCCATTGGCCAGGAAATTGCCGGCTGGGTCATTCGGCGCCGCGTTTCTGCGCTGGTCGACGACATCGAGAGCGACAACCGCTGGACGATCAAACGCGACGAATCTCCGGCTTTCCGCAGCATGATCGCCGTCCCGCTGGTGCTGGGCGAGGAAATCTTAGGCGCCATGCTGCTGGTCAGCCAGCAGCCCAATTCCTTCGTCGCAGAGCAGGTTAGCCTGGTTGAGGCGACGGCGCGCCAGTTCAGCATTACCCTGAATAACGCCGAGCTTTTCACGCTGATCCGGGACCAGGCCGAAAACCTGGGCGGGATTCTTCGCAACCAGCAGATCGAAGCCAACCGCAGCCGGGCCATCCTGGAAGCAGTGGCGGATGGCGTATTGGTGACCAATTCATCGAATCACGTCACCCTTTGCAACACTTCGGCAGAGCGCATCCTTAATATCCGCGCTGAAAACGTCGTCATGCAGCCGCTCGACCAGCTTTCAGGCATATTTGGCGAAGCCTCTCAGGACTGGCTGCATACCATCCAAAAATGGTCCGCGGATCCTACAAAATACCAAAGCGAGACGTTTGCACAACGGCTGGAACTGGATAATGGCAGTGTCATTGCGGTGAACCTGGCGCCAGTGTACTTCAGGGACGAATTCATGGCGACCGTATCTATCTTCCGCGACGTCACACATGAGGTCCAGGTGGACCGCATGAAGTCCGAATTCATTGCCAATGTCAGCCATGAACTGCGCACCCCCATGACTTCGATCAAAGGCTACGTTGAAGTCATGCTGATGGGCGTCACTGGCCAGCTCAGCGAGCAGCAGGAGCACTTTCTGAAGATCATTAAGAACAACACCGAGCGTCTGAACCTTTTGGTAAACGACCTGCTCGATGTATCGCGGATCGAATCCGGACGGTTGAGGCTCGATTTGCAGCCGGTAGAGGTGCAAGAAGTGGTGAGCGAGATACTGACCGAATTCCAACGCCGCTCGCGGGATGAAGAAAGGCCGATGAGCTTCTCGCTGGATGCGCCAAAAGGGCTTCCGCCGGTCAAGGCCGATCTGGGCCGACTGCGCCAGATCATATACAGCCTGATCAGTAATGGCTACAGCTACACACCCGATAACGGTCACGTACTGGTGCGTCTGCACAAGAACAAGCACAACATTCAGATCGACGTGCAGGACGACGGCATCGGCATCGATCCGAAATATCAGGGCCGGATTTTCGAGCGGTTCTATCGCGGCGAGGATCCGTTGGTGCTGCAAACTGCCGGTACCGGGCTAGGCCTGGCGATATCCAAGATTCTGGTTGAGATGCACGAGGGCAAGATCTGGTTCTCCAGCAGCGGAGTGAAGGGCGAGGGCTCCGTGTTTTCATTCACGATTCCGGTTTATAAACCCGAGGGATAGACTATGGCCAAGATTTTGATTGCCGAAGACGAGCGCGACATCCGAGACCTGATTGCATTCACTTTGCGGTTCGCGGGATATGAAGTGGTAGCGGTGGGCAACGGAGCAGAAGCTGTGGATGCGGCCTCAATCGAAATGCCCGATCTGATCCTGATGGACGTTCGCATGCCGCGCATGACCGGCTACGAGGCCTGCCAGCAAATAAAAGCCGACCCGCGAGTGCAGCACATCCCGGTCGTTTTCCTCTCTGCCAAGGGCCAGGAATCCGAAATCCAGTCCGGTTTTGCAGCCGGGGCAACTGAATACCTTTTAAAACCTTTTGCCCCGTTAGAACTGACCGAAAAAGTTAAAGAACTGCTTGAAAAATACCATCCTTCCTGACCGGGAACCATGAGCGCTATTTTTCTGGAACAGGCAATCGTGCATTACGAGGTGATGGGACGCGGGCGTCCCACCCTGTTCCTGCACGGCTGGCTGGGAAGCTGGCGCTACTGGATTCCGGTCATGCAGGCTGCTTCGATCACCTTCAGGGCCTACGCAATCGATCTGTGGGGGTTTGGGGATACCGCCAAGGAGGCAGCGCGTTTTACTCTCGAAAGCCAGCTCCAGCTCATTGATTCCTTCCTGGAAGAGATGGGTATCGCCCGGGTTGCCATTGTTGGCCACGGGTTGGGGGCCGTGTTGGGTGTGCTTTTTACCCGCCGCCATCCCGAGCTGGTCGACCGGGTAATGGCGGTGAACTGCCCGTTCACCAATAGCATGCTCACCCCGCGCCTGGCGGAAGAGCCACCCCAGGGATTAGCCGATTGGCTCCTGGAACACGACCCGCTGGCAGAGGCGGTACGCCTCGAGATCGCCAAGACCGACCCCCGCGCCGTCCAGGCTTCCCTGGCCGGGTTGAAAGAGATGAACCTGGCCGAATTGTGGAAAGATCTGAAGACTGCTTGTCTGCTGGTGCACGGCCAAAACGACCCGGCAGTGGCCGCGCCGCGCCCAGAGCAGACCGCGGAACTGCCGTATATGATCCACAGCATCACCTTCGACCAGTCGGGACACTTCCCGATGATCAGCGAGAGCAGCAAGTTCAACCGCTTGCTGGCCGATTTCCTTGCCCTGGGCTCTGGCGACAGCCCGCGCGAGTTGCAGCTTAAAGAAGAATGGAAACGAAGAGTACGCTAGTATTTTAACCATTAATTACCGCCGAGAATTGACATTTACAACCTGATCCAATATACTAGGCTTAATTGAATTTTCGTTGCATGGGGAGCCCGGTCTGCCGGGCTGAGAGGAGGACCGTATGTCCTCGACCCTTATGACCTGATCCGGGTAATGCCGGCGGAGGGATAATACTGAAAGCGCCAATCCAACACCCTCCCTGGCGGAGGGTGTTTTGTTATGTCAAATCGTACAGCTTGGATTTTTGTAAACGGCCAGATGGGCCGGGCAGAGCTGCTTAAATCACGGGCCAGCTCGGGGGATTGGCTGGCGGCGGTCGACGGCGGATACCAGCTTGTGAAGAGCCTTGGCTTGAAACCGGACGTGGTAATCGGTGACCTGGATTCGTTAGCGCAGGGAGACCTGCAGGAGATCGAGCAGGCCAAAATACCCTTGCAGCGCTATCCAGTGGCTAAGGACGAGACCGACCTGGAACTGGCGGTCAATGCGGCGGTCGAGCGCGGCTGCCGTGTCATTCGCATAGCTTGCGCTCTTGGCGGCAGGCTGGACCAATCCCTGGCGAACCTGGCCCTGCTGCAGCGCCCCGACCTGGCCGATCTCGATGTACGTCTCGAGGATGGGGAGACGGAAGTCTGGTTGATCCGCGGCGAAGGCATTATCGAAGGGGAGCTGGGAGATATCGTCTCTCTTCTCCCGGTTGCCGGCCCGGCCGAAGGGGTGCTCACCAAAGGCCTGGAATATCCACTGCATTCCGAAATGCTTTGGCATTACCGCACGCGCGGGGTCAGCAACGTCATGCAAGGCGGCCGGGCAGTGGTTACCGTGCGAGACGGAATGTTGCTTTGCGTGCATATCCGCGGAAGTAAAGGAGCATAACTATGTCTGTTCACAGTCTGTTCTCAAAGCTATTTATAGCGAAGGTCGGATTTTGCCTGCTGGCGCTGGCGATTATGCTCAGCGGCTGCGCGCCGGCTGCTACTGTTTCTCCAACTTCGGCGCCCCCAGCGACGTTGAACGTGATGGTGCACGATTCGTTTGCCGCCAGCGAGCCGGTTATTACCCAATTCGAGCAGAAGTACAATGTCAAGCTCAATTTCATCAAGAGCGGCGATGCCGGATCGCTGGTCAACAAGGCCATCCTCTCCAAAAATACGCCCCTGGCTGACGTAATTTACGGCGTGGATAACACATTCCTTTCTCGGGCTATTGCTGGTGGAATTTACGAGGCGTACGCTTCGCCCATGCTGAAGGACATTCCCAGCCAATACCTGCTGGACCCGACGAACCAGGCCCTGCCGGTCGATTATGGTGATGTGTGCATCAATTACGACAAGGCTTATTTTGCTTCGAAAAACCTGCCCGTGCCGGCGACGCTGGAGGACCTGACCAAGCCGGAGTACAAAGGAATGCTGGTCATGGAAAACCCGGCCGTCTCCTCGCCGGGCCTGGCCTTCTTGATGGCAACGGTGGCCCACTTCGGCGAGCAGGGATTCCAGGATTATTGGAAAGCCCTGCAGGCGAACGGCCTGGTGGTGGTGAACGATTGGGAGGCCGCCTATTACACGAATTTCAGCGGCTCCTCGGGCAAGGGCGCCCAGCCGCTGGTAGTTTCCTACGCTTCCAGCCCGGCGGCTGAGGTGGTGTATTCCAAGACACCACTCACGGATGCGCCTACCGGGTCCATAGTCGGTCCCGATTCCTGCTTCCGCCAGGTCGAGTTTGTGGGCATCCTCAAAGGCACAACGCAGCGCGCCCTGGCCGAAAAATTCGTCGACTTCATGCTCGATGTCCCCTTCCAGGAAGACATGCCGCTGCAGATGTTCGTCTATCCGGTGAACCCGAACGCCAAACTGCCGGATGCCTTCGTCAAGTACGCCCAGGTGCCGGCCAAACCAGCTTCGATACCCCCGGACCAGATCTCCAGCAGCCGTGAGGCATGGATCCAGCAGTGGAAGGACGTGGTTCTCAAGTGAGCCAGGCCGCTGCAAAGAGTGGACTGCATTGGTTCCGGGCGGTTTTCCGCCAACCGGCCGTCTGGCTGTGGGTTCTGCCGGCCGTTTTCCTGGCCTATTTTTTCTTTTACCCGCTGGGCTCTATCTTCGTCCTGGCGGGCCAAATCACGCCGGCCGGAGCTGCCCCGATCGATTTCTGGAGAGATATCTGGCCGGCGCTCAGCTTCACTGTGTGGCAGGCCTGCCTTTCGACTGTGCTCACGCTGTTGGTGGGGATGCCGGCCGCTTTCCTTTTTGCCCGCTTTCAATTTCCGGGGAAATCCATCCTGCGGGTGCTGACCACGTTGCCTTTCATCCTGCCGACCGTGGTGGTGGCAGCCGGCTTCAATGCGCTCGTCGGCCCGCACGGCTGGATAAACCTGCTTTTGATGGCGATATTCAACCTGGACACCCCGCCGGTTGCCCTGCTGAATGGAATCGGGGTGATCCTGCTGGCCCACGTATTCTACAACACCACGATCGTGATCCGGGTGGTCGGCAGCGCCTGGGCGCAGCTAGACCCGCGCCTGGAACAGGCCGGGCGCATGTTGGGCGCAACCCTCTGGCAAAATTTCAAAGAGGTCACCTTTCCCCTGCTGCGTCCGGCGATCCTGGCGGCCTCCCTGCTGGTCTTCCTGTTCGATTTCACCAGTTTTGGGGTGGTGCTGCTCCTGGGCGGGCCGCGCTTTGCGACTCTCGAAGTCGAAATCTACCTGCAAACGCTGCAAATGCTCAACCTGCCAGCGGCGGGTTTGTTGTCTATCATCCAATTGGCGATCACGTTTGGCCTGGGGTGGTTTTCGGCGCGGCTCGGGGGAGCAAAGCGCGTCCCGCTCCTGCCGAAGCTGAAGGGGGAGGGCATGCGCCCGCCACGGCGCCTTTCCGAGAAGATTTTCGTTGTTGGCGCCTCGCTCTTCTTGATCGTTCTGCTGGTACTACCACTGGCTGCGCTGGGGATTAGCTCGGTCACCCGGCTGGAGGTCAACCGCGGTGAGCGCGGCCCCTTCGACAGCGGGCTGACCCTGGATTATTACCGCGAGTTGTTCGTCAACCCGCGCCAATCGATTTTCTATGTCCCGCCGGCCGATGCGGCGCGCAATTCGATCGGGTACGCCCTGGTGGCGGTGGGGCTTTCGATGGGCATGGGTATGCTGGCCTCGCTGGCGCTCAACCGCAAGTTGCGTATCAACCGCGTGTTGGAGCCTTTGCTCATGCTGCCGCTGGGCGCATCGGCCGTCACGCTGGGGCTGGGATTCTTGATCGTATTCAACCGGCCGCCGGTGGATGTGCGCAGTTTCCCGCTGCTCCTCCCGATTGCGCATAGCCTTGTTGCCCTGCCTTTTGTGGTGCGCATTTTACAGCCGGCCCTGGCGTCGATCCCGGTCAATTTACGCAGCGCGGCGGCAGTGATGGGTGCGCCGCCCTGGCGGGTGTGGCTGGAGGTCGACCTGCCGGTCGTCGCCCGCGCCATGGTGGTGGGCTCGATCTTTGCTTTTACCATTTCGCTGGGCGAATTTGGGGCCACCTCCTTCCTGGCTCGCCCGGAATACCCGACCCTGCCGGTGGCCATCGCCCGTTTCCTCTCCCAGCCCGGCGCGCTCAATTACGGCCAGGCCCTTGCCATGGCCACCATTCTGATGCTTATCTGTGGTTTGAGTATATTTGTTATGGAGAGAGTCGGTGAGATGGAATAGATTTCACCACACACCTGCCCTGGCGGGCGGTGCCAGGGGAGACACTGAGGCACAGAGAAAACCTTTTAATCTATACAAAAGGTTTTCTCTGTGCCTCAGTGTCTCCGTGGTGAAAAATCAGCCTCGCTCGCCTAATACGAACCAATGGCCTTTGCGGTCGCCGACTTTGGCGGTGGAACGGTCGTAATAGATCTCGAATACCTGCCCGGAGTCGACGCGCACCCGAAAGTAGAACCGCCCGACGTTGAGTGAGCCGCGTTCGGCGGCCACGCGGGCGTGCGCCGGCTGCATGTTATTGGCCATGCGCCCGCGGCGACGGTAATCGTGCCATTCAGCCAGCATCTCGACGATGCGGTAGGTCTGTCCCTGCCAGGCGAAGCTGTCAGGGCAGGGCGGCGATTTTTCAAGCATCGGCGGGGAATTGAAAACTACCTCGATCGGTTCATCGTAGAAATGGATGAATTGATTCTCGGGCATCTCGTGACCCGCGTTATCTTACCACAGTCCCATTTGATATTCGGCGTGTTTTCCCGAAAAAGTGATATAGGGCGCAGCGCGGGAGGTGATAACACCCAGGGCCTTGAGGTCGTCCAATGATTTAACTGGAGTGCGATGGCGGTTATTGAGGATGGCTCTGGCCCCACGCGGCCCGATGCCCGGCACGCGCAGCAATTCGTGCAGATCGGCGCGGTTGACTTCGATGGGAGCGCCGGCCAGGTTCTCTTTAGCCCAGGCCAGCTTGGGGTCGTCTCCCAGCGGCAGGCTGCCTTCGCGTGTAAATGGCATTTCTTCGACCCCGAAGCCGTAATCGCGCAGCAGGAAATCGGCCTGGTACAATCGGTGTTCCCGCCAGGGGTCGATTGCCGGCTGGTTTTCGAGCGGAGTATCCGGAACGGGGGAGAACCCGGAGAAATAGACCCGCGCCAGCCCAAGCTTGCGGTGCAGGTATTCGCTGGTGCGCAGCAGCTCCAGGTCGCTTTCACCCGAGCCGCCGGCCACGAATTGGGTGGTGCTTGAGGGCCAGCGTTGGTTCCAGCCGGCGCGCGGGCTCTGCGAATGGCGGATTTTATCTACCCAGCGCAGCGGCTGGAGCAGCTCGTCCAAGAAAACTTTTTGAGGGGCCAGGCGCGCCAGGCGTTCAGTGGTGGGAGCTTCGAGGTTCACCGATACCCGGTCTGCCAACTGCATGGCCCGCTCCACCTGGGCAAATTCAGACCCCGGCATTATCTTGAGGTGGATGTAGCCCTTATAGCCCAGCTTGAAACGCAGGATTTCGGCGGCGGCAATCAACCTGTCCTGAGTTTTGATTCCCCCACCGGCCACCCCCGAGCTCAGGAACAGGCCGCGCACTTTTCCGGCGTCCGCCAGGCGCAAGAAGGTCTGGCCTAATTCATCGGGGGTGAAGGTGGCGCGGCGGAAATTGCGTCCGGCGCGGAAGGCGCAGTAGTTGCAGTTCTTCTCACAGGCGGAAGTGAGCAGGGTTTTAAGCACCGGCATGCGCTGCCCGTTGGGCAGAGCGACCATGGTGATGGGGAGGTCTTCCGGTGACACTTTTCTTTTCGGCGACCTGGCAGCATCCTGCGGCTGTCCGGGCACGAAGCAGGCGGGCGGCGAACCCGGCGCCGTCTCACCAGGCACGGGGTGCGCCTCGCCCGCCGGCTCCATATTCATGTGTTCGCCCAGCAGAGCCAATTTCTCCAGTGCTTCCATACTCCTATTATAGAACAATAGTTCTTGTAAAGTCAAGACATATTTTTCTTATTTTCACCACACACCTGCCCTGGCGGGTTTTGCCAGGGCAGGTGTGTGGTGAAAATTACTTAAATTTATAAGCCTACAACTTTATCTGAACATGATCCCGAGGGGGACGGGGGTGAAGGTAAGCACAAAAATGACCAACGCCAATACGGCGAGCCATTTGCGCTTGCTGTCCAGGGGAGTGACCTGGTCCAGGGGCTCGGCGTAGGAGCGGCCAATCAGGAAGATGAGCAAGGCCCAGATGAGCCAGCCGTTCCACACCAGGCTGAGCAAGAGCATGGCGCCCAGGATAAAGGGGAAGGTTCTTTGGGCACGAGCGCGTCCGAGCAAGACGTATAGCATGTGACCGCCATCGAGCTGGCCGGCAGGCACCAGGTTCATGGCCGTCACCAACAGGCCGCCCCAGCCGGCCCATGCTACCGGCGAAAGGTTCACGTCGAGGCCGCCGAAAGGCAGCGGCTGCCCGGTAAAGAAATATTTCAACCAGTACAGCACCGGGCTCACGCCTTCGAAGCTGAGCGGCGCTGGCAGGAGCTTGCCGAATACCAGGAACTTTGAAAACAGGTAGATAATCGAGTTGCCTTCGAGTTGAATAGCCTGCCCCGGGCCGGGATTGAGCGGCGAGAGGTTGGACAGGTACAGGCCGATCAGCAGCACCGGGATAGCCACGACCAATCCTGCCAGCGGGCCGGCGATGCCGATATCCAATAGAATACGCCGGTTCTTGGGTGGCTCTTTCATGTTGATAAATGCCCCCATGGTGCCAAAGGGGCTGATGACCGGCATGGGGATGAAATAGGGCAGCGTGACGTGGACCCCGTGGTAGCGCCCCATCAGGTAATGCCCGAACTCGTGGGCGGCCAGGATGCCCAGCATGCTGACCGCAAACGGCCAGCCGCGCTCGATGACGACCAGGGCAGCCTGGAAGAAATCGGAGGGCAGTTCCTGGCCAACGAATAAGGCCCCTGTAAAGAGCACACTGGCCAGGGTCAGAATTCCCAGGACCAGGTTGACCCTGGGATTGGACTGCTGAATTTTGGGCAACCCCTTGACCAAGAGGACCGCATGGCGCTGGCCGTCCCAACGGAAAAGGGGAGTGAGGTCCTGCGATTTCAACTGGTCGGACAAATAATCGTAGGCGGCCGCGGTGTCCTGCATGCGGATCTGCCCGCGGTAGCGGACTATGAACCCCTGCTTGTCGCTTCCCAGGGTGGTATCCTCGACCGACATGATCCGTCCGACGATCGCATCGGTTATTTCGGAATTGAATGTGGTATCCATATATGATATTGATAAGTTTCCAAATTCCTAACTGCACCAATCAGGCGGGAATGGATGGGAGTCGAACCCACCGCGGCCCGCAAAACGGCCCGCCACCGGTTTTGAAGACCGGGAAGCCCACCGGAACTTCGCCACTCCCGAAAGCAAGCATACCCCTGTGGATAATTTCTGTCAACATTAGAACGTGAAAATTAGAATTACTTAAAAATTCGATTAACCCCTTGTATTTTTGGTCAATGTTGCTAAAATACGATGCTGTGCGTTAAATCTTAAGGCTGCAGAGCGGCCAAAATAAGAAGGATCATGATGAAAGATAAAGATTTGATACCTGTATCTGATGAGCCTGGGCCTTCCCTGGAGGGGGACAAGCCTCCCAGTATTATGCCGCGACCGGAAAGGTCCTGGCGGGTAGCCGTTATCGCAAACCTCAAGGGGGAAACGCCACTACCCATCGATGCACCTGCCGACGCCGGCGCGGAGTTTGACCGAAGAGAGACCATTCAAGCCATCCAGGCTGCGATCGAATCCGACGGTCACACAACAACTTTCCTCCCTGCTGACACAACATTACCATTTTCCTTGCGGGATTTTAATCCCGACATCTGTTTCAATATCTCCGAGGGCATTTATGGGGATGGGCGTGAAGCCCAGGTCCCGGCCCTGTTAGAATTATTCAGGATTCCCTACACGGCATCTCGTGTCGTCGCCAACGGCGTGGCGCTGGATAAGACCATGACCAAGCGAATTTGGCGCGAGATGGGCCTGCCGACCGCCAACTACCAGGAATTTGTCTTCGGCGACGAGCCCTTGAACTGCGAAATGCGCTTCCCGATGTTCGTCAAGCCGGCGCGCGAGGGCACCGGCATGGGCATGGACTCCGAAGCCGTCTGCTACAACGAGGGCCAATTACGGCGGCGGGTCCGATGGGTGATTGACAACTACCGCCAGCCTGCGCTGGTGGAGGAGTACCTGCCCGGCCGCGAGTTCACGGTGGCAGTGCTGGGGCGTAAAGACGCCGCTCGATACTCCCGCCACCCCGAATGGTACGGGCAGGATGGATTCCACCGCTTCCCGGTCCTCGAGGTTGATTCGCGCGATTCGGTCACCCCGGGCATTTATGGGCACAAAGCCAAGACTTTGCACGAAGGCGAAACCGGTGTGCCAGGTTTCCTGTGCCCGGCCGCAGTCGATGCTTACCTGTTCGACCAACTGCAATCACTGGCCATCGCCGCGCACCAAGCCCTGGGGAGCTGCGACGTCTCGCGGGTGGACATCCGCCTGGACGCCGACGGCCAGCCACGCCTGCTCGAGATCAACACGCTGCCCGGCCTGACGCCGGATTTCAGCGACCTGTGCGTGATCGCCAATGCCGAGGATATTTCCTACCGCGACCTGATTCTGGAAATCCTGTACCTGGCCGCTTCGCGCTACGGGATGCTCCGTCCGCACGAATTGGAAGTGCCTTCCTATTCAATGCATTCGCTCGTGCCGGTGCGGGTGAAATATAAATAATAAATGTGCCTGATAAAAAT
>DBMK01000050.1 GCA_002298885.1 Anaerolineaceae bacterium UBA700
GGAGAGGGGTCGGGGGTGAGGTGAAAAAAACGTTGTCTTTTTAGGGTTTGGCGGCTGGCTTAGCCAGCCGCCAAACTCAATAAAGAATTCCCCCGCCTATTCCTTCGGCGGCAGCGCCATGTTCTGCCCCATGGCCACCATCCCGCTCAGCCCGCCCAGGTTCATCGTATCTACCGCGCTGCTGGGCACGATGACCAGGGCGCCTTTCTCCTTCAGGCCTTCGAAGAGCATGTTCATCGCCCGCAGGTGCAGGGCGGTGGGGTTGTTGGCGTAGGCCTTGGAAGCCTCGGCAAAGCTGTCGGCCACCTGCATTTCGGCCTCGCCCAGGATGACCCGGCTCTGGCGCTCGCGCTCGGCCTGCGCCTGCTGGCTCATGGCGTCTTCCAGGCCCTGCGGGATAATCACGTCGCGGATCTCGACGCTCTGCACCGAGATGCCCCAGGGGGTGGTGCGCTCGTCGATGATCTTCTGCAGGTCGGCATCCATCTTGGCGCGCCCAACCAGGATGTCCGCCAGGGTCATCTGGCCGATCACTTCGCGCAGGGCAGTCTGCGAGGCCCAGGTGATCGTAGCCCGGTAATCCTCCACTTCGAGCGCCGCTTTCTCAGCATCCCAAACCAGCCAGAACAACACGGCATCCACATCCACCGGCACGGTATCCTTGGTCAGCGTTTTCTCGGCGTTGAAGGGGGTCACCATCACGCGGTGATCGATCCACACCGGGGTGGTGTCAGCGATGGGGATGATCCAGAACATGCCCGGCCCGCGCAGCCCGCGGAACTTGCCCAGGCGCAGGACTACCGCTTTTTCCCATACGCGCGCCACCTTGAGGGCGAACAGCACATAGGTGCCCGCCAGGACGAAGACGATAACAAAGATTTCGAGGACCGTCTCTGAAACCTGTTTATCCATCAGGATCGCGCCGAGTATGGTGATCAGGTAAATAACGGTTGCCACGAACCCGGCCATGCCGCTGATGTGGATATTATCCGGCATTTTGGGCGCTAATACCTTTTGAATGGTCGAGGTACCGCCATCCTGCGCTGCCGTAGACTGAGAAGATGATTTCATTTTTGCCATTTTTTCCTCGCAATATTTCTTTTCTGTTTTTCTCCTGCGGCTGCTGGTGGGAACCCGGGGATTCCGCAGGGGTTTGGGTCAAGCCGCGAAGTGCGACAGGCGGCTTGAAATCTCTTGATCGAAGGCAGTTTTGATCTCCTCCGGGGTGAACCCCTGTTGGATTGCCTCGTCGATAAATTCTTGGGTCAGGCGGCTGGCCTGCCCGCTCCGATCGATTTCCGGAACGGACGCCAACTGCTCTTCATTCGTTTTTTCGTTGCCCACGTTTTCCTCCCAAATGTAGGTCCCGCGGCCGCGCTGGGTAGAGATCAAGCGCTGCTCGTCCAGGATGCGATAGGCGCGGGCGACGGTGCTGAAATTGATACGCAGATCGATCGCCATCTCGCGCACGGTGGGGAGCTGGTCGCCCGGCTTCAAAATACCGTCGCGAACCAGCTTCTCGACCTGGCGCACGATCTGGAGAAAGATCGGCTCCTGAGAACGAAAATCCAGGCGGATCTGCCCGACAAGTGAGTTCAATAGGGCGCCTCCTAATGTTTCATTGAGTTATTGTTGCATTGTTTCTTTGTTTTATTGTATCTCGGTTTTGGGATTTGTCAAGTGGTATTTTTTCTTCCCCCAAAAAGGGCCAGCTCGAATACCTTGAAAAAGCAGTCCACGTCCACGAACCCGATCTCGTTCAGCCACTGGCACTGCAAATCCAGCGGCGCCAGGAGATTCTCTTTTTTATCCGGGCGGTTGTAAAAGGTGTCGGCGACTTCCTGGCGTGTCTTCAGAGTGTCGCTTCGGCGGTGGAAAGCATGCAGGTTGTCGATGAAGAATTCGTCGAAAAGGTGTTCCCCCGCTTTGGATGCGGATGATACGTGCTCGAGGTTGAGGAACACGCCGCCCGCAGAAAGCAGGTCGTAAATCTCGGCGTAGAGGCTCTTTTTGCGCTCGTCAGGCTGGTGATGGATGGCGTACCCCGACACCACGAGGTCGAACGGGGCGTGCGCCGCCACCGATTCGCGCCAGGCCGGAGTGGAAAAATCCGCCTTGACCACGGCGGCCCTGGGCTGGCTGCCGAGGGCGGCGCGGGCGGCCTGCAGCATCGGTTCCGAAAAGTCAGCGAAGATCCCCTGGGATTGGGGCAGGGCGTCCAGCAGCACGCACCCCAGAATCCCGTCGCCGCAGCCCAGGTCGAGGAATCGCCCCGCCGCCGGCGCCCAGAGCTGGGCAATCCGGGCCAGAACGGCCAGTTGCAGATCGGCGCCGGGCATGGCCCCGCGTACGCCCTTGAGGAAGGTATTGGCTACTTCAGCGTTCTGCCATTGGCTCTTATTGTTGGACATTATTCACCTCACTGATCACTGCTAACCACCCGGCGTGATGGAGCCAATTGCCAGGAATGCAAAAATGAGCACATCCTGCAAAAAGTGCAGGAACCAGGCCCAGAAGAGGCCGTGTGTCTCCAGCATAGATTTTGCCAGAAGCCAGCCCAGGAAACATGCCAGCAGCACGCCGACAACCCCATAAGGGATACCATAGTAGTGGAGAATGCCAAAATAAGCCGCCACCAGCCACAGGGCTTGCTGCTTGCCAACCACACCTGCCAGTACTGCCAGGAAGGATGCCTTGTAGGTCATTTCTTCGTTGAATGCATTCAGCGCAGCCGCGAGCAGCACAGCCGGTAGAAATGGCAGGGCTTTGACCACAAGGTCCAGTTGAGGCTGCCCGGCGATGACCAGAAATGCCAGAGTGCCAAGGCTGAGGTAAATGGCGAAACTGCGCCCAAATGTGTTCCACTTCGCCCCGGGCTTCACCCCCAACCATTTAACCGGCTCTACGGGTGCTGCGGTATCGCCCCAAGCCAGGAAAAATGTGCCGCGCTTCTTTTTCAGAAGGAATAAAAAGGCAATGATGGTCAGCGTCACAATCAGGCCCAATGATTTTTCGGGCAGCATGTAGACGTTGAAGGATGGGTTGTTCAGGCTTGTTTGATAGAAGGGCAGTTGGTCGACCCAGTTATAGACCAACCATTCGGCGCTCACCAGCACAATAAACAGTCCGAAAAACGGTCGCAGGCAGCGGATGGCTTTCCAGAGAAATGTCAGCGTAAAACCCGCCAAAACGATCGCCGCTGAAATGCCTGATTGCAGGGCATCTGAAACCGGGACGTGGAAGATTTCCTGCAAGATGATTTTGAATAGCCCAATTGTGAGAATACCTGCCCAGGCTGCAGCAAGGACGCCAATTTGCGTCTGTGTCCCTTTTATTGCCTGTCCCTCCAGCATCCCGTAATTATTCATGTGTTATTTTATTGTAGTGATTTTTGGGTTGATTGTCACCCCGAATCGGATGCTGTTGGAAGAAGTCCCACATCACTCGGGTGGCGTCGATATCCTGCGTGGTGTGCCCGACGATGACCCCCGGCAAGTAGCCTCCGCCGGGCCAGGAATGCCCGCCGTTGGCGACCTCGTAAAACACCACCTCGGCATTTTGGTCGCAGGCTGCATACTGCTTTCCGATCACCTCGCCCTGTCGCGGCAGGTCAAGCGGCTCGGTGCTGCAGCCGTTTTTGGCGGCGAGGGCCTGCACCCATTCTTTGATATCCGGAAACGGATAGTCGAACGACCGGCTGGGCCCTCCGCCAAACGGCACGATTGGATCGCGAACGCCATGGAAGATAATCGCCGGCACCGGCCGCGCCGGGTTGTATTCCGCCCACGGCAGCAAATACGCCCCCGCCACGCCCCCAAAGGCGGCGATACGCCCGGATAACTTCGCCGCCAGCAGGAAGGACATGCCCCCGCCGTTCGACAGGCCGTTTGCATAGATGCGGGCCGGGTCGATGGCATATTCCGCTTCCAGCCGGTCGATCAGGTCGGAGATAAACTGCACTTCGTCCATACAGCCCTGCCCGGCTGTGTGCCAATGCAGCGGGAAACCGCTGCCGCAGGGGTAAACCACGATGATATTGTTCTCCTCGGCGACCCGGTTCCAGCGGCTGATCTCCATCTGGTGGGCCGGCCACTCGGCAAAGCCGTGGATGCTGATCACCAGCGGCGAAGGCTTATCCGGGCGGTAGCTCTTGGGCACGTATAAGAGGTAGCGCCGCTTCTTTCCTCCGGAAAGGATCACTTTATCGGCGCGCCGGACCTGGAAGAAGAGCAGGGAAGCCGCCGCAGCGATGGCGAGGAACACAACCCCGGCCGCGGCCACCAGGGCGGTGAGGATAATCCTGAAAGGAGAATAAGATTTCATTGCTAATTAGAAATATATAGCTCAACGAGCAAAATTATGATTTGGTTATTTGACCAATAAGATATCCAGTTAATTTCACTCAGAATGAAATGATAAGCTAAAAAATTTTCATTATCAATGAAATCATTATTTGAGTTTAGGCCGTCTTTTCTGTCCATACCGCCTGCAGCGCCCTGTAATCCAACAGGATGACGCCCTCTTTTTCCACCAGTTTTTTGGCGTCCGGCGAGGTAAAAAAATCGGTATCTGCCTGGCGGAAGCGCTTGCTGCCAGGCTCGATGGCCAGTAGCTCGGGCGTGTCGAGGCCGGGATGCACCGCCCACTCGCTCAGGCCGGCGGGCAATTCGTGCAGCAGTTGGGCATAACGCGCCGGTTTGGTGCTTGCGTCCATGAGGTAGCTGTCTAAAAAGTCGGTATCGTTGGCGGGCAGGCCCTGATTGTGCACTTTTTCGATCGCACCTCGGCCCCTTACCCGCAGCGCCAGCCCGTATTCCTTTGCCAGCCGGATCATCAGGTCGAAAATATCCATCCTGCCGCCCAGCCGCAGTGCATGCCAATCCAGATGGGTGGGCTTGAGCCCGGCTGCCAGTACGGCCTCGATCTGCGCCCGGAATTCCAATTCCAGTTGGTCCAATCTCAGCTCGGCCAGGGCCGCATGCCGGGCTTCGAAATTATAGAAATACCCCCTCCGGTCGACTAGTGATGGCACCTTTTCCGGGGCGGTCAGCGGGCCCCAGCGGAAATCATCCGAGTCGCTGATCGCGGTGAGGTGGACGCCGAAGGGAATTTCGGGATGATCGGCAAGGAAATGCATGGCCTGCGGCGCCCACGGGCAGGGCACCATCAAGGTTGTCGAGCGGACCACGCCCACCTGGAGCACACGGATGATGGCAGCGTTGATCGCCTGGCACATTCCAAAATCGTCGGCGTTGATAATCAGCAAGCGCGCCTCTGGCGGATATCCCAGCAGGCGGTTGGTGTTGCCAGTATTCATGAGCATTCCGTCTTCTTTTATGATTTTATAAGCGGCATCAGGTAACGGACGTACTCATCCAGGCAGGCCGGGTCGCCGTTCAGGGGTTGGAATACGAGCGAGTCCGCACCCGTTTCCATCCAGCGCCGCACGGCACCGGCTGCCTGGTCAGGCGTTCCGGTGGCCGCGAAAGCATCCAGCCATGCCTCCGGCATCTGCCGGGCCACTCCTTCGGCGCCGTGCGCCTGCACGAAAGTTTCGACCTCTGCCGCAATGCCCAGCGCGTCCATTTGCACGTCCGCCCAGGGCAGCCGGTCTGCCAGCGCCCGGCGCACGGCGGCCCGCGCCGCTGCCCCATCCGGGTTCACTTTGGCGTCCAGGTACACAACCACGTGCTGGCGGCTGCGCCCGGCTTCGGCCATCCCGGCGCGGATATGGCCCAGCGCCCATTCCACGTAGGCCGGCGAGGACATGCCGGTCAGGATGGTGCCGTCGCCAACCCGCCCGGCCAGCCGCAGCGATTTTTCGCGCATCGCCCCGACGTGCAGCGGGGGGACCAGGGCCGGCGTGGTCTGCATCTGCACCCGGTCCAAATGCACCTGCTCGCCCGCGAGGGTGACGACCTCGCCGTTCAACAACCGGCGCACCGCGCTCACCGTCTCCTGCAGCGCCTTCATGGAGGATTTCGGCGCCGCGCCGATCTGCGTCATCCAGGTCCCCACCCCGTGCCCAAAGCCCGGCATGAATCGCCCGGGGAAGGCCCGCGCCAGGGTGGTGATTTCCATGGCCGCGAACAGCGGGTTGTAGGCCGTTGCCGGCAGCAGGCCGATGCCCACCTTGAGCCGCTCGGTGGCCGATAGGGCGATAGCCGCCGAGGTGAAGGCTCCCGGCAGGAAACAGTCATCCCACAGCCATAATTCATCGAAGCCGCCCGCCTCCGCCCGCCGGGCGTAACCGGCGAGAGATTCGGGTGGAAAGGTTGGGTGGAAGATCACCCCCAGTGCGGGCCTGGATTTTGTTTCAACCATGATGGCTCCTTCTATGCTGAACTGCTTACGCCTCCCGCCTGGCCAGGATCAAGATATGCTCGTCGGGGAATTCGATGCCCGGCGTCTCGATGGAGACCTTGTGGCGCCATTTATCCTCGTTTACGGTCAGCTTACGCAGCTCGGCGATAGCCAATCCCTGGCGGGCAAACGCAGCGCGGTACTCGGCTTCGCTGAAGTACTGGTAGCTTTCGAAACGCTCCGTTTCCCAGAGCTGCTTGCCCAGGAAGATGGACTTGGTAATATAGCGCGTAAAATCGCGCCGCGACAGCTCGATGCACAGCGGATCTTCGGCCTGATGATAGCTAATCTGCACGGGATGGTACTGGCGGGCAAACGTGTCGAATTGCTGGCGCGCCGGGTAATCGCTGAAGCGAATGCGCAGCGCCTGGCGCAGGTCCCCTGGCGGCTCTACTCCATCGAACAGAACCAGCCAACCGGCAGGCGCCAGGCAGCCGGCCGCGCCCGCCAGTGCACGCTCCACGCCCTGCCTGGCGGCTGGCGCGTCGCTCTCGTAGGTTTCGGGGCGCACGCCGGCCGAAAAGACCTCGTGCAGGGCATTGACCAGCAATAGGACATCGAATTTTCCCAGCCCGGTCAGCAGGCTCGGATCCGTAAAATCTCCTTCAATGCAGCGCAGGGAAGGGTAATCCCGCCGGCAGCGCGCCAGGGAACGCGCATTGTAATCGACGCCCACCGAGTCGTGGATGGCGCACACCTGGGCGTGCGCATCCAGAAGGGCGCCAATGACCTGGCCCTCGCCGCAGCCTAATTCCAGCAGCCGCAGTGCATGGTCGGCCTGCTGTGCCAGGCGGCGGATCAACCCGGATGCAGCCAGGATGGCCGCCCCTTTCCCGAGGTTTTCCATCGGCTGCAAGCGCGTTTCCCAATAAAAATCCCAAAATTCGTCGTTATCCGGCATGCTTTGAGGTTTTGCTTATGATGGAGATGCGGATTCCAGGGTAAGAACCTTATAATTCCTTTTTGGACAGCCACTGCCTGATTGATTCCGCAAACAAAACGAGGTCGTCCAGGTTGTTTAAATTCTTATAGACCTGGTCCCAATCAATCCCCAAATATTCGTGGATCAGGATGTTGCGAAATCCAGCCAGAGGCGCAAGCCTTCGAGCAAAATCGGGAAATAGAATTCCCAATTCGCTCATTATCAAAATGGCTTCGTAATAATCTGCCGGTTTTCGGGCGTTTTCTAATACGATAATACGGTGGCAAATGTCAATACAGCACTGAATACTGACTTCAAGGTTGCGTTCGGCAATATCCCTCAGGTAAGGATCGGCGTCAAACGCTTCTCGCTTGTTTCCCTTTAAGGCTTCAAGCCGCGCTAGGCGGTCGTTGAGCTCGTCTAAGCGTCTCTCGATACCGCTGAACTCGTCTGGCATGCGCGCCTCCTTGAAGAGTCTGGTTCTTGAAAGACCTTAAAACAGGAAGGTAATCGCCATATTTTCCTAAAACCTCGGCTTCATACTCCACTCGGATGTAAGTATTTTTTTGAAAGAGTAGAGTTCCTGTCGAAATAATATGATAGGCTAATTCGATAGGGGCGCGATTGAGTTGGACAACGTCAACTCGGTCTGTATTTAGTAATTGAACTAGAGCATGTTGAAACTGGATCTGGGTAGTGTAATTATCAGCCGTGGCGATTTCGAAAATAGCGATATCATAATCGCTCATCGGACCGATCTTTCCGCTAACCCGCGAGCCAAAAAGATATACCAGGCTGATGCCAGAGAATTCGGCAAGAACCGAAGGAAGTTCCTCGATCAGGGCCTGTACATCCATAAAAATATTATAGCATACCCTCCTGTTGCATTTTCGTGATACCCGGCTGACAGAGTCCGGGAACGACGGCGGCAGTTCGCTGCAATATGCGGGCACAAAGGACCGGCCAGGCCGTCCTCGCTAAAGCATTTCAGTATTTCATTACCCGTTTTCTTCCTGGTCACGCCACAATTTCGCCATCTTTCAGGCGCACAATCCGGTTCCCATACTGAGTCGATTCCTCCGAGTGCGTGACCATCAGGATGGTAATGCCTTTTTCCCGGTTGATGTCCCGCAGCAGCCCCAGCACTTCTTTGCCGCTCTTGCTGTCCAGGTTGCCGATCGGCTCGTCGGCAAACAGCACCAGCGGCTCGTTGATCAAGGCCCTGGCGATCGCCGTCCGCTGCTGTTCGCCGCCGGAAAGCTCCCGGGGGGTGTGGTTCCTGCGTTCCAGGATGCCAACCCGGTCCATCAGTTCTTCGGCTTGTTTGAGCACCACCTTTTTCTTTTTGCCCTCCAGCAGCGCCGGCAGCAGGATGTTTTCTTCCAGGGTCAGGTTGTTGATCAGGTTGTAGGCCTGAAAGACGAAGCCGATGTCGTTCCGGCGCATCCGGCTCTCGGCGTCGTCGTTGAGCTTCTGCATTTCGATCCCGTTGACGCAGATGGCGCCTTTGGTGACCTTATCCAGCCCGCCCATCAGGTAGAGCAGCGTGCTCTTCCCGGACCCCGAAGGACCCATAATGGAAATGAATTCGCCTTTTTCAACGCCGAGGTTGACGTTCTTCAGCACTTCAACTTCTGCCTTCCCCAGTTGAAACGATTTATAAACGCTCTCCACTTCGATCATTGTGTTCATGGGTTATGCTCCCTTATTCGTACTTAATTGTTTCGATCAGGCTCATTTTCTCGTTTCTGATTACCGGCACCGCCGAAATGGCCAGCATGGCCAGGATCCCCACCGAGGCAATGATCGCCATTTCTTTGAAGGCAAGCTGGACGACCACCTTGCCCCAAAGTGTGCTGACCGCCGCCGGGATGATGGACGACATGATGATGGCGCACGAAAGGCCGAAGACCACCCCGAATACGCCCATGCCAACGGCTTCGGTGATCAGCATCCGGTTCAGGCTCTTCTTGCTCATGCCCACGCAGCGGTACATGGCAAAGCTGCGTTTCCGCTCGATGAAGCTCGCCACCAGGTTGTTGACGATGCCGATGATCCCGACCAGCAGCGCCAGGTAGCAGTAGCTGTTGATGGCATTGAAGATGGCAACGACCTTATCGGCGTTGGCGGCAGTCAGTTCACTCTTGGTCTGCAGGCTCATCACCTCTTTGTTCATGGCGCGCAGGATGTTGTTTTTAGCCTGGCTGACGTCGCCCTTAGCTTTGACGTAAATAAAATCGTAATCCGACACCCCCATATCCTGCCGGTAATTCTCAGAAGAGATGTACCCCACGTGTCCGATGCCCACATTGGTCTCGACGAAGCCAGTGATGGTATACGCCACCTTCTTGCTGCCGAACTGCAGTAAGAGCGTATCGCCTAGCTTCAGTCCGAGCTTGCCCTTCAGAACGTTGGTGGTAATGATGTTCTTGCCTGCGTTCAGGGCTGCAAAGGCCTGGGTATTGGCCTCCAATTCCCGCACCGGGTTGAATTTGAAGAAATCGGTATTATCGATGCCGTAGAGCACGTTAAAGAAGGTCTGGTAATTGACGATTGAAGTGTGCGTCTGGTAACTGCCGGCGCTCGAATCGACGCCGTCGATCTGGTTTAACGCCGCCAGGGAATTTTGATCCGAATGGCGCAGCACCAGGGACATATCGAAGGTCATGTCCCGCTCGAACGCCTTGATCAGGTCGGCCCCCATGGTATTGAACATCGAAGCCATGAAGGCCACGATGGCAATCGAGGCGGCGAACAACTGGATGTTGTTCATCAGGCTGGCGTTATCGCGGATATTGCGCACTCCCAGGGCGATATCCTGGCTGAGGAAGGGAATTTTGGCGATCAGACGGGACAGGTGGCCGGTTAAAAACGGCACCAGCGGCACCAGCCCCACCAGCGCCCCGGTTGCCAGCACGCTGGCGATGATCATGCCGATGAAGTTATCCGGCAGGAACAGGGGTGCGATGGCGCAGGCCGCCAGAAGGATCAAACCGCCGATCCACAGCCTGGATTGCTTGCCTTCCTTCCGTTCGAGGTCGTTCAGGATGATGTTTTTAATCGGGGTACGGGTCATTCGCAGGATCGGCAGGATGGCGCTGGCCGTGGTGATGACCACGGCTGCTCCCACTGCGGTGAGCACCTCGCGGGCGCCGAAGAGCACGGTCGCATTCAGGATGGCCTCTTCCCCGGTGAAGTAGTAACTTTTGATGTATTGGAGCACCAGCACGCCGAGCAGGCAGCCGATGAGCCCGCCGATCGCCCCCAGGCAGGCGCTCTCGACGATGAGCACCGCGTTGATCCGCTTGCGCGTGCAGCCGATGCTCCGCAGCGTGCCGATAATCGGGATGCGCTCCAGGGTAATCAGGTTGAAGGCCGTAAAGATGATGAACATGCACATGAACACAACCACGATGGACGAGACCTGGAACGGCATGACGTAATTCTGGGTCTCGGCGCTGATCACCGCATCGTTGACCCCGTAATTCACGTCGTAACCCGCAAAGTCACGCGCCAGGCTCTCATACACGGCCTCGCGCTGCGAGCGGTCCTTCAGCTTGAGGAAGGTGAGGTTGTTCGTTCCGTTGAAAATCTGGGCCAGCGTATCTTTGGGGGCCAGGATGAACCCCCTGTCCGCTTCCTCGCGCAGGAACAACCCCTTCACTTCGCTGATCCCGGCGATCTTGAAATCGTACTCCTGGTTGTTGAGCTCCAGCTTCATCACGTCGCCTACGTTCAGGTGGTAGATCGACGCGTACGTCCGCCCCACGATGATCTTGTAGCCGGCCCAATCGTTGAAATCCCCCTGGTAGAGGGCTACCGGGTTGCGCCGGTTGAACTCGTCGATGTCAGTGCCGATGATGGTGAAGTAATGCATCTGTTCCAGGCTGGGCATGTACAGCGCCTTTTCTTTGATCGCCTGGAAGGCATACTCGAACGCATCGCCGTAGCCCGCCAGCTTTGCCGTATCGATCCATTCTTTGGCGCCGACCGCATTCTTGGTCTGGATGTAGAAATCGGAATCTCCGCTCCAGCGCACGTCCGCGTTGTATAAGCGCTGTGTGATCGTCGTCGCAAAGCTTTCGTTGGCGAAGATGAGCGCGGCTGAAATCGAAATGGAGAACAGGACCAGCAGCGTCCTGGCCTTCTTTTCGATCAGACTGTGTAACAATGCTTTGATGATTCCACTCACAATCACCCTCCCATTCGCCTTCGGCGGTTATTTTCCATTTTAAGGCTTATACGAAGCCAAGCTTATTTAGTTGCATTGGGGGGAATTAACAACCGTGAATTTCTGGCTGTCCGCCCGCTTGCGGG
>DBMK01000255.1 GCA_002298885.1 Anaerolineaceae bacterium UBA700
AGGTAGAATGCGATTGCCCTGGTGAAAATACGATTCAACATATAATCAAAAGCAATGGAGCCAGCCGGAGGAGGGGATACGTTAGAACGAGGCGAGGTAAGCCGGGAAGAGGATTTCTTGCTGGCCTGCCTGCGATATACGTTGGACGCGCAGCAGATGCCGGCTCCGCAGGCGCCCAATGGGGTAGACTGGCAGCGACTTGGGAACAGCATGGCGCGGCACCGGGTGCTGGGGCTATGTTACCTGGCGGGCAGGCAGGTCCCCCAGGCCTGGCCCGAGGATTTCCAACGCGCCTTGCAGGCGGATCGCTACCGGGACCTGGTCAAACGCAACGCTGAAGCCGAGCAGGTAGGGCAGGTTTTGAACGCCTTGCATGCCGCCGGGATTAAGGCGGTCGTTTTGAAGGGCTGGGCCGCGATAGCCGCCCTGTACGCCGGCGATTATACCCTGCGCCCGTGCGTCGACATCGACATTCTGGTGCCAGAGGAGCAGCAGGCCGCGACCGAAATTGTGTTGAGCCACCTGGGGTACTCGCCGGAGATCGAGCTTTGGCCGGGATTCAGGAAGCGGTATGGGAATAAGGCGTGGAATTACATTAGAGAGCAGAGAGTAGAGAGTGGAGAACCGGGGCAAGCGTGGGGGAGCGGAGAGCAGGGGCAGGTAGCGGGGAGTGGAGAGCAGGACCGGGTGTCGAGGAGTGGAGAGCAGGGGCTGGTGAGGGGACCTGGCTCGGATAGCGGGGCTGCGGCAGGCAGATCAGAAGGGCTGGCGGTGGATTTGCATTGGGGAGCGTTCAACCTGCCGTATTACGATGACGGCATCCCGCTGGGGGATTGGTTCGAGCGGGCGGAGGCTTTGGAAGTGTGCGGGGCGCCGGCGTTTCAGTTGGGCAGCGAGGATAGCATCCTGTTCGCCTGCGGGCACATGGGCCTGCACCATCCGGGCGACGACGAGGTTTTCCGATATTACGACCTGGCGCGCAAGGCCCGCCAGCCGGGCGCCGGGCCGGATTGGGACATTGTGCTGCGGCGCGCCGTCGATTGGCGGCTGGCGCCTCCGGTCAAGTCGATCCTGCTCCGGTTGGAGACGCTCTTCCCGGGCACGCTGCCGGCGCAGGCGGTTAGTACGTTGCAAGCCCTGCACATCGACCCGGCAGAGGAGAGCGCTTACCGCTGGTTCGTGCGCTACAACCCCACCCCGTTGGCGGGGCTGCGCCCGCGCCGTTGGACGCCGGCCGCGGCGGGGCGGGCGGCAGGAAGGCTGGTTGAGGCTTTCATCCCCGGCCCGGCTTTCCTGAACTCTCGTTATGGAACGCGGCGCTTCTGGCCGCTGCACTATTTACAACGGCTGGCGAACACGCTGCAGCAAGGGGGAAAATTCGTGCGCAAGCGCTGACCTTATCGTCGATTAATTGCGGTACTGGATAGTTAGAGCGGTGTTTTTATCGGCTGCGGCCGGTAAATAGACCGCTTTTTGATTCTGGAGCGCCTTGAAGACGGGGAATTACAAAGCTGTAAGGAAGTCTCAAGTAAGGCCGGTTCCGGTCGAATTTAATTGTGAAGGTCCAACCTCAACAATTCCAGGCCGGGACGAACGGAGGAATCCGGTTGCGTAAGCCGGCGGTCATGATCGGTGCCATTAAAGGTGGAGAGGGCGTATGCGTATTCGGTTTAATTTTTCCCAGGTTTTCAATCCGATGGCGGCGGTGGTGGTATTGATCGGATTTGGCGCCGGAAGCATCGGCGCAGTTTCCGGGCAAGCCGTTGGATCGTTCCCCGTCTTCGTACCGGTGGTCATCAGCGCGGATACAGCCAGGACCGGCGTGGCAGTGCCGTGGGAGGCGGATGGCGGCACCCCCGGGGCAGAGCTGTTCTACCAGGACCTGAGCCTGGTGGGGGCGGATTGGTACTACAACTACGCCGGACACTCGCCCACCAGCCAGGCGATGGCAGTGCAGGGGATCGGCTTCGTGCCGATGAGCTGGGCGGGAGAGGATCCCAAGCTGGACAAGAATTACGGCGGCTACCTGTTGGTTTTCAACGAGCCGGAGGTGAGCGGGCAGGCGAACCTTGACCAGCGCCAGGCGGTTAACCTTTACCTTGCCCTGAAAAAGAAATACAGCCGGGCAACGCTGGTGGTGGGCGGGGTGAGCGCGTTCATGGAGCATTCCGGTTGGTACGCCTGCAAAGACCGCGACGGACAGCCGGTGCTGGACGGCCAGGGCCAGCCCATGCGGAGCTGGACGAGCTGTTTCTTGAACGAGCTGGACCGGCGCGGGCTGGGTGGCCTGGCGCCAGCCTACTGGCATGCTCACGCTTACGTAAACGAAGGGACGGAGGCGGTAGGGCGCTTGAGCCTGGCCGACGCCGAAGAGACGCTGCAGGAACTGCACACCAAGACCGGCGGTACGTATTGGATCAGCGAATACGCGGACGTGACCGGGAATGCGGCCAGTTTCTGCACCTTTACGCGCTGGATGCAGGACCAGACGTGGATCAAGCGTTACGCTCCCTTCGCCACGCGGGTGGAGGGCAGCGAACCCTGGTACCCGCGCGATTTCTGGGGCACGCCGCAGCGGGTGTCGCTGATCGATTACGCCTCCCCGGCGGATGCGCCTAAATTGACTTCTGCCGGCCAGACTTATACCCAGTGCGGCAAATAGACAAAGAGTAAATTTGGAATAAAAATTTTTAGG
>DBMK01000254.1 GCA_002298885.1 Anaerolineaceae bacterium UBA700
CATTTTTGCACCTACAACAAAATTTTGGAAATGATAGAATAATGTTATGGCAGAGATGGGGAAGATACGCGGTTATTGTGAGGAGTTGTATGGGGAAAGCGTTGGTCAGGCCGTCAGCGAGCGGATCGGCAGGCTGCTGGAGCGCACCCCGCGCCCACCTGCCGTGGGGCAGCGCGGCAAGCTCAGCCAGTCGGACGCCATTCTAATCGCCTACGGCGACCAGCTCCAACAGCCAGGTATGCTGCCACTGCAGACCCTGGCGGATTTCTGCGAGCAGAAGCTGCAGGGCCTGGTCAGCGGCGTGCACGTCCTGCCCTTCTTCCCGTATTCGTCGGACGACGGCTTTTCGGTGATCGATTACCGCGCCGTCGACCCGGCCCTGGGCGGCTGGGAGGACATTGCCAGGCTGGGTCGCAGTTTCCGCCTGATGTTCGATGCGGTGATTAACCACGTTTCGGTACAGAGCGCCTGGTTCAAAGCCTTCCTGCGCGGCGATCCTGCCTATCACGGCTATTTCATGGTCGTAGAAGGCAGCCCGGACCTTTCCCAGGTGGTGCGCCCGCGCGCCCTGCCGCTGCTGACCCGTTTCGACACCGCCGCAGGGCCGAAGCAGGTGTGGACCACCTTCAGCGTGGACCAGGTGGACCTGGATTATCACGACCCGGACGTGCTGCTGGAGATCCTGGATACGCTGCTCTTTTACACTTCCCGCGGCGCCGAATTCATCCGCCTGGATGCCATCGCTTACTTGTGGAAGGAGATCGGCACCTCCTGCATCCACCTGCCGCAGACACATTGCGTGGTTAAGCTGATGCGAACCGTTTTGGACCTGGCCGCGCCGCAGGTGTTCCTGATCACCGAGACGAACGTGCCCCACGCCGACAATATCTCCTATTTTGGCGACGGTCAGGACGAGGCCCAACTGGTGTACAACTTTGCCCTGCCGCCGCTGGTCCTGCACAGCCTGCGCACTGGCAGCGGGCGGGCGCTGAGCCAGTGGGCCGCCGGCCTGGAGACGCCTTCGAGCGGGACGACATTTTTCAATTTTTTGGCCTCGCACGATGGCATCGGCCTGAACCCTGCCCGCGGTATCCTGACCGGCGCCGAAATCGACGCCCTGGTGCAGGGCGCACTGGCGCACGGCGGGCTGGTCTCCTACAAGCAAAATCCGGACGGCTCGCAGAGCCCCTACGAGCTGAACATCAATTACTTCGACGCCCTTTCTGACCCCCTGGGTGGGGAACCCGAAGCACTCCAGGTGGACCGGTTCATGGCAGCCCAGGCGATCATGCTGGCGCTGGCGGGCGTGCCGGGCATCTATTTTCACAGCCTCATGGGCTCGCGCGGCTGGCCTGAAGGGGCCAGGTTGAGCGGGATCAAGCGCAGCATCAACCGCCAGAAGCTGGAGCGGGGCGCCCTGGAGGGCGAGCTGGACGACGCAGGCTCGCGCCGCCGCCGTGTATTCGAGCGTTTCAGCCGCCTTTTGCAGGCCCGCCGTGCCTGCGCCGCCTTCCACCCTCAGGGCGGGCAGCGTGTATTGAACTGCGGCGAGGCGGTGTTTGGGCTGCTGCGCGCCTCGCCGGACGGGAAGGAACGCACCGTCTGCCTGCACAACCTTTCGGGCCGCCCCCAGACCGTGGTCCTGGGCGGGCCGGACCTCGGTGGGCTGGAGTCGGGCCGGGCGGTTGACCTGCTCGAAGGCCGCGAAAAAGGCCCAATCCCCGGAGAGCCTTTTTTAATGAAGCCTTACCAGATACAATGGTGGGTATGGAAATAAGGGCTGTGGGGAGGAACGCGTGAACCAGCGGACCCAAAGACTGACCGGCAGGCGGATCGGTTTTATTTCCACCCGGCTCGAAGGCAACGACGGCGTCTCGCTCGAAACGGAAAAATGGGCCCAGGTGCTGGAAAGCTTGAAGTGCAAGTGCTTCTTCTTTGCCGGCGCCAGCGAATGGGGCGCGGATTGCTCCTGGGTGGTGCCGGAGGCTCATTTCAAGCACCCCGAGATCGCCCGCATCAATGAGATCGCCTTCAGCCAGCGCTACCGCCCGGCAGGGGTCACCCAGGCCATCCACCGCCTCAAGGACCACCTCAAGCAGCAGGTGTACGCCTTCGTGCGCCATTACAAGATCGAGCTGATCCTGGTGGAAAACGCCCTGGCAATTCCCATGAACATCCCGCTCGGGCTGGCGCTGACCGAATTCATCGCCGAGACCGGCATGCCCACCCTGGCCCACCATCACGATTTCTTCTGGGAGCGTAAGCGCTTCCTGGTCAACTGCGTGTGGGACTACTTCAATATGGCTTTCCCGCCGCACCTGCCGTCGATCCGCCACGTGGTGATCAATTCGTCGGCATCCAACCAACTCAGCCTGCGCACGGGCATTTCGAGTTTGCTCATCCCCAACGTGATGGATTTCGACCACCCGCCGCAGCCGCCGGACGAGTACAGCTCGGACGTGCGCCAGGCTTTTTCCGTCGCGCCGGACGAATGGTTCTTTCTCCAGCCGACCCGCGTTGTCCCGCGCAAAGGCATCGAGCACGCCATCGAGCTCTCCCGGCGTCTGGGAGCCAGGGCTCACCTGATCGTTTCCCACGCTTCGGGGGATGAAGGCCACACCTACGAGAAGTACCTGCAAGGCTACGCCCGCATGCTGGATGTGGCGGTCAACTTCGAATCCGACCTGATCAAGGACCAGCGCGGCACGATCGACGGGCGCAAGGTCTACTGCCTGTACGACGTGTACCCCTGGGCCGACCTGGTCACTTATCCTTCGGACATCGAAGGCTTCGGCAACGCCTTCCTGGAGGCAATCTACTTCCGCCGCCCGATCGTGGTCAATAATTACTCCATCTTCGACATCGATATCAAGCCCAAAGGCTTCCAGGTGATCGAGTTCGACGGGTATATCACGGACGAGACGGTGGAAAAGACCCGCCAGGTGCTCGAAAATCCCGGGCTGGCAGCCGAAATGGCCGAGCACAACTATCGCCTGGCCCGGCGTCATTATTCGTTTTCCATGCTCGAACGCCGCCTGCAGACCATCCTGGCCGAGTGCTTCGGGGAGGACGTCGATTCATGATCGATTCACCCTACTTTGACCTGCTCAAAGACCGGATCAACTTACGCGAGGTGCCTTTCACCGAGCGCGGCTCGCGCTTATTGGTTTTCCGGGCGGATGACCACCTGCTGTTTCGCCTGGCGGAACGCTGGTACAAACGCGAGGGCCAGCTTTCGGCGTACCGCCGCCGGCCTCCCATCCTGGACGAATGGATCTTCACCGACGGCGAAGGCCAAAAGCTTGAATTGACGGTGACCACCTACCCTCACTGCGTCGAAATCCACACGACTGCCGGTACGTTCACCCTCCTTTTCGAAGACACCGAATCGATCCTGTTTCTCCTGCCTCCCGGCCGCTGCGGGATCAGCTTTTTGGCCAACCTGGATAACAGCCAGGCTGACCGGCGCGGCGGGGTGCTGCGCCTGACCGGGGATATCCGGCGCAACGTGGCCTACACTACCAACGCTCGCATCACCCAGAACGACGTTGAGCCGGCCGGCCCAGCGGCCCAACGCGTGAAGCTGATTCTGGATACGGGTTCGGGGGCCGAGCTGCTGCTGAACATCACCCCCCGCCTGGGCTTCAACCGCTACATGCCCGACGGCGCGGCCTCACTGGAGGCAGCCGCCCGGCGCTGGCACGAATGGTTTGCCGCCGCCCCACCGGTGCTCGAGCCCTGGCGGGCGCAATATTATTTTGCCTGGTGGGTCATGCGCGCCGGACTTATCTCTACCCGCTATTTCACCACCCGCGAGGCCATGACCCCCTCCAAGTTCCACTACGTGGGCGTGTGGCAGTGGGACGCCTATTTCCACGCCCTGGCTTACCGCCATGTGGATAAGCGCCTGGCGCACGACCAACTACGCATCCTGCTGGACCACCAGCGCGAGGACGGCATGCTGCCGGATGCGGTCCACGACGAAGGTGTGGTAACCCACCTGGATTTCCCGGTGGAGGCGGACGTCACCAAGCCGCCGCTGGTGGGCTGGGCGGCCTGGAAGCTGTACGAAGTGGACGGCGATCGCGAGTTCCTCAACGAAATCTACGAGCCAATAGTGCGCTGGAACCGCTGGTGGATAGAGCTGAACGACCGCAACGGGAACGGGTTGAGCGAATACGGACATCCCTATTCCTCCGGCCTGGACGACAGCCCGCTGTGGGATGACGGTATGCCGGTCGAATCGCCCGACCTCAACGCCTACCTGTGCATGCAGGAGGACGCCCTGTCGAAAATTGCGGGGGCCATCGGCGAGACCGGCGACGCCCAGACGTGGGCCCGCCGCGCCGCGCTGCAGGCGCAGCGCATGCTCGAAATCATGTGGGACGAGAAAGCCGGCCTGTTCTGGGCCGCACGCGAAGGCCGCCAGGTGAACGTGCGCACGCCCTTCAACCTGTTCCCCCTCATCACCGGGCGCATGCCGCCGGCGGTCGCCGACCGCCTGATTGCCCACCTGACCGACGAGCACGAGTTCTGGCCGCGCTTCCCGGTGCCGTCGGTGGCCCTGGACGACCCCAAGTTCGACCCCAACCAGATGTGGCGCGGCCCAACCTGGGTGAACATCAACTACCTACTGATCGAGGGCCTGTACAAGGCCGGCTATCCCAGCATCGGGCGTGAGCTTCGCCGGCGCACGCTGGACCTGATCAGCGGGCAGGAGGACATTTTCGAATATTACCATCCGCTCACCGGGCAGAACCCGCCCAAGGCGGCCGCCATCTTCGGCTGGTCGTCGGCGGTATTCATCGACCTGGCGATCCAGGCCACGCAGGAGAACGGCCGCGGCGAGGGAGCGGAGTTCGTATGAAAATAGCCCTGCTGCATTACGCCGTTCCGCCGGTGGTCGGCGGCGTGGAGAGCGTGATCGGTCACCACGCCCGCCTGATGGCGGACGACGGGCACGCGGTTGTCCTGGTGGCCGGGCGCGGCGGGCAGGTGGACCCGCGCATCCCGTTCGTATCCCTGCCGCAGGTCGATTCGCGTCACCCCGAAGTCCTGGCGCTCAAGGCCGAACTGGACGCAGGCCGGGTGCCGGACCGCTTAGGCGCCCTGGCGGACGCAATCGCGGCGGACCTGGCTGCCTGCCTGTCGGGCTTCGACGTGCTGATCGCCCACAACGTGTGCTCGCTCAACAAGAACCTGGCGCTCACTGCGGCGCTCAAAAAGCTGGCCAGCCTGGCCGGCGCGCCGCGCCTGGTGCTGTGGCACCACGACCTGGCCTGGACCACGCCGCGCTACCGCTCCGAGCTGCACGATGGCTACCCGTGGGACCTGCTGCGCACGGACTGGCCGGAGGCCGTCCAGGTGACAATTTCGGAGGCGCGCCGGCAGGAGCTGGCGGAGCTGCTCAAGGTTCCCGCCGGTCGCATTCAGGTGGTGCCGAACGGGGTAGACGCGGCCTTGTTTTTGAAGCTGGACGCGCAGACCCAGGAGCTGGCCTCCGGCCAGGCCCTGCTCGATGCGCATCCGCTGCTGCTGCTGCCAGTGCGCATCACGCCGCGCAAGAACATCGAGCTGGCCCTGGGCGCACTGGCTGCCCTGCGCCGCACCTTCCCGGAAGCCAAACTGGTGGTTACCGGGCCGCTGGGGCCGCACAACCCGGCCAACACGGCCTATTTCGAGCGTTTACTCGCAATGCGCTCCGAACTTGGGTTGAACGCCGCGGCCGTATTCCTGGCCGAACACGCAAAGGAATACCTGCCGGATGCGGTGATCGCCGATTTTTACCGCCTGGCGGATGCTTTGCTGCTGCCCAGCCGGGAAGAGGGCTTCGGCATCCCCATCCTGGAGGCCGGCCTGGCGGGGCTGCCCGTTTTTTGCGCGGATATCCCCACGCTGAAAGACCTGGGGGAGGGATTCGCCAGCTATTTTTCGCCGGACGCCGACCCTCAAATGGTGGCGGCGCTGATCGCCGGGCGTTTGGGGGCCGACCTGAACTTCGGGCTGCGCAGCAAGGTGAAACACACCTATACCTGGCAGCGCATTTATCGCGAGAAGATTCGGCCTATTGTAGGACAGTAACATAATCGTCCTCTCTTGAAAGGTGGTTGTGCATGAAGAGGCGTCATTTAAAAACTGTTTTTCGCCGGGTCCTGGTGCCGGTGGCATACGGCTGCGACTGCCAATCCACGCTGTCCGCAGCCAGGGCCATCGCCGGGGATGGTGAGGTGATTCTGGTAGGGTTGGTGCGGGTGCCGGAGGGCGAGTCGCTCAGCGCGGCGGCCGTTTCGGTGCGCGAACTGCGCCAGTCCTTGAAGGCCTACGCCCAGGGTGAGCACGTGCGGGCCGGCGAGCACGTCTTCGCGGCTCACAACCCATGGGCCGAACTGGTCAACATCATCCATGATTTGCGGCCGGACCTGCTGATGCTGGAATGGAAACGCGATTTCGACGGGCTGAACATCCCGGGCGACGCCATGCTCCGCCCGCCGTGCGACGTGGCCATCCTGGGCGGGGCCATCCCCGAGAATCCGCAGAACGTGCTGGTGCCGGTACGCGGCGGTCCCTACGCCGAACTGGCGTTGCAGTTGTCGCTGGCCATCACCCGCAACCGAAAGGCAAACCTCACCTCGCTGCATATTTCTGCCGGCGGCGCCCCATTCATACAAGATGCCCCATTCCGCAACATCGACCGCGTTCTGGTGCGCCTGCCGGAAGTCCAGCGCCAGCAGATCGCCACCGGCGACCCGGTGGGCGCCTTGCTCGAAGAGTCGCGCCACCACGACCTGGTGGTAATGGGCGCATCCGCCCGTCCCGACGAAGCCTCGGGGCCGATCGGGCCAGTGGCGCAGGCAATCCTGCGCGAGGGGCAGACGCGGGTCATCGTCGTCAAGACCCGCCGGCCCATGCCCGCCAGTTTCGAGAGCGAAACGGTAGGCCAATCGGCTATCTCGGTGCTGGTCGACAAGTGGTTTGCCGAAAACTCCTATCACGCCGACGAATTCACCGACCTAGGGACGCTGCTCGACCTCAAGCACAAGCAGGGCCTGACGATCAGCCTGGCGCTGCCGGCGCTCAACGAGGAAGAAACGGTCGGGAACGTCATCCAGACGGTCAAACGGGCCCTCGTGGACGAGATTCCACTCGTGGACGAGATCGTCCTGATCGACTCGGATTCAACCGACCGGACGCGCCAGATAGCGGAGGAAATGGGCATCCCGACCTTTATCCACCAGCAGATCCTGCCCGCGTACGGCCCGCGGCGCGGTAAAGGCGAGGCCCTGTGGAAGAGCCTGCACGTTACCCGCGGCGACATCATCCTGTGGATCGACACGGACATCGTCAATATCCAGCCCCATTTCGTGTACGGTCTGATCGGCCCGCTGCTGCTGCGCCCGGAGGTGCAACTGGTGAAAGGCTTTTACCAGCGCCCGCTGCGGGTGGGGGACAAGCTGCAGGCCGGCGGCGGGGGCCGGGTGACGGAGCTGACGGCGCGCCCGCTGCTCAACCTGCTCTACCCTGAGCTCTCGGGGTTGATCCAGCCCCTGGCGGGCGAATACGGCGGGCGGCGGGCGGCGCTGGAAAAGCTGCCGTTCTCCTCCGGGTACGGGGTGGAGATCGGCCTGTTGATCGACATGCTCGAATCCTTCGGCCTGAGCTCCATCGCCCAGGTCGACCTGCTAGAGCGCATCCATCACAACCAGCCTCTCGAAGCGCTTAGCAAGATGTCCTTCACCATCATCCAGACCGTTTTCCGCAAGCTGGAGCGGCGCTACGGCAGCCACTTCCTGGAGGATATGAACCGCACGATGAAGCTGATCCGCTACGAGCCGGACCGTTTCTTCCTGGACGTGGAGGACCTGCCCGAGCAGGAGCGCCCCCCTATGATCTCCCTCTCGGAATACCGCGAGCGAAAATAAGGTATTGGACAACAGGCGACGGACGACAGATCACAGACGACGCTGGTATCTGGCAATCCTTATACTTGTTCCCATCATCTGTGGTCAAGGTCCGTCGTCTGTCGTCATTCTCAAGACAATATCTGGTAAAAAATAGTAATAATTCCCTTTTTAAGCCATATATACCGGTTTTTGTCAGTCCAGTGCCAGTCGCATATGTTTTAATACAAACACGTCTAGACCATAGTACCTTTTCAACAAATGGGGGCAAGTGGAGATTTTGCCGCCCCCGCGGGGACGGTAAAATCTCCACGTTTCCATTTATTGGAAAGCGACAAATTTGTTCCTGCCAGTGTTGAGTCACTGACTGAAGCATCAAGAAGCCCGGTGTTTCCTCGCAGGGGGCCCCGGCAAGGGGGGAACGTGTTTATTAGTTATTGCACCGCAAGGTGCAATAACTAATTTAAAAAGGGTTTTTTAGGTTCGTTTCGGCTGCTTCGCAGCCGAA
>DBMK01000260.1 GCA_002298885.1 Anaerolineaceae bacterium UBA700
AAGGGGGCTGGGGGGTTAGGTCACTAGGTGGTAGTACTGCGGAATTCTTAATCAATGGATTCTCTTGACGATTATTTACTAGCGTCATAGAATCGTTTTAATTGAATAGCTCGATGGGTGCCTTATCCCCCGGATGGGAAGGCTCAAAGGCGAAACCGGTGTGAGTCCGGTGCTGTCCCGCAACTGTAAAGGCCACAAGCCCTAGCCAGGTCGCCCGCCCAAAAAGCGTTTACCACAACCTCGCGGTAAAGGAGGTGGGAACATCTGGGTCTGTCATTCCAGCTATTTCCTCCCTGTCTTTCGCGACAGGGAGGTTGTTTTTAAGTGGACGGCAGACGAAAAAGAATTTTTGATTTTAGATTTTAGATTTGGTGTCTATCACCGCTATCGATTATTCCTCTTCTCTACTCTCTAATCTCTAATTTCTTTTCTCTTTTCTCGACCCTACAAGGAAGTCACAAATGAAACGCAGTTACAGCTTTTTGGCAGCAGTGCTGGCAACAATTTTCGTCCTTTCCGCCTGCGCTCCGGCTGCCGCCAGCACCCCAACCGCAGTTCCCACGCCTGCCGGCATCTCCTTGACCGATGGAATGGGCCGCACGGTGACACTGGCGGCGACGGCCAAGAAAATTGTGTCCATGGCCCCCTCGAACACCGAAATCCTCTTCGCCATCGGCGCCGGAGCGGACGTGATCGGGCGAGACGAGTTCTCGGATTACCCCGCCGAGGCGAAGAATATCCAGTCCGTGGGCGGATCAATGGGCAAATACAACTTCGAGCAGATCGCCAAACTCCAACCCGACCTGATATTGGCGTCTTCCTTGAACACTCCTGAACAGGTCAAAGCGCTGGAAGACCTCAAGCTCAATGTTTACTACCTGGCCAACCCCAAGTCGATCGATGGCCTCTACGCCAATTTGGAGACGGCCGGCAAGCTCACCGGCCACGACAGTGACGCCGCAGCGCTGGTCGCTTCGCTCAAGCAGCGCGTCAAGGTCGTGACGGACAATGCTGCTAAAGTGACGAGCAAGCCAAAGGCATTCTACGAGCTGGACGGCACCGACCCGGCCAAGCCCTGGACGGCCGGTCCCGGGTCCTACGTCGATACGCTGATCGGCATGGCGGGCGGGGTGAACGCTGCGGCGTCCTTGAAGAGCGATTACGCCCAAATTTCGCAGGAGGAGCTGATCGCCGCCAACCCGGATGTGATCCTGCTGGGCGACGGCGCCTACGGCGTGACTCCCGACCAGGTGGCCCAAAGGCCAGGCTGGAACGCCATCAGCGCCGTCCAGAACAAGAAGATTGTCGCCTTCGACGACAACACCGTTTCGCGTCCCGGCCCGCGCCTGGTGGATGGGTTGGAAACATTGTTCAAAATTCTGCATCCATAATCCGCCTTGAAAGCCACCCGCCGCCCCTACCTGGTTATCCTCCCCCTGCTGCTCGGCGCAGTCGTGCTCAGCGTGGCAGTCGGCAGCGTGTTCATTTCCCCCGCTGCCCTGGCGAGCATCTTCACCTCCCAGATAGCCGGCATTCCCCTGCCGGATTGGGTGCCGGCCTCCTTCGCCACCATCATTGTCAGCCTGCGCCTGCCGCGCACCATCCTGATGGGGCTGACCGGGGCGGCCCTCTCCGGCAGCGGGGCGGCCTACCAGGGGCTTTTCCGCAATCCCCTGGCGGACCCATTCCTCATTGGGGTGGCGTCCGGAGCCGGGCTGGGGGCGGTGGTTGCTATGTCGGTGCATTATCCGTACACTACCCTGGGGCTGCTCGTCATCCCCATCGCCGCCTTTGCCGGCGGCGTGCTGACCGTGCTGATCGTTTACGAGCTGGCCCGCGTCCGGCGCACCCTGCCGACCACCAACTTGATCCTGGCCGGCGTGGCGGTGAGCTCCTTTGCTACCGCCGGCAGCAGCTTCCTGATGATCAACGGCACGGGCGAGCTGCGCCGGGCGCTGATCTGGATGCTGGGCGGCTCCACCCTCAGCGGGTGGCTGCCGGTCGTGGCGCTGCTGCCGTACGCCTTCCTCGGGTTGGGAGCGCTGCTGCTGATGGGCCATACCCTCAACGTGCTGCAGTTCGGCGACGAACAGGCCCACCAGCTCGGCCTGCCAGTGGAGCGCGTGCGCCTGATAATTGTCTTTGCCGCCACGATGGCCACCGCTTCGGCCGTGGCTTTTTCGGGCATCATTGGGTTCGTTGGCCTGGTCGTACCCCACGTCCTGCGCCTGGTGTGGGGCGGCGATTACCGCCGCCTGCTGCCGCTCTCGATGCTGGCCGGGGCAGCCTTCTTGCTGCTCGCCGATGTGCTGGCGCGGGTGGTCCTCTCCCCCCAGGAGCTTCCGGTGGGGATCATTACATCGCTGGTTGGGGCGCCGTTCTTTCTGTGGGTGCTGCGGCGCACCAAGCAGCAGAATTTCTGGTGAGCCATGCTGGTAGTAAAGAATCTGTCCGTTTCCTACGGAACCCGGCGCGCCCTTATTGACGTCAGTTTCGAGCTGCCCCCCGGGAGCATCCTGGCCGTGATCGGCCCAAACGGCGCCGGAAAAACGACCCTGGTGCGGGCCATCACCGGCGCAGTGCTGCCGCAAGGCGGCCAAATCCTGGTGCAGGGACGCAGCTTGCACCAGTTTTCCGCTCCGGAACGCGCCCGGCAGATTGCCGTGGTGCCCCAGGCGCGCCAGCTTCCGCCGGCATTTTCGGCCTGGGAGACCGTCCTGCTGGGCCGCACCCCCCACCTCAACTGGCTGGGGCAGACTTCCTCTCGGGACGAAGAGATCGTGCGCCAGGCCATGCAGCGCACCTCCACCTTTGAGCTGGCCGAGCGCCCGGTCGGCGAGCTTTCCGGCGGTGAACAGCAGCGCATTTTGCTGGCCCGCGCCCTGGCCCAGGCCGCCCCGATCCTGCTTATGGATGAACCGACCGCCCACCTTGACCTGCAATTCCAGTTCGGCCTGCTCGAAGAGGTGCGCACGCTGGCCCGCCACGATAACCTGGCCGTGCTGGTCGTGCTGCACGACCTCAACCTGGTGGCGCGCTACGCCGACCGCATCGCCCTGCTGGTCGATGGGCACTTGCGCGCCCTCGGCCCAACCAACGAAGTGCTGACCGAAGCCATCCTCAGCGAAGCCTATCACGTCCCCCTTGAAGTGCTGCACGCCGGTAAGGGCGGCCTGCCCTACGTAATCCCCGCCTTTCGGTAGTAAAGAATCGTAGTGACGACTAATGGATTTTAACAAATAAATACCGTAACCTAATTTTTCCTGCGTGCTTGCGCCGCCTGGGGCTAAAGCCGCCAGGCTACGAGAACCCAAGCCCGCCAAAGCGGGCTGGATAGGCGCGCGACCTTTAAGTCGGCCTCGGCCGACTTGATTTTTAGCAGCCTGGGGTTTCAACCCCAGGCGTCTCAGCTAGATGAACCGCTGAAGTTACGGTACTATTTTGTTAAAGTTCAAAAATCGTCACTACGATTTAGAAACCTGTAAAATTTCTATGCTTCGGGATTTAACGTTGCCACCTGTGTATACACGTTGAACTGCGGCGGATTCTCCAGATGCTTCTTGACCGCGCACTGTTCGGCGGAGCGTACCAGTGCATCGTAATATTTCTGCGGAAAATCGGGCGGCACTTGGATCTCCAGGTCAACCTGGCCAACCATCCCGGTCATGCGGTTGTTGTGAATGCGTTCGATGATGCGAATATTCTCGGTCGGCAGGCCGCGCTGGCGGCAGAATCCCAGCACGTAAATGCCGGCGCAGGTGCCTATAGAGGACAAAAATACCAGGAACGGTGTGGGGGCCGAACCTTCGCCGCCGCCCATAACCGGTTGGTCGGTTTTCACCGTAAAGCCGCCAAAGTGCGCGTCCACCTTGGACCCGCCGGGGAAGTCAATCGTCATTTCCATTTGAACACTCCTGATAAGGTTTGGAAAATAGTTTTGCAGCGTATCGGCAGCCCAGCCACCCACATACCACAACAACTCATTTCAACCCAGTTTGATGTGAAATCACTCAAAAAGTTACAGGATCTTCCGCTGTAATTCCGCTGCTTTCGACTCTCTATTCTCTATTCTCCCGCCCTTCCCAAAAAACGTCCAGTACAAAAAGATCGACGCCATGTAGAGCACGATCGTCGCCGCAAACGCCGGGCCAAAACCGTAATTCACCTGGATCCAGCCGCTGACGGTGGGCGAAAAAGCCCAACCGAAGCTGCTGGACATGCTGACCAGGCTGGCGACCGTTGCCCGCGCCGACGGCTCGACCCGTTCCATCACGAAAGTTTGGTAGACCGGGCCGCTCATGTTCATCAGCGCCAATCGGATGTAGTAGGCGCCGGCGCTGATCGAAAACCAGGGCGAGAATCCCAGAAGGGCCAGGAATGGTATGGAGAGCGCCTGGGTCACCACCACCAGTTGGATCTTGCCCATCCGGTCCGCCAGCGGGGGAGCGATCATCAAGCCGATCCCCATCGCCAACGAGCCCCAGGCAAACAGGGCGCCGATGGTCGCATCCGACTGGTTGTAGACCTGGCGGAAGAACACGTTCATGAACGGCATGATCAGGCCGGCCCCAATCGAGGTCACCAGCATAGGCAGGATAAGCTTTCCCAATAAGGTCGGGTGGCTGGAAAAATACGAAATCGGGGCAAAACCCGACCGCTGGCTTCTTTCCAGGCACGGCTGGCGTAAAAAGAACAGCGGTCCGGCTGCCACAGCCGTTCCCGCCGCCACCACCAGGATCGAAAGCCCGTAGGCGTTTGAATTCGTCGCCAGCACCGCTCCCCCGCCGATCATCCAGGAAGGCAGGTTGCCGCCCAGCCAGTTCCCCAACGACTGCGAAGCCATCTGCAAACCCGATCCAAAACTGAACAGGTAGGTGCGCTCCTTTTCGGAGCTGTTTTCCATCAGGAAAGGGCCCATGGTTACGCCGGAAAGGCTCTGCGCCATTCCGATGACCACGTTCATGGTGACGAAGATGATCCCTGAGGGCCACAGGACCATGACCAGGATCGCCACGCTGACCCCCAGGCCGCCGATCAGCAGCGACGCCTTGCGCCCCAGCGAATCCGCAAGGTAGCCCATCGGCAGGGCGACGACCAGCGCGGTCAGGCTGCTGGCTGTCACCAGGTTCCCAACGAATGCCTCGTCGTACCCCAGGCTGAGCACGTAAAAATTGAATAGCAAGCGGAAAATACCCAACGCCGCGCCGGCCAGAATAACGTTTAACAGGTAAAGCCTGGCATTTGGCCGGAACGCTCCCAACCTGTCGGCATAGGTAATCAGGACCTGGCGAATTTTAAGTCTCATCAAATATCTGCTGCCCAATCTACGTGGATAATTTTACTGCTCGGAGGAAATAATTCTGTCATAAACCGGTCATTAATTTATGTCATGTTCACAATGCTTTTTGTCCCTCGTTTTATGATTTTTGCCACTATAGTTTAGCGGGCTGTATAAGATACCATTTGTTCAATGTTCAGACAGGAAATCGCCCACGTATCCTTATTTAAGGATTTGAGCGTCGCCGAAATCGACGTGCTGGCCCCGCTCTTCGATCTGGTATGCTTCAAGCAAGGCCAGATGGTCTTTGAACAGGGACGCATCGCTGATTTTCTTTACATTCTCCTCGAAGGCAAAGTCGTGGTAAACTTTAAGCCGTACGATGGGCCAATGCTGACTTTAGGGCACATTCTGCCGGGTGGGGTTTTTGGGTGGTCCGCAATCCTGGGACGCCAGGCTTACACTTCGATAGCCGTAGCAGCCGTAGACAGCAGCATACTGCGTGTGCGCGGCGAAGAGCTGCGAGTCCTGTGCGAGAAGTACCCCCAGACCGGCATCGATATCCTGCAGGGACTTGCCGATGGAATTGCCGTGCGCCTGAACAGCACCCATGCCCAGATTTTCACCATGCTGGCCCGCAGCATGGATCTGAAGGCAGCCTGAGGAGAAGGAACGATGAGCGAGACTATTCCAAATTATTCCCCCGACGAACAAATGCGCGGGCTGATCGAGCAGTTGGATGCCTACATCAGCACCTACCACGGCGGCTCAGTCGAGCTGGTATCCTTCGACGGAAAGATCGTCAAAGTCCGGCTGGGTGGCTCGTGTCTGAACTGCCCCTTATCGCCGACCACCCTGCACGGCTGGGTCGAAGGCACAATCCGCCAATTCTTCCCTGAAATTGAAACTGTAGTTTCTGCATAGCCTGAAATTTCAATAAAAAAA
>DBMK01000321.1 GCA_002298885.1 Anaerolineaceae bacterium UBA700
AACGACTGAAGTCGTTACTACGATTCTGGCCTGGCCTTTGAAATCACATAATCCACCATTTTCTGGGGGATGTTGACGCCGGTGGTGTGAATGCTGTTGCGGAACTCCATGGTGTGGTTGACCTCGTTCACCTGCAGGCCGTTGGACGATTCGAACACGTCGATCGCCAGCAGGCCGCCGCCGATGGCCCGGGCAGTGCGGCAGATCAGGTCGCCCAGATCGGGCGTGACCGGGCAGTTAGAGGCAACCCCGCCGCGGGCCGTGTTGGTGATCCAGTTCTCAGAGGTGCGGTAGATGGCGCAGATTGGCTCCTCGCCGATGCAGAAGGCGCGGATATCCCGGCCCGGCTTCTCGACGTACTCCTGGATGTAGAAAATCTGGTGGCCGACCCCGCCCAGGGTTGCCTTGTGCTCGATGAAGGCCTCGGCCGAGGCCCGGTTGTCGGCCTTCGCCAGCAGCCGCCCCCACGAGCCGACCACCGGCTTTAACACGCAAGGATAGCCCAGCTCTTCGACCGCCTTGAGCGCCGATTCCTCTGAAAAAGCCATCAAGACCCGCGGGCTGGGGATGCCGGTGTCGACCAGGAGCTGGCTGGTGATGTATTTATCCCCGCAGCGCGCCGCAACTTCGGCGGTATTCACCACCGGCACGCCGTGAGCCTCGAAGATGCGTGAGATGTACAGGCCGCGGTAGTACGAGATCGAGCGCTCGAAAAGAACATCGACCTCGGCCGGTTTCTTCTGGATATCGAAAAACGCCTCGTCGTCGTTGATCAACACGATCT
Source organism: Anaerolineaceae bacterium UBA700 (assembly GCA_002298885.1). Next base: position 785 of record DBMK01000321.1, read on the forward strand.
CGATCCCCTGGCGGCGCTGCAGCTCTTCCAGCAGAAGTTTTTCTTCGACGCGCATCCGGGTGTGCAGGAATCCAATTTTGGGCATGGTGGGCTCTCTTGTAAGTCGGTCAGTGTTTCAGTCGGTCAGTCATTAAGTATATCCCTTTGCGCGCTCCGCTGGGGTCTGTGACCCTAGCGCCGGCGGGTCACAGACCCGCCAGGAGCGGCAAATCGAAAATTCTCCTAGAGCAGTTTAATAATCGCATCCGTTGCCTCTTCAGTGCTCAACTCTCCGCCCAGGTCGCCGGTTGTGCGGCCTAGTTTTATTGATTCAACTACGGCGCGGCGCAGGCGGGCGGCGTGGGCGGGTTCGCCGAGGTATTCAAGCATCAGGCAGGCCGAAAGGATGGCGGCGACGGGATTGGCCTTGTGTTGGCCGGCCAGCTTGGGGGCGCTACCGTGGACCGGCTCGAAGACGGCCGTGTCTGCGCCGATGTTGCCCGAGCAGGCGACGCCCAGCCCGCCCACCAGCATGGAAGCCTCGTCGCTGAGGATGTCGCCAAACAGGTTGGTGGTCACAATCACCTCGAACTGCTGCGGATCGCGCACCAGCTCCATGGCGCAGGTATCCACCAGCATTTCTTCCATGGCGATGGTCGGATACTGCGGCGCAATTTCCAGGGCCACTCGGCGGAACAGTCCGCAGGTCTCGCGCAGCACGTTGGCCTTATGCACCACAGTGACTGTCTTAAAGCCACTGCTCAACGCCAGCTCGAAGGCCTTGCGGATGATACGCTCGGAGGCTCGGCGGGTGATCACCATTTCGCTCACCGCCCGGTTGCCGCCATCCTCAACCCGCTCGATGCCGGAGTACAGGTCCTCGGTGTTCTCACGCACCACCACCAGGTTGATCCCCGGGCGGGAATTGGCGTGCGGCAGGGACTGGCACGGGCGCAGGTTGGCGTACAGGTCCAGCGACTGGCGCATGCGCACGACCGGCGAAAAGTAACCGGCCAGGTTAGGCGGGGTGGTGACTGCGCCAAACAGCGTCGCCTCCGAGGTCCGAATCTTCGTCAGCGTCTCTTCCGGCAGGGGCGTGCCAGTCTGCTGGTAGGCGCCATAGCCGATTGCGGCAGTCACAAAGCTGAATTCCAGGCCCATTGCCTGCAGTGCCCGGACCGCCTGGGCGATGACCTCAGGGCCAATCCCGTCGCCGGGCAGCAGGCAAATGCGGTGACCGCTCACAACAATTCCTCAAGGTCGTGGTCCTTCAAGAAATTGACGATACCCCCGGCTTCGGCGATCTTCAGCACGAAGGCCGGCAGGGGACGGGCCTGGTAGCTTTCACCTGTGGTCAGGTCGCGGATCTGGCCGGAGGCCGGGTCTACCTCCACCTCGTCACCGTCGGAAATCCCGGCGGCCGCTTCCGGCGATTCAAGGATCGGCAGGCCGATGTTGATGGCGTTACGGAAGAAGATGCGGGCGTAGGATGCGGCAATCACACAGGCCGCGCCGGAGCCTTTGATCGCCACCGGGGCATGTTCGCGCGAGGAACCACAGCCGAAATTATTTCCTGCCACCACCACGTCGCCGGGCTTGACGAATTTTGCATAGTCCGGATAGATTTCGCAGAACACGTTTTTGGCCAGCTCCTTCGGCTCAATGGTCAGGTTATAGCGAGCCGGGATGATCTCGTCAGTATTTAAATTCTCTCCGAATTTCCAGGCTTTACCCATTACAGCACCTCCTGGTAGCGCCGCGGATCGGTAATTTTGCCCTCTATGGCGGTAGCGGCGGCAGCAGCCGGGCTGCCCAGGTAAATTTCGGATTCGGCGCTGCCCATGCGGCCGATAAAATTGCGGTTCATGGTGGTAAAAGCGCGCTCGCCCGGCGCCAGCAGGCCGCCGTGGCGGCCGATGCAGGCCCCGCAGCCGACCACGCCGATGGTGCAGCCCGCCTCGTGAAAAATATCGATCAGGCCATTTTTGAGCGCCTTCTGGTAGACGATAACGCTGGCCGGGGTGATGATGGTGCGGGTGAACGGGCTGACCTTGTGCCCCTTGAGAATGCGCGCCGCTACCTCCAGGTCCTCATAGCGCCCGTTGGTGCAGGTGCCGATGAATACCTCGTCGATGGGCAGCCCTTCGATCTCGGGCAGCGGCTTCACATGGTCGACGTCAGGATGGCAGGCCACCTGGGGGACGAGAGAAGCCACGTTAATTTCGATTTCCTGCTGGTACTTCGGATTCTGGGGCTTGAGCGGCTTAAAGGGCGGCACGGCCTTCGTTTGACGCTCAAGGAAACCCAGGGTGGTCGCATCGGGGGTAATCAGGCCGCACTTGGCGCCGATCTCGGTGGAAATATTGGGAAAGATGATGCGCTCATGCATGGGGAGGGCATCGATGTAACCGCCAGTAAACTCGACCGACTTGTACGTCGCCCCGTCCATACCCATCAACCCGGCGATGGAAAGCATGACATCCTTGGCGTATACTCCCGGCGGAGCTTTGCCCTCGATACGGATCAGGATGGTTTCGGGCGTGCGGAACCAGGCCTTTCCGGTCACCCAGGCTACGCCAATTTCTGTAGAGCCAAAACCGGTGCCAAACGCTCCAAAGGCGCCGTAGGTGTTGGAATGCGAGTCGCCGCCAACAATGACCGCTCCCGGCGTGACGTAACCCTCCTCGATCATCACCTGGTGGCAAATGCCCTGGTGGTAGAAATGGGTAATGCCCTGCTCCTTCATGAAATCGGTTATCTTCTTCTGGTTTTCGGCCGCCTGCATATTGGGGGCAGGGTAGGCGTGGTCGAAGGAAATGACGATCTTGTTCTTGTCCTTGATCGGCTTGCCGATCTCACGAAAGGCCTTAATCGCCAGCGGAGTGGTGTTGTCGTGGCTCATGATGAAATCGACGTCCAGCAGGACGATCTCGCCGGCCTCTACCTTTCGCCCGGCTTTTTGCGAAAAGATCTCTTCTACAAGAGTACCCATAAAAATCTCCAGTTCGTTTGGTTTGAAGCTGTTCGT
>DBMK01000206.1:0-219 GCA_002298885.1 Anaerolineaceae bacterium UBA700
GGCGGCGGGGTGAGCGTCAGGCCGGGAACCTGCGAAGAGGTCAGCACGACACTGCCGTTCACCACCGTCAGCACGGTTCCGGACCCGTCACGCAGAACCGCCCCGCCGGGAATGCCGGACAGCGTGACGGTCAGCACCTCCGTCGCGCTGGTGTTGGGCAACGCCGCCGAGATGTTCAGGGCAATGGCGGTATCCTCGTCGCCCGAAACGCCCTTCATG
>DBMK01000206.1:239-9380 GCA_002298885.1 Anaerolineaceae bacterium UBA700
CCACCGTGCCGCTCTGAAGGATCGAAGCGGGATCGGCGTTGGGAACCGTCCCGTTGTCGATCACCTGAGCGGGGCTGTCGAGCACTGGACTGGCCGGAGGTTGGGCCGCCAACTGGCTGAAGGTGGTGGTCGTACGCGCGTTCGACAGCAACTCCGCACGTTGCACCGCATCGGCGGCAGCCTGGCGGCGCTCCCCTTCAGACAAGCCGGAACCTTCGGGACCATTCTGGCCCGAGCCGCGGTTGCCATTCGTACGCAGGGCGTCACCGTTCAACAGCAACGCATCCGCCGACTGGTCGGTCGTGACCGTCACCGCTTCTCCGATGACGCTGCCGGTCTGGACGCCGCCGCCGATAATCAGTTCTTCGCTGCCGCGATAGTCGGTCTGGACATAAGCTCGTCTCGGCGCCGGCCGGGTTTGGCAAGACGATGTGCGTCAGCGAGTGGGTGGAGGCGCTGGGCTCCTGGCCGGCGGCCTGGCTTTCGCTCGACCCGGCGGACGACGACCCGCTGCGCTTCTTCTCGTACCTGGTGGCCGCCCTGCAGAAGGTGGATGCGAGCCTGGGCCGTGAGATCGGCGGCGTCCTGCGTTCCGGCCAGCTCCCGCCCGCCGAGGTCATCAGCAGCGCCCTGGTCAACGATATCCTCGAAACGCCGCGGCGCTTCCTGCTCGTGCTGGACGATTTCCACGTCCTCCAGGACCCCTTCACCCTGCAGGTGATGGAGATGTTGGTCTCGAACCTGCCGCCCAGCCTGCACCTGGTGCTTGTCACCCGCGAGGACCCTCCCCTGCCGCTGGCACGCCTGCGGGCCAACAACCGCCTCACCGAGATCCGCGCCGCCGATTTGCGCTTCACCCCCGCCGAGGCCGGCCGCTTCCTGACCGAGATGATGGGCCTGGCCCTTTCCCAATCGGACGTCGCTTCGCTGGAGGAGCGCACCGAGGGCTGGATCGTCGGGCTGCAGCTTGCCGGCCTGTCCATGCGCGACCGGGGCGACCCCTCCGGCTTCATCGCCGCCTTGAGCGGCACGCACCGCTACATCCTGAGCTATCTCACCGAGGAAGTGCTCAACCGCCAGCCGGAGGACGTGCGCCGCTTCCTGTTGCAGACCTCTATCCTCGACCGGCTGTGCGGCGACCTGTGCAATGCGGTCACCGGCCGCGCCGACAGCCGCGCCCTGCTGGAGCGCCTGTGCGGCGCCAACCTGTTCCTGGTGCCGCTGGACGACGAGCAGCAGTGGTACCGCTACCACCACCTGTTTGCCGACCTGCTCAGCGATCTGCGCCATGAGCTGCAGGGGGATGCGGCCGCCGAGCTTCACCGGCGCGCCGGGCGCTGGTACCTGGAGGCCGGGCTGCCCGCCGAGGCCGTCCGGCATGCCCTGGCCGCCGCCGATTATGACACCGCCTTGAGCCTCATCGAATCCCACGCCGTCGAGATGCTCGTCCAGGGCTACGCCAAGACGGTGGAGGGCTGGCTGAACGCCATCCCGCCCCGGCTGCGCACCCAGAGCCCGCGCACCAACATGGCCTTCCTGTGGATGCACCTGCTGCGCGGCACGTATGCCCAGGCCCTGCCGTACATCGAACGCCTGCAGGTCTTGTTTTCCGGCGCGCAGGTAGAGTCGATGGCCGTCTCGCTGCAGGCCGAATGGCTCACCCTGCAGTCCTACCTGCTCGTCGTCCAGGGCGACCCGGCGCAGAGTGTGGAGCTGGCCAACCGCGCCCTGCAGATCGTGCCGGAGCAGGACGGTTACGTGCGCAGCCTGGCGTACAATGCCCTGGCCAGCGCTTATTACAATATGAACGATTACCCTCACGCCGTCGAGGCCTGCCAGAAGGCGATCCAATACGGGCGGGCGACGGGCAACTTTGATTCGGAGATGATGGGCATCGCCGTGCTGCTGCAGATCAGCCTCAAGCACGGCCACTACCGTTTCGGTTACGAGGTGGCTCTCGACGGGCTCAAGCGCATCGAAGCGGTGGGGGCAAATTCACCCATCAGCGCCGTCGCCTGCGGCTCGCTGGGCCAGATCTATTACCAGTGGGGCCAGTACGCCCTGGCCGAGGAGCAGTTCCTGCGCTCCATCCAGCTCAGCGCCGTGGGCGGCTACAGCGACGTGGAAATCTACCTGCGCGTGGTGTACTCGCGCCTGCTGCAAATGCAGGGCGAATTTGACAGATCCGCCGCCGAAATCCAGAACGCCGTCGAGCGCATGCGCGCCGTGACGCCGGCCTGGGTGCGCCCCGAGGTCGTCTCCCAGCAGGTGCGCATCGCGCTGGCCCAGGGCCGGCCCCTGGCGGCCGAGCTGGCGCTCAACGGCGAGGGCATCTATCTGGGGAAAACGAACTACGCCGCCGGGCTTGCCCGGGATGGTGGCTTGCCGCAGCCCATCAACGTCTTTGCGCCCGGGCCTGCCGCCGAGGTCATCTCCTACGAGAGCGGCATGCTCTTCAACTGCGCCCTGCGCATCCTGCTGTACCGCGCCCGGGTCGAGGGCGACCTGGCCGGCCTGCCGCGCAGCATCGAGCTGGCCGGCTGGCTGGTCGCCGGGGTGCTGAAAGGCCAGTTCATACCCATTGCTCTCGAAACGCTCCTGTTGCGCGCCCAGCTTCACGCCGCCGCCGGGGACGAGCGCGCTGCCCTGGACGACGTTGCCGCCGCCCTGGACCTGGCCGAGCCGGACGGATCTATCAGCGTATTCCTCGAAGAGGGCCAGCCCTTCGCCGGCATTTTGGCGGCCTGGCTCGAGCAGACCCGGCCCGCCGCCGCCCGTGCAGAATATGTCAGGCATATCCTGGCCGGTTTTTCGGCGCCAAAGCCTGCTCCACAGCCGGCGGGTGAGGCCGCGCCTGCCGCCGCGGCCGAGGCAGCCCTGGTCGAGCCGTTGAGCCGCCGCGAGCTGGAAGTGCTGCGCCTGATCGGCGAGGGCTGCTCCAACCAGGAGATCGCCGGGCGGTTGGTGCTCTCGCTGCACACGGTGAAGAAGCACCTCAGCAACATCTTCACCAAGCTGGGGGTCGATAGCCGCACCCAGGCCATCGCCGCCGGGCGGCGGCACGGCTTGCTATGAAAAAATAACACTTTTGGCCCATTCCAAATCCACCTTGCACGCGCACAATACTACTTTTACCTGCTGACCGGATGCGTCCGCCTGGCTAGAATAGACCGTGAAGGTTCGAATTCTGGTTAGTGAAAGGATGTTGAAATGGTCACAGTTACCTCAAGATTGGCGACGGCCGGAGTGCTTTTTCTGCTCACCCTGCTCTCGGGGGTGTGGCTGAGCAATTCCGGCAAGCCGCTGAACACGCTGATTTTTACCGTGCACAAATTGATCGCCCTGGGGGCGCTCATCTTCACCGGTGTGACGGTTTACCAGCTCCTCCGCGCCGGCGGAGCCACCCCGCTCCAGTTGGGCGTCACGATCGTCTCGGGACTGCTCTTCGTGTGCCTGTTCGTCACCGGGGCCCTGTTGAGCCTGGGCAAGCCGGCGAACGACCTGGTCCTGACCCTTCACCGGGTGGCGCCGTTGATGGAAGTTGCCGCCGCGGGCCTGGCGATCTACCTCCTGGCCGGCGCCAGGGCCTAGCCGAATGATGAAAGACGAGTGTGTCTACCGGATTGAAGTGCAGGGCCTGTTGGACGAACGCGCCCTCAATGCCATCGGCCCGCAGCAGATCAAAGTGGTGCGCACCAGTGTGGATCGCACCGAGTTCACCGCCCGCACCGACCAATCCGGTCTCCTCGGCCTGATCCGTACCCTGCACGGGCGCGGGCTCGTGATTTTGTCCGTTCGTCGAGAATAAAAGATCATGGAGGTAGAAATGTCGCAATCATCGATTGCTATGCTTAAAGAAAAACAGATTGTCCGTTCTGGCTGGCAGAGTCTCTACACAACCGGCGGGATAGCCGCCCTGGTGATGGTGTTGTTGATCCCAATCGGGGCGATCCCCTTTGTCATCAGCCAGCGCCCGGATACCGTTACCGGCTGGTTTGCATTGCTGCAGGATAACCGGCTGCTTGGCCTGGCGCTGCTGGACCTCCCAAACCTGGCGGTAAACCTGCTGGGGATCCTGCTTTACCTGGCGTTGTACGCGGCGCTCAAAGAAGCGCATAAATCGCTGATCTCCATCGCCGCAACCCTGGGGATAGTCGCCGCTGGGCTGTACGTCACCACCAATGCGGCGTTTGGAATGCTCTCCCTGAGCAGCCAGTATGCCGCCGCGGCGACGGACCTGCAAAAGGCAGGATTTCTGGCTGCCGGGCAGGCGCTGCTCACCATTTACCAGAACAGCACCGCCTTCAACGTCAGTTACGTCATGGGGGCAATCGCTACCCTGATCATTTCGATGGTCCAGTTTCGCAGCGGCATTTTTAGCAGGCTAACCGGCATTGCCGGTATCCTAGCCAGCGTGATAACCCTGGGGCTCTTCGTGCCGGAGATCGGTCTCTACATCTCGGTTTTCTCGCTCGTGCCGTATGCAGTCTGGCTTTTCCTGAGCGCCAAAACCTTATTCAAAATGGAACGCGGTAAATAAAAGGAATGAATCGTAGTAACGACTTCAGTCGTTACTCGCGGGCCTAAACGACTAACCCCTAGGGGTGCTTCGCGAAGTCGTTACTACGATGGTTAATCTCATTTTTGAAACAACACTTGATCTATATGCAGGAAAGAAAGAGAGAATGCAATGACCAACACAATTCTTGTAACCTACGCCAGCCAATCCGGCGCCACCGCCGGGGTAGCCGAAGCCATCGGCCGCACCCTGGCCGAGAAAGGCGCCGCGGTGGAAGTGCGCCCCGTGCGCGAAGTGAAGGACCTCTCCCCGTACGCCGCCGTGGTCGCCGGCAGCGCCATCCAGGGCGCCAAATGGCTGCCGGAGGCCATGCAGTTCCTTCAGGCCAACCGGGCCGCCCTGGCCCAGAAGCCTGTAGCCGTCTTCATGGTGTGCATTACCCTGGCCATGCGCGGCGCCGAAAAATACCGCGCCGGCCTGGCGGACTGGTTCAGCCCGGTGCGCGCCTACGTCCGACCGGTGAGCGAGGGCATGTTCGCCGGCACGCTGGATTTCAAGAAAATGCCGGCCAATTTTGACACCCTGAAAATGCGCGCCGCCTCTGCCCTCAGCATTTTTCCCCAGGGCGACCACCGCGATTGGAACGCCATCCGCGCCTGGGCCGAGAGCCTTTCCCCGCTCCTGCGCCGCTAGGCTGTTCTAAATGGTATTTTCGGCGGCGAAGTCGCCGAAAATACACCTCAATTTTCCAGATTGGTGTAAACTTTTTTTAAATTCCGACGTATATAGATTATTGGCTCTTTTATTTTTCCCCAGGTAAAGGATCTTCCTGATTTAATGGCACTGCGGAATTGGGAACGCACACTGCTCCGGCTGGAGCGCGAGGCCCGGCCGGATGTGGATACCATCTTGCCGAGGCTGATTGAGGACCGGCTGCTCCTGCGCCGGGCCTATGCCTGCTGCGATTCCATCACCGCCAGCCACAGCCGCACGTTTTTCCTGGCCACCCATTTCTTGCCGCCGGCCAAGCGCCGGGCCATCCGCGCCCTGTATGCCTTCTGCCGCACCAGCGACGACCTGGTGGACTGCCCGGAGACCGCCCGGGATGGCGCCTGGGACCTGTGGCGCAAGGTGTCCACTTCGCCGGCGCCGCCCCGCCACGACCTGGTTGCCGTGGCCTGGGCGGACGCCCGCTCGCGCTACCGCATCCCCATCCGCTACGCCGTGCAGCTCCTGGACGGCGTCGGCCGCGACCGCTGCCAGACACGCTACGCCACTTTCGAAGACCTGGCCACTTACGCTTACGGCGTCGCCTCCACGGTCGGCCTGATGAGCATGCACGTCATCGGATTTTCCGGCAGCGAGGCCGTCCCCTACGCCATCAAGCTGGGCCTGGCGCTGCAGGTCACCAATATCCTGCGCGACGTCGGCGAGGATTGGCGCATGGGGCGGGTTTATTTGCCTCAAGACGAGCTGGCGGCTTACGGATTGGGCGAAGCGGACCTGGAGCGCGGCCGGGTGGATGGGCGCTGGCGGGCCTTCATGCGCTTCCAGATCGAACGCAACCGGCAGTTGTACGCCGAAGCCCGCCCGGGCATAGCCATGCTGGATTGGGATGGGCGCTTTGCGGTGGCCGCGGCAGCCGGCCTGTACTGCGCTATCCTGGATGACATCCAGGAGCACGACTACGATGTCTTTCACCGCCGCGCCCACCTCAGCGCCGGCGAGAAACTCCTGCGCCTGCCCTCGATATTGGGCGGCCTTTTATCCCATGCCTCCGTTTGATTTCGTCTTCGCCGGCGGCGGCGTTGCCGGGCTGAGCCTGGCCCACGCCCTGGCCTGCAGCCCGTTGGGCGGCAGTTCGATATTAATCATCGACCAGGGCGGCTCTAGCGACCACGCCCTGAGCTTCTGGTCCGCCCGGCCAACGCCGTTCGACGACTGCATTGCCCGCTCCTGGGACCGGCTGCGCTTCCGCAGCGAGGATTTCGATTCTGTGATCGAGCTGGGCGATTACCGCTACCACACCCTGCGCAGCGCCGCCTTTTCTGCGTCCGTTCGCCGGAAGTTAGCCTCCCTCCCCAACGTCGAGTTCCTGGAAGCCGCGGTCGGCCGGGTGGAGGACAGCGCCGGCGGCGCCCGGGTGTGGGCCGGCGGCCGCGAATATGCCGCCAAATGGGCCTTCGACAGCCGCTTCCGCCTGGCTGATTTTAAGCCAGACACGACCCGCTGCTGCTCGCTGCGCCAGCATTTCAAGGGCTGGGAGATCGAAACGGACGCCCCTGCTTTCGACCCCCTGACCCCCACCCTCTTCGACCTGCGCCTGCCTCAAAAAAACGAGCTGCGCTTCTTCTACGTGCTGCCCTATTCGGAGCGGCACGCCCTGGTGGAATTCGTCCTGCTCGGCCCGGATGATTACGACGAGGCGCTGCGGACTTATATCGAGGAAACGCTGGGCATCCGGGATTACCGCATCCTCGGCCGGGAGGGCGGCGTGACCCCGCTTTCGGATGCCCCCTTCCCGCGCCGCGCCGGCGAGCACGTGCTCAACATCGGCATTCGCGGCGGGCGGGTCAAGCCCTCCGCAGGCTACGCCTTCACCCGCATCCAGCGCGATTCCCAGGCCATCGTCGCCTCGCTGCTGCAGCGCGGGCATCCTTTCGCCATCCCGGTGGACTCGCGCCTGTACCGTTTCTGCGACGCGGCCCTGCTGCGCATCATGCAGGCGCACGGTGCAGACGTCAAGCCGATCTATACCGCCATGTTCAAGAACAACCCCATCCGGCGCGTCTTTCGCTTTTTAGACGAAGAAGCTTCCTTCAGCGATAACCTGGCCCTGGCGCTCTCGCTGCCCCTGCACTACTTCTGGGGTGCCATGTTCCAGTCGGCCATGATTAATTTTGGAATCCCCAGGAGATCCGTATGACCTCACGACCCACTGCAATCATCATCGGCGCCGGACTCGGCGGCATTGCCCTCGCGGCGCGCCTGGCCCGCCGCGGCTACCGGGTAACGGTGCTCGAAAAGAACGCTGCTCCCGGCGGGCGCTGCTCCCAGCTCGTCCGTGACGGTCACCGCTTCGACATCGGCGCCACCCTGTTCCTGATGCCCCAGGTCTTCGCCGAGACCTACGCCGCCCTGGGCGAGCGCATGCAGGACCACCTGGACCTGCGCCGCATCGATCCCACCTACCGCCTGCACTTTAACGACGAGAGCCAGCTTGCGCTTACCGGCGACCTGCCGGCCATGCAGGACCAGCTCGAAGCCATCTCCCCCGGCAGCTTCGACGGCCTGCTGCGCTACCTGGGCGAGGGCAGCCTGCATTACCACGAGTCGCTGGACCATTTTTGCGGGCGCAACTTCTACAACCTGGCCGAATTTCTCAGCCCGCAGAACGTGCTGCGCGTGTTGCGCATCAAGGGCTTTACCAAGCATTACGCCAACATCGGGCGTTACTTCAGCCACCCGCGCCTCAAGGCGGCCTTCACCTTCCAGAATATGTACCTGGGTCTCAGCCCCTACGATGCCCCGGCCACTTATTCCCTGCTCCAGTACACCGAGCTGGCGGATGGGGTGTGGTTCCCGATGGGCGGCATCTACCGGGTCGTGCAAAGCCTGGCGGCGATTGCCGAAGCGCAGGGCGTGGAGTTCCGCTACAACACCCCCGTCTGCCGCATCGAGGTGGACGGCAGCCGCGCTACCGGCGTCCTGCTGGATAATGGCGTCCGCCTGGGCGCGGACGTGGTCATCGCCAACGCCGACCTGCCCTACGCCTATCAATCGCTGCTGCCCGACACCGGCCCGGCGAAGAGCATGGAACGCAAGAAGTACACCTGCTCGGCGATCATGTTCTATTGGGGCGTCGATAAAGTCTTCCCGAAGCTAGAGCACCACAATATTTACCTCTCGGACGATTACCGCCCCAGCTTCGACCGCATTTTCAAAGATCACTCGCTCCCCGAAGAGCCCAGTTTTTACGTGCACGCCCCGGCCCGCACCGACCCGGCGGCTGCCCCCGCCGGCCAGGACACGCTCCTGGCGCTGGTCCCCTGCGGCCACATCGATTCAACCGTCCCGCAGGATTGGGACGCCCTACGCAACCAGGCGCGCTCCTTCGTGCTGGGGCGCTTATCCCGCGCCGGCATGCCCGACCTCGAACAGCATCTGAAATTCGAGGTCTCCTACACCCCGCACGATTGGGCCGAGCGCTTCAACTGCGCCAGGGGGACGGCCTTCGGTCTCAGCCACAACGTGTGGCAGGTGGGCTATTTCCGCCCGCACAACCGGCACGACCGCTATCACAACCTGTACTTCGTCGGCGGCAGCACCCACCCCGGCACCGGCCTGCCCATGGTTCTGCTCTCGGCGCGGTTGGTTGCCGAGCGCATTTTCTCAGCAAGATAATATTCCGGTTCTAACCTCACCCCCAACCCCCTCTGCCACAGGCACCCTGGCACCGCCCGCCAGGGCAGGCGTGCTTCGCGATCCACGGGGTGGAGAGGGGGCTTAAAAAACCGAGGATTTTTGGCCATCCGCCTGTATGCGGGCGGATGGCCAAAAATCTTCGGTATTAAATTCCCCCGCCCGATTTTGGGGCGGGGGGCCAGGATACGTTTTGTCAA
>DBMK01000290.1 GCA_002298885.1 Anaerolineaceae bacterium UBA700
GGGCGGCGAGGCCGCCCATAAAACCCCGCTATTTATTGGATTCCTCCTGGCCATAACAAATTCATTCTGAAAACGTTAAACATCATAGAAGGCAAAAACTCATGTTTAGGAGGAATTCAATCATGAATTACCAACCAGATGAGCAACACAGCCCACTCCGCAGCGGAATCTTAACCCTGCTTGCCGTGATCCTCATGGCAGGATTGGTCCTTTCGCCGCTTGGAATGGGGCAGGTGTTTGCCAGCGCGCCAGCGCAAGCCTCCACCCCGCCGGCGCCAAACTGGTCCCATCTTTCCGGGATTTTCAAGACTGCTTCAAAGCCGTTTGTAGCCCTCGGCGGCACGTTGACCTACACCATCCACCTGGATATCGGCTCGATGATGTCCTTCAAAGCGGACGTCACCGATCCCCTGCCGGTCGGGCTGGATTACGTCGACGGCACGGCCAGCAACGGCGCCGTGTACGATTCCGCCACCCGTACCCTCACCTGGACCGGGCTTTCCGTCGGCGGTCCCGCCCTCAACTTGACCTTTGACGTGAAGGACAGCGCCACGGTTACCCAGCCCACCCCCACCGTCAATGTTGCCACCATCAGCATCAACGGTTTCGTGCTCCAGCGCCAGGCCTGGGTCACTCTCATGCCCGCCTCGCCGGTCACCTCGGACCTTTTTGCATCTTTCAAGTCCGCCAGCCCGCGCCTGCTGGGCCCCTCGGATACCGTCACCTACTCTATCCACCTGCAAAACTCCGGCAAATCCGCCGTCACCGCCCAGGTGGTTGACCCGGTGCCCACCGGCCTGACCTACGTGGACGGCTCGGCTGACAACGGCGGTGTGTACGACACAGCCACCAAGACCATCACCTGGACGGGCGTAGCCGTGCCCTCCATGGCCTCGGTCGTGCTCAACTTCGCCGCCAAGGCGCCGGACGTTATGCCCGTGCTCGCCAATAGTCTGCGCCCGCTGATGATCGACAACACCGCCTCCATCACCTCGGGCGGCGTCACCCTCAAGCGCTCCGCTTTCGTTTTGCTCGTCAACCATCCGGTTTCCCCGCTGATGGGCTCGTTCAAGGCTGCCAGCCAGAAATTCGTTTCCCCGGGGGACGAATTTACCTACACCATCAACCTGAATAACAGCAGTTCCTCCGCCGTGACCGCCTCCGTCAGCGACCCGCTGCCGGCTCAGGTCACCTACGTGGACGGCTCGGCCAATGCCGGTGGCGTGTACGATGCCGCCACGCGCACCCTCACCTGGACCGACCTTTCGGTGCTTGAAGGATCGACGACAGCCCTGATTTTCAAGGTTACAGTCAATAGCCCGGCCACGCCCCAAACGCGCATCCTCAATACCGCCACCATCACCTCCGGCGCCGATACGCTCAAGCGCAGCGCCCTGGTCGTAGTGGTTCCGAAACCGGGCGGCGATGTGGTCCCGCCGGTCGTCAAGAGCTTCACCATCGGCGACGCCGACGTGCTGACCAATCCGCAGGTTACCCTGCACACCGACGCCACGGATAACGTCGGCGTCACCCAGATGTATCTCGTCGAGTGGGCGCTCGCTACCACCCCGTTCCCGCACTGGCAGGTCGTCAAGACCAGCGGCTGGATTCCCTACCAGGCCGATTTCGCCTGGACGCTCGGATCGCAGAGCGGGACGCACTTCATGGGCGTGTGGGTAGCCGACGCTGCCCTGAACAAATCCCACCTGACCCGCGCCTCCATCGACTTTGCCAGCCTGCTGCAGCCCGCCACCCACGTAGATAAGGGCGGCATGGTGCCTTACCTGGTGTATTACCCGGCCGGGGTCGACGTGAGCGCAACCCTCAGCTTCACCGCCGGCTCCGCCCACCTGTTCGTCTGGCACCCGGGCAACATGTTCGATCCGGACGATGTCAGCCCCAACCCCACCAGCAACAGTCAGACCGTCACCTTCACCACCAAGACGGCCGGGGTATACCTGTTCCTAGTCTTCGGAGCGCAGGCCACCGACTTTGACCTGGATATCACCCCGCCGGGCGGCCCGCGTATCCCGCTGCCAATGGTCACCGCTCCAATGGCTGCTGGAACCAGCCAGGCGTTGACGCCGGCTTCCACCACTGCCCTGGATGGCATCACCTACAATCCTATCCTGCCCCAGAGCGGGCTCGATCCGTTGAGCGTAGCTGCCGATCCGCCGTTCTTCCAGGCCTTCGTACCGGTAGTGGTCAATCACTGAGTTGTTATAATGTAAACAAAGGTGTCTTATGGGCGGTTTCCCGCCCATAAGACACCTGAACAATGTAAGGACGTTTAACCACCAAAATGGCAGATGCGGCAGACACCGAGGCCAGGTTGGTCGACCTCGCCATGCAGGGCGACTTCGATTCGTTCGCCGCGCTTTATGCCCGCCACCTGGACCCGATCTACCGCTACATCTACTACCGCACCGGCGACGTGCAGGACGCCGAAGACCTGACTGAACAGGTCTTCCTCAAGGCCTGGCAGGCCCTGTCCAGCTACAAGCCGGTTGGGTGTTTCTTCATCAACTGGCTCTATCGCATCTCGCACAACGTCGTCGTCGACCACCACCGCCGGAAGAAATTGACCACTCACGAAGAGCTCAGCAGCAACCTCAGCCTGCCAGACCAGGAGCAGGCCGCCGCCCTGGACGCCATCATCCTGGCCGAAGAAAGCGCCGCCCTGGCGGCGGCCATCGGGCGGCTGCCGGAGGAATATCAGCAGGTGGTGATCCTGCGTTTCATCGAGGGATTGGGGCACGCCGAGATCGCCCGCATCTTGGACAAATCGGAAGTTGCCTGCCGGGGCATCCAGCACCGCGCCTTGGCATTGCTCAACAAGCTTTTAACCACCCAGCAGGAAAGGGTTTAGCCGTGGCATCGATCGCCGAAGATTTTGACTTAATTCTGGACCGGAGCGTCTCCGCCCTTCAGGCGGGGGGATGCACGCCGGAAGACTGCCTGGCCCCCTACCCGGCCGAGCGCGCCGGGCTGGAACCGCTTCTGCGCCTGTCCACCCGGCTCCAGGCTGCCGGCTCGCTGGTGCATCCCTCGCCGCGCTTCAAAGAGGCCGCCCCGGCCCGACTGCGCAGCCTGGTCATGGCCCAGGCTCCGGCCCAGCCGCGGGCGTACCATGTTTCAACTTACCTTAAATCCAACGCCCCCCGCCGCCCCGCAGCGCTCCCCCGCTCCACCCGGCCGCGTTTCATGCCCGCCCTGATCATCCTGCTGGTGCTCGCCCTCATCCTCTCTGGCATCGGCACGGTGGCCGTCTCGGCCCAGGCCCTGCCTGGCGATTTCCTCTACCCGGTCAAGCGCGCCCAGGAGAGCGTTCAGCTCACTTTCAGCGCCAGCGCCGCCGAACAGGCCGGCCTGTACGTGGAATTTGCCAACCGCCGCATGGGCGAAGTCCTGGCCCTGCTCCAGCAGGACCGCACAGATCCCCTCGGCCAGGCGCTGGCCGATTACGACGACCAGATCCTGTCCGGACTGGCCTTTCTGGGTCAGGACAGTCACCTTTCGCCGGCCGAGCAGTCTGCCCTGGCCGGCAAGCTGCTCGACGCGGTTACCGGCCACGAAGCCAGCCTATCCACGGCCATGGACACCGCCCCCCAATCGGTGCGGGTCAACCTGGCCGCTGCCCTGACGACCTCAAAGCAGGCCCACACCCAAGCCGCCATCATCATGCGCAGCCTGCAGTCCACCCCCGGCGGCTCCGGCCAGGCTTCGCCCCCGGTCCTCACCCTCAAGCCCACGCTGACCCCTCTCGCTGCTTCCCCCATCCCGGCAACCCCGGTTCCACCCACCGCATCCGCTCCCGGCCCGGTATCAGTCAGCCCCACCCACCTGCCCCTGCCCGGCCTCCTGCCCGGGCGCTCATCCACGCCAAAACCCACCTTGCCGCCGGCCTTCAACCCCTCCGCCACCCGCCCGAGCTTCAATACAATCATTACCCACACCCCCTATTAGATAAGATATA
>DBMK01000065.1 GCA_002298885.1 Anaerolineaceae bacterium UBA700
CAGCGGCCGATTTTTTTGCATACACAAATTCCTAATCTAAAAGGCGGGCGCGTTGGAAGCGGGCCATGGCGGCTGCGGTCAGGGCCAGGTCGATCACCAACAGGACGCCGCAGACTACCGCCAGCGCCTGCAGCGGCCCCCAGCCGCTGAATGCGGCAATCAGGCCGGCCTTCCACGCCGCTGGGGCGAACTGGAAGGCGCCAAGGGGGACCAGGAACAGCACCAGCAGTCCGATACTGAGCTGCTGGTATGCCTGGCGCACGGTTTTGGCGCGCAGCGAGACCAGCACCCCCAATGCGGCCATCAAGGTGTTCGCCAGCAGGGTGATCAGTATTCCGCCGGCGGTCATGGACGGCGAGTAGAACTGCAAGCCGCCCTGGGGTAAAGGATAAGCCAGGTTGATCGTGATGGCTCCGACCAGCATGGCCAGGATGGCCATGCTGAAGCCGTAGAGCACGGCCGCGGCCATCTTGCCGAACAAGATGGCCCGGTCGGAGAGCCGGCTGGCGAGCAGCGTTTCCAAGGTGTGGCGCTCGCGCTCCCCGGCAAAGGCGTCCGCCACCATGTTCATGGTCAGCATGATCGGCAGCCACAGCCAGGCCAGGGCCACAGCCGGCGAATTCAGCCAGTGTGCTCCCATTTGAAGGGGCAGGAATATTCCCAACACACCGACAACGATGGCAATATTCAGCAGCCCGCTGCGCAGGCTCCCGCGCTGCAGAAAAACTTCCTTCCATTCCTTGCGAATAATCGTGTAAACGTCGTAAATCATGATTTCTCCTGAAGAACTTTTCCACGAATTACACGAATTTTAACGAATGAACACAAATATCCTTTTTATAATTATTCGTGCCCATTCGTTCAAATTTGCGTCATTCGTGGTTAAACTTTCTCTTCCATTGACTCTAAAAAGACCTCTTCGAGGCTGGCGGCGCCTTTGCGGACTTCGTCGATTTGGACGCCGGATTGGACCAGGAAGCTGACCAACGCGGAGGTGTCCGGGTCGCCTTTCAGATCGAGCGTAACGTGGTGGTCTTGAGTTTGCAGGGCAGCCACCTCGGGGCGCAGACGCAGGCTTGCCAGGACGCTTTCGTTAAAGCCGCGGCCCACCACCTCCAGGCGGCGGCCGCCCTGACGCAGGCGCAGCTCGTCAGGAGAGCCGGTCATCAGCAGGCGCCCCTGGCGGATGACCGCCACGACCTGGCACAGCTTTTCGGCTTCCGCCAGGTTGTGAGTGGTCAGGAAAATGGTTACGCCCTGTTTCTGCGCCAGGGCTGCCAGGTCTTCGCGTAGGGCCGCCGAAGCCAGCGGGTCCAGCCCGGCGGTGGGCTCGTCCAAAAAGACCAGCTCCGGGCGGTGCATCAGAGTCCGGGCTACGCCCAGTTTCTGACGCATGCCGCGGCTCCAGCCGGAGACGACTTCACCGCGCCGTTCCCACAGGCCGAGTCCATCCAGCAGGTCGTGGATGCGTTGGCGACGCTGGGCCGGCGCGATGCGCCATACCCTGCCGTAGAAATCCAGGTTTTCTTCGGCGGTCAGGCGCTCGTACAGCCCGGTATGCTCCAGGAGGGCGCCGCTGCGCCGGCGGATGGCCTCGGCCTGGGTGCGGGTATCCAGGCCCAGCACCTCGGCCCGCCCGCCGTCGGCGGCCAGCAGGCCGAGCAGCAGCCGGATGGTGGTGGTTTTGCCTGAGCCGTTCGGCCCCAGGAAGCCGAAAACGATCCCGGCTGGTACTTCGAACGATATGCCGTCCAGCGCCCTCACGGCGCCAAACGATTTTTGCAGGTTTTGTACGTTAATTATGGTATTCATTTTATCCTTTCGATGAAGACGACGGACCACATACGGCGGACGATAATACGCGCTGATGCTGTTTGTATTGATGTATCCGTCCTTCTTCGTCTATTGGTTGTTATCATAATGGTTATAATCTGTCGTCTGTTGTCCGTCGTCTATCGTCATTGGTCATTATTTCCGCATCAACTTCCTTTGTCCAACACTTCCACCACCTCTTTCAGGCGGCGGCGGTAGGCTTCGAAGGCAGTCCGCCCGGCAGGTGTAAGACGGCACACCGTGCGGGGTATCTTGCCCTTGAAAGTCTTTTCTATCTGCACGTAGCCGGCCTCCTCCAGACGCGACAGGTGGGTGGACAGGTTGCCGCGGGTCAGGCCGCTGGCGTTGAGCAGGTAGAGGAAGTCTGCTTCCTCCGCCGTATACAATATGGAGGCGATCATCAGCCGGGATGGCTCGTGCAGCACCCGGTCCAGGTCGCCCAGCGAGCGCAGATCCGCGCTCATTCGAGGTCCTTCGAGGCAGGCTGCGTCGTGTTCAAGTAATTGCGCAAGGTTAGCCCGCCGGAGACCAGGAAGCCCAGCCCGCAGCCGCCGATGAAGATAGCCACGACAAACTTATCGCTCACCTGGAGCAGGGCTAATGGCAGGCTGAGCAGCAGGGTATAACCCGCCAGCCAGTAGAAACGGCGCAGGCCAAACCTTTGCCCAACTAAGGCGATCATGATGGCCGACATTACGGCCGGGGTGGCGTTCACCAGCCAGGTGTACTTTAGTTGAAAGATGGCCACCGCCAGAATAACCGCGACCATCATACCGACCACAATTGTCAGCAGTTTAAGCCCTACCCGCGGCTGCCGGAAAGCCACGTAGCCGGTGCGCGGGTAGGTCAGGCGCTCCTTGAGGCGGTTGACCGCCCAGCGTCCTGCAATGCCTCCAACCAGGATCAGGGCCGGCAGGCCGAGGCCGTTCAGCCAATTGGCGAAGGTGCTGGGAACAATCATTCCCAGGATGATGAAGAAGACGCCTACCACCACCAGCAAGGCGCCGGTCGCCAGCTCGGTCAGGCCGTCGACGTACCAGTATCGTCGGGTTTGCTGAATCGCGTCTTTAATTGGATCATTCATTTATGCCTCTCAAACTAGTTTGTTATACAAACTAGTTTATATTATATACATTCTGATCCAAATGTCAAGGAGTATTTTTGGGGTTGGTCCGGCTGACGAAGCC
>DBMK01000048.1 GCA_002298885.1 Anaerolineaceae bacterium UBA700
ATCGGCCGGCGAAACCGGCCGATGGCTTTTTCTACATTAAAATTCGAACCGCAGCAGATCTGTCGAGAGCCGGGCAGGCCCTGGGAAAAAGTCTTTGACCGGGGATAATATCTCCGCCCCTTTCGCTTGAGCGTAATGGATCAAAATCAGCTCTTTGACTCCGGCCTGCCTGGCAATTTGAGCCGCCTGCTGCGACGAGGAGTGACCCACGCTGGCCCCGGTTGCTTCATGGATCAAAACGTCGGCTTTGTCGGCCAGGGCCGCCACCTGCGAACAGGGTTCGGTATCACAGGAATAGGCAACCACTTTCTCCTGCGGGATGAACTCGACCCGCAGGCCAATGGTCGGAATGAGATGCTTAACCGGGGAGGAATAGATGTTCAGGTCGGGGCTGTGGATTACAAGGCTCATTTCTTGCTCGGGCAGGCGGTGGAACATCACTGGGAAGAAATTGGGCCACTTCTTCCAATCGTACAGCTTCATCATTGCCTCGGCCCGGTCGATGGTATGCGGCAGGCCGTAAATTTGCAGCGGCTGTTTGCGTCCCATCAGCCACAGGTCCATCAGCAGCAAAGGCATCCCGGAGACGTGGTCGGGGTGGAAATGGGTCAGGATCAAGTCGGTGATCTGGGAGAACGCGATGCCCGCCTGGCGCAGCCGCACGACAGGGTTGCTGGCGCAGTCCACCAGCACGCCGTGGATCCCCTGCTGGATAAACAAGTGCGTATTGTCGTGACCTTCTTCCGGCACGGCGTAACCCGAGCCTAGGATAATTACAGTTCCCATCCTGTCCTCCCGCCGACTTATTTGAAAAACAGAGCGGCGATGCGCGGCGTGATCCACGCTTCGATGGCTGCGGCAACAAACAGGAGCGGAACAACCACTCCTACCATTATTTTAGCCCATTCTGCAATAGATGTGATCCAGATTTCACCAACCGTCTTATTTTGGTCCGGCGAGGCCAATAGTACGCCGGCATTCAGCACCGCCGCGCTGGCCAGGATCGCCACCGGGATTTCGATCAGCCCATGCGGAAGGATGAAGCCCGCAAAATAGGCCAGCGCCGGCCCTCCGTTCATGTTTAGCAGGCCCAGGATATACCCCACCAACCCGATCGTCGCGATAACCGGAAGCATGCCCAGGACGCCCATGGAAATCGTCCCCAGCACCATTCCGATCAACAGAGCGCGTACGTTCTGCCACCAGATGCTGAAAAGCGGGCCCAGCGAGAATAAGGGCCAGGCCTGCAGCAGGCTTTGCACCCGCCCGTCGACGCTTCCGAAGTTGAGAACGTTTACCGGGGCCGGGAATTGGTTGACCAGGTGGGCTCCCACCACCGCCCCGATTCCGGCTACACCTGCGGTGATCCAGAAGGACCGCTTCAATTTTGCCAGGGAGGCCGGCACGCTGCGGCCATACCATTCACGCAGATTTTTGGCATTTCCGGTGAAGCCGGTTTTAAATACCCGCCAGCCCCATTTAAAGTTCAGCACGTCCAGCTCGCGCCCCAACAGCTCCTCCCGCCGAAAATGGGCCAGGCCCAGGCGGATCAAAAGCACGGTCAGCGCCGCCAGCCCCAGGTTGACCAGCCAAAGCATGTGGATATCGCCCCAGAACATGATGACGCTCTCCCCTTGAATCAGCAGAGCCATCGGAATAATGATGAAACTGGCCAACAAATTCGCCGAGCGAACTGAAGTGGCCTGGGTCGACACCACCACCGCCCCGCTGACCATGACCACCGCCTGCAAGGTAGTCATCACCAGGATCAAGACCATTAGCTCGGGCTCCGGCAACCTGACGCGCTGCAGGATCAGCCCAGTTATGTAAACTGCCATCCCCAGGTAACTCGAGGCCAGGGGTGGCACCGTCGAGGAGAGCAGTTTACCAGCATAAAGCTGCCAATCCTTGAGCGGGGTAGCCAGCAAGGGCTCGATGCTGCCGCGTTCCTTCTCGCCGACGAACGATTCGAGCGCAATCACCAGCGATACCGAAATGGGGAAGAATCCGACAATCATCATCAAGAACGGCACCAGCCGCTCGCCTACAATGGTTGCCCCGTATTGCTTCACGAAATCCAGGATCTGGGAAGCCGTGAAATTCATCAGGAAGGGAAAGAAGATGGTCAGCCCAAGCACCGGGAAGATAATCCGCCAATCCCGGAACTGGTCGCGCACCTCGCGCCGCGCCACGATGAACGCCGGGCGCAGGTCAATCGTCATGGTCGCCCTCCTGACCGGCTTGCATAACAGCCTGCATGTAAGCCTGTTCGAGGCTGCGCGGCTTTTGTTGAAAGGTGATTACATTCAATCCGCTTTCAATCATCCGGCGCAGCAGCATCGGATTTGCCTCTTCGGGAGATTCAACTCTAAAACGAAGCGTGTTCTCGCTGCGCCCGGTAAGCGTCACACCCTCCGGCAGCTCAGGCGTCCTATCCGGCGGCAAGTTTTCGACGACTGCCTCGTATTCTGGCGCGCCGAGTAATTTCTTTTTCAAGGCATCCGGTGTGTCGTAATGGATAATCGTACCTTTGCGGATAATGGCGATCTGGTCCGCCAATTCCTCCGCCTCGGCCAGGTTGTGTGTGCACAGCAGGATCGTCCGGTCTTCGAATCGCAGGGTCTGGATCGCATCCCGCACCGTGCGGGCGCTCTCCGGGTCCATGGCGGAAGTAGGTTCGTCCAGCAGCAGTACAGGCGGTTTGTGCAGCAGGGCCCGCACCAGGGCCAGCTTCTGGCGCATACCTTTCGAATACTTTCCCAGGCGCTGTTTACTGCTGGAAGCCAGGCCAAACCTTTCCAGCATTTCCGCCGAACGCTGCCGGATCACATCTTTCGCAAGACCGTACAGCTCGCCATAGAACTCCAGGTATTCGACAGCGTTCATGCGTCCGTATAATCCGTGGTGTTCGGTCAACACGCCAACAGAGGCGCGCACCCTGTCGGCCTCCCTGAGGACGTCGAAGCCGGCGACTTTTGCGCAGCCGTTGCTCGGGGCAAGGATTGAGGTAAGCATCCGTACCGTGGTGGTCTTACCCGCGCCGTTCGGACCCAACAGGGCCAGGACTTTGCCTGAAGGGACATCCAGATTGACCCGATTAACTGCCAGAAAATCGTCAAAATATTTGGTTAGGTTTTCCGCCCAAATCATCCATTCACCTATCTTTTATATAATACCGGTTAATGGCCGCGTGGGGCTTAACAACTTCGCAACGTTAAAAAATTATGGTTTTGCAGGGCAAGATAAATACCCGGCAAAACCATAAAACATTGCCATCCAATTTTTTAAAGAGCCCGCTCACTCCTCGATAGGGGTCGCCGCCGGTTTGCGAAACAACGTGTGCCTGAGCACCAGCGTTCCTGCCGCCAGGATTAACACCACGATCATCACGGTCTGGTTGGCGTTGAGGCCGGCAACCTGGGATGAATCCAGGCGCAGGGTCTCCATCAAGATGCGCACGATTGGATATCCGATAAGGTATACCAGGAACAGGTCGCCCGATTTTAGTCTTCCCCAGAATCGCCTTTCGACGAATAAGATCAGGAACATCACGCCTACGTTAAGGATCGATTCGTACAGGAAGGTTGGGTGGTAATAGGAATATTGTTCAAAGCCGGGAAGCCGGTGGGCCGGATCGATGTAAATTGCCCAGGGAAGGTTGGTCGGCGCCCCGTACAGCTCCTGGTTGACAAAATTTCCCCAGCGGCCGATGGCCTGCGCCAGGATCAGGCCTGGGGCGATGATATCCACCCAAGTCGTAAAGCTCAACTTCTTGATCCGGCAGAAGATCCATAGCGCCAGCGCCCCACCGATCACCGCTCCGGGGATCCCCAGGCCGCCCAGGCGTGTATTGATCAATTCCAGCGGGTGCGTGAGGTAATATTCAGGGGTAATCCCCTGGGCGACCAGAGAGGGCGATGGAGTAAAAACGTGCCACAGCCGCGCCCCGATGACTCCGGCAATAATGGCCCAGGTCAGGATATCCCAGACGTATTCGGGGTTCTGGTTGTATTTGGGGGCTCTGCGGGCTGATAGAAAGGCAGCCACTACCACGCCGATCATGATCAGGATGGCGTAGAAATAGATGATGCGCGTGTCGCCAATTAAAATTCCATAACGGTCGATTGACATAGTTACTCCAGGTATTAATGGAGCAATTTTATCACTGAGTTGGATTAAAAAGGGATGGTTGCACTAATACTGGTTGACCGGCATGGCTATTCTTCTTCGTCATCCCCCACCTCGTCGTCTTCGCCATCCTCGGGGTCCAGTAAAACTTCGCGTTCTTTTCCACCCCCCTGCGCCGGTCCGACGACCCCCATCGACTCGAGCTCGTCGATCAACCGGGCAGCGCGCGGGTAGCCTATGCGCAGCCGCCGCTGCAGCAGCGAGGCGCTTGCTCGTTGCGTGTGCCTAACGATGTTGACGGCTTCTTCGATCAGTTTGTCCGCATCGTCGGCGTCCTCAAGCAGCAGTTCTTCCCACGGCGGCGCGGCGGCCTCTTCTTCGCGTGGAGCCATCCGCTGCCAGAAACCGATCAGGCGCTCGATCTCCTGGTCGTTTACGAATACGCCCTGCGCCCGGATCGGGTTGCCTATTTCCGGGTTGAGAAAGAGCATATCGCCCCGTCCCAGCAGCGATTCCGCGCCACTGGTGTCCAAAATCACCCGCGAATCGATCGACGACGCCACCGTGAACGAAAGCCTGGCTGGGAAGTTGGCCTTGATCAGGCCGGTCACCACGTCCGTCGAGGGGCGTTGGGTGGCCACCACCAGGTGGATCCCGGTGGCGCGCGCCATCTGCGCCAACCGCACGATGCACTGCTCGGTCTGGTCGGGAGCGGTCATCATCAGGTCAGCCAGTTCATCGATCATAACCACGATGCGCGGCAGAGTCGCCTGTTTGCGCCGCTCCATGCGGCGGTTGTAGCTTTCCAGGTCGCGCACGTGCACTTCTTCCAACAGCCTGTAGCGGTGATCCATCTCGGCCAGCGCCCAGCGCAGCACGCCCAGCATGCGGTCGATTTCCGTCTCCACTTTACCCATCAAGTGCGGCAGCCCGTTGAAGCGCACCAATTCCACCATCTTAGGGTCCAGCATCGCCAGCCGCAGGTCGTCCGGTGTGTTGTTCATCGCCAGGCAGGCCGTAAGCGCTTCGATAAACACTGACTTGCCCGAGCCGGTCGTGCCGGCGATCAACAGGTGAGGCATGCGCGCCAGGTCTGCCACCACCGGCTGGCCTGAGACATCTCGCCCAAGCACAACCGCCATGGTCGAGGTCATGCGCTGAAAATTATCCGACTCGAGCAGCGACCGCAGCCGCACCACCGAGATGCGCGGATTGGGCACCTCGATTCCCACGTAGGAATGCCCCGGCACCGGGGCTTCGATGCGCAGCCGTTCGGCCGCCAGGGCCAGCGCCAAATCGCGTTGCAGCGCCGAAATCTGGGACACGCGCACCTTTTGGCGCGCCAGGTCGCCTTCCGGGCCTTCTTTTTCGATGAAGCCCGGCTCTACCGCAAATTGGGTCACCGTCGGCCCCACCCGATAACCGATTACCTGCACCGGGATGCCGAATTCGGCCAGCGTCTTTTCCAACAGCCGCGCCGTCTCCTGGATCTGCTCTTCGTCGGGCGAGTCCGGCCGGTCCTGGCTTAGGATATTCAAAGGCGGCAGGCGTGAATCCCTGCGGTAGGAACTGTCCATCTGTCCAAGTCCCATCGCCGGCGCCGCGGCAGCAGGCTGCTCCAGCGCCAGACGTTCGGGTTGGCTCTGAATGGGTTGGATGAAGCTCTGCTCTTCCCGGCTCAAATCCGCCGGGCGGTCCGGGGTGAGCAGCCATTTTTCGAAATACTTGAAAAACCATTCAGCAATCCCGAACGCCCACAGCGAAAAAATGAACAGGCAAACGGCCAGGAATGCGTAACTCAAAGGATAGGGGATCACCTTTTCGACGAGCGAGAGCAGGCCCCAGCCAATGATTCCCCCGTCCATGCCGGCCTGGGCCCGAGGCAGCGACGCACCTCCCCAGGCCGCCAGATTTCCTAACAGGATGAACCCCCAAATTTCCAGCAGCAAAACCCGGCCTAATGGGAAAAGGGGCTGGCCCTCGCGCCGGCGCCGCAGCGCCAGCACGCCCAGTCCACCCAAAAATACGGCCGTCAGAAAACTCCCCAGGCCAAAGCCTTTCTTGATCGTGTCGACCGGAACCGTCAGCAGGCTCCCCTTGGTCAGGTCGAAAACTCCCAGAAACAGGATAATGGCCAGGGCCACCAGCAATACACCGACAATATCCCAGGCAAACCTGTCGAAGTTATTCCAAGAGGCAATGATCCGGTCGATCAGGCTCACGGCTGGTTTGGGAGCCTGGGTAGGTTTTGGTGTGTCAGGTTTTGTTGCTGCCGGTTGCTTTTTACTTGAAGATTTTGTCATTCGGCATTGACCAGGCCTAATCCAAGCCTGCGCCGTTCAATTTCGATATGCAGAATGCGAACTTGAACGTGCTGCTCTACGTGTAAGACCTTTTCGATATCCTTAACGCCGGGCGGGAAATTGATCGAAGAAATGTGGATCAAGCCTTCAACGCCCTCTTCCAACCGCGCAAATGCGCCGAAGCGCATTACGGATGTGATTGTGGCAGCCACGACGTCGCCAGGCTTGTAATGTTTAACCAGCGTCTCCCACGGATTTGGATTGAGTCGTTTGAGACTCAGCGCCACACGTGCATTTTCTTCCGAAATTTGAAGCACCTGAGTTTGTACGCTCTCCCCAACGCGCAGCACATCGCAAGGGTGCTGAACCCGGCCCCAGGAAAGCTCGGACACGTGGATCAGGCCTTCAACCCCGCCCAGGTCCACAAACACGCCGAACTCGGTAACATTCGTGACCGTCCCCGTGACGATCTCGCCCGATTTCAGCTCCTGGAATAACTGCTTGCGGCGGCCTTCGCCTGCCAGGGCGGCGCGCTCGGAGAGCACAATCCGCTCCTGGCTGGGTTCGCATTCGATAACTTTGAGGCACAACTGGCGTCCCACGTACCCGGCAAGGATCTGGCGTCGCTCATCCTCGCTGGCCTGGCCCGGCATTTCCACCAGGTGGGAAACCGGAACGAATCCCTGGATACCCGGTCCCTGGACGAGCAGCCCACCCCGGTTATAACCATGCACCTGCAGCTCGATCACTTCATCCTGTTCGTAAAGGGATTTTACGTGCTCCCAATCAAGCTTGCTCGCGCCAGGATTGACGATCTTTACCTGGGTTTCTTTCGGCGCGTTCTGGTTCGTATCCTCATCGGTAAGAACTGCCGCCCACCAACCCTCATCGACCTCAGGTGTTTCGTCCGATAAATGTGTTTCTAACGGTTTCGACAACATTTGCAACCCTCCCCTGATACGGATAATCCATTCCTTCTAATGTTAGTTTAATCTAAATCGCCCCAGATGGGAAGGCTTTTGCGGCCTTCAGCTCGTTTTCACGCGCCTCGTTTTCCATCTCCACAATGATTTTCGCCACAGTTTCAATGGCAATTCGCTGTTTTCGGTATAAATCCGCCTCGGACATTGCCAACCGCAGAGCAATCTCACGGACTTTCCGCCCCTCCATAAATTTCATATCAAGGATATTATACAATATCCACTCGGAAGTGAACCTCCTTTCTCCCTCGGGTCTTACTTTTTCGATTGCATCCCGCAGGATGGCGCGCAAGGCATTGGCGTCGTTGCCATCGTGGTCGATCATGGCCGTTTGGACGACCCGTAGTTGCAGCAGGGGGTTGTCGGTCAACTTTGGCCCGCCCCAATAGTGGGTCAATGCATCCTTAACCCACTGCACGGTTTCGGATTCCGGCGCAGTGCCTGGAGTGAGGATGTTGGCAGGATTGTACCGGCTGGAAGCCCGCAACTGTTCGATCAAGTCCACCTGCGGCGACAGTTCGATCAACGATTGGACCACCTGCTGCTGGGTCTGGCGATCTCGCAAAGCCAGCGAAGCACGGCGGGTCAGGATTTGCAACGCATTCACCTGTTCTTCATCCAACTTTATTCCGTCCACCCCGCTGATGCCAATCAGCCCCATGAGTTCTTTATTGATGGTTTGTTCATTGTACAGGGGAATCAAATTATCGTCGCGCCACTTGATTATCTCGCCGGATCCGTTATGGTCGGCTAACAGGCCAAGGACTTCATTATCCGGTGTTTCCTTATTACTGATATCCACCACGCCGGTCTTGACGATCAATTCCAATCCTTCCGGGCCGATGGCCAGGATGTAGGCTCCCGGTGCCTGCATGCGGTCGCACACCGCCGCCAGGATCATCTCGAGGAATTGGCTCAGATCGTTCTTGGTCAGCAGCCGTTCTTCGAGCGTGCGCAGCAGCTCGAGCTCGGTATGGTCGTTCCCGTCGAACAAGAAGCGCTCGCCCAACGGGGCAAACAAGGTGATTAAAAATTCCAGCACCACCACGCTGCCTGTCATGACGATTGGCACCAGGGCCGTGTAGCTGAAGCCAAACCCCTCGCCCAGGCGGCGCACAATCGTCATCAGGCCCAGGGTGATCGATGCAGTCAGGGGTCCGCGCATCAGCCACTTGAACAGGCGCTTTTTCACCACCCGGTCGGGCCACGGCACGCCGAAAAATGCGACGGCATACGCCATGATTACGATCAGGACCCCAACCAGCATGTTGGTCAGAAATGCCACCATCCAGAACAGAAGCGGGTGCAGCGCGGCATATCCCGATCCGAACAGCAGGAACGGAAACGATCCTAAAGCCGGGGAAATTGCCCCGGTGATCAGGTAGGCCATGCGCCTGCGGCTGGTGCGGTTCGTGGTGCGCCGGTAGGCCCGGTAGAAATTGAACCAGGAAATGACCATGGTGACCAGGTAACACAGCATGAAGACAAAGGTCAACGTGGTTGGCTGCAAGTGTGGAGCGGGCCCGCCGTTTGTCTGCAGCGGTCCTACGAAGGAATCGAATGGTAGACTGAGCAGGAACAGGGCGCTGGCAAAGTAAGAGAACCGCACCGCCCAACGCCGCCTGCCCCGGCTCACCTTGCCGGTGGTCGCCAGGATAGCATCCGAAAAATGCAGGTAGGTCGCCGGCAGCAGGATGATCCCCACCCACTGGATCTTGAGCCAAAGCTCGATCTCCCAGTTCACGTCCACCGTGGCGCTGAACGAATCGGCGGTGAAGACGATGACTACGCAAATCAGGATTAAAGCAAAAGACCGGGCCACCCGGTCCCGCAAATTGAAAGATAATGCGTATAACAGTAACGAAAAGGCAGTGATCGATATTCCTGCGGTCAGTATCTGATTGAATGTCCGCAGTAATACGAGCAAAACTGTCTGCCAGCTTTCAGTCATAGCGACCAAACTTTCTTACACGATCATTTTAACGGAGAAACCTGGCAAAGAATAGCGCGATGTCTCGAGTTGCATAATATTGATCGTTATACCCGCAGAATTCGTATCCCATCTTCAGTGCAAGGTGAATTCCCGGGAAATTCTTGGATTGCATTTCAAGTACCATGCGCAGCAAATTGCGCTGCGATGCCCAATCCTGCGCCGCCAGCAGCAGCGCAGAGGCGATCCCCTTGCGGCGATATTCCTCCTTGACCACCAGGTCGATCACTGAGGCGGTTTCGGAAACCGCAATTGCCTTGATTCCAATGTAACCTACCGGCTCGTTATCAATAGAAGCGACCAGCAACCCGGAACGCTGCGATAATTCAGTTCCCAGGATGTCCGACGGCACCGGGTACTCCACTTTTGCCGGCCGCGGCAGGCGTACTTCGCGGAAATTGATCGTCCACTGTCCCTTTTCAAATGAACGGTCCATTTGCCACACGTACGAGGTTTGGAAGGAATGTTCCAGCTCAAGTAGTTTGGGAATATCCAGCACGACCGCGTGCCTGATTTCGATCTCTGGCATTCAATACTCCTGTTTCAAGGTGAAATGATCCGTACGTTAATAATACAGGCCGGAAGCGCTTGGTTCTTGTTATCCGCCACAACCAATCGCAGGCGGTAATCGCCGGGCACCAGTTGAGACGTATCCCACGGACCCAGGTCGGTATCCGTCACCTTTTTGTTTCCAGCCGCAATTGTAATCCAGTTATCCGATCCCACCGCGCTATATTCGTATTTATAAAATCCAAGGTTCGGGACCTGGATGGTGCCTTTGAGCGTCTCCGTTCCCTTGAGCTGGCCGCCGTTTTTGGGATAAGTCCATTCCAATATCCCCGGGTTGCAGCCATCCGTCCCGGTTACTGCCAGGGTGGGCAGGGATGCAGTCGTCGGCGTACCCACCGGCTCCACGCTGACCACGAACGTGGTTACCGGCGTAGCCAGCAGGTCGATCGTCGGAGTCGCAACGATATTTGTTCGGGGCATATCCGGCGCCACGAACGAGACGAGGATAAATTGGGAAAGACCCAGGAATAAAGCCAACAAAAACACCGTCATCGAAAAGCTAAAGCGGCGCTGGGCTATTTCGCGCTCGATGCCAAAGATTGCCGATCTCCATTCGTGCCAGGCAACCAATACTTTGCGTAAATACCAGAGACAAACTACCCCTAAAAGAATATAGATCCATATCTCATACGTTTCCAAAAAACGCAAAAGATCTTCAATCGACAACGACCGCTCTCCTTCCAGTCAAAGGCTGGAGGTTGTTTTTCCAGGCGGGGGGAGTTATAGCTGCCCGAGGACACCCAGGATGATCGACTTCAGTTTCGGAGATATGACCTTACCTGCCTGCAGCACTTCCTCGTGGGTGGTAATGGTCGAACCGTCCAGGTTTGCCTTGTTGCTGATCCCGGATAGCCCCAAAACTTTAATCCCTGAGTGTCGCGCTACGATAACTTCTGGCACCGTGGACATTCCAACTGCATCCGAGCCGACGGCCCTCAAGAAACGCAGGTCTGCCGGCGATTCAAACGATGGCCCGGCCAGGCAGGCGTATACGCCCTCGCGCAGCGGAGTGCCGGATTTTTCTGCGGCCTGGCGCGCCAGGCTCATCAAGTGCCTGTCGTACGCCTGGCTCATATCCGGAAAGCGCTCGCCAAATTCGCTCAGATTCGGCCCTCTTAAAGGATTTTCCCCCGCCATCCCAATAATGTTAATATGGTCGGTAATCAGCATCACGTCGCCGGGCAGAAAAACAGGGTTAATCGCCCCCGCCGCATTGGTTACGACGAGGTTCTCCACGCCCAGGCGTTTCATCACCCGGATAGGGAGTGTGATCTGGCCCATGCTGTAGCCTTCGTAAAAATGAACCCTGCCTTGCAGCAAAATCACCGCCTGCGTCCCAATCTTGCCGATGACCAGCTTGCCCTGGTGACCCATCACGGTCGACACCGGCCAATTGGGGATTTCCGAGACCGGCAGGACGGCGGCTTGTTCCACCATTTCCGCCAGTTCACCCAGCCCGGAACCGAGGATGATGCCTGTTTTTGGGAGGATGGAAATTTGCTTGCGGACAGCTTCAGCCGTCTGGTCGATCTGCTGCAGGGTAACAAAAGTTTCCATAAAAATCCCTATCCCGAATTTACTTTAATCTTAAATATTATATCAAATTATTCTTTTGAAACCCTCGATTGTGCGGCTGATTCCTTCATCGTCGATCCAATAATGGGTCACCATACGGAAACGGCGTCCTCCAATCGGGCTGATCTTCACCCCCAGTTCGGCCAGCTTCCCGGCAACCTGAGCCGCCGACAGCTTCACACCATCTTCCAGCGCCACGAAAACCATATTCGAGGCGGGAACTTTCGTCTCTACCACCACTCCCGGCACCTTATCCAGGCCAGTCGCCAGGTCCCGCGCCCGTTTGTGGTCTTCCGCCAGGCGCTCGACCATTTCATCCAGGGCCACCAGGCCAGCCGCCGCCAGGATACCCGCCTGGCGCATGCCTCCGCCAAGCTGCTTGCGGATGCGCCGCGCCTTGCGGATGAATTCAGCCGACCCGCACAACACCGAGCCTACCGGCGCGCACAGCGCCTTGCTGAGGCAGAACGTGACCGAATCGGCCGGCGCCACCAGCGTTCTTGCGGGAATGCCCAGCGCCGCCGAGGCATTGAAGATGCGCGCTCCGTCGATGTGTAGTTTCAGTCCGTGCGTTATCGCTGCCTCCCCTACCCGCTCGATGTATTCCGCTGGCAAAACGGTGCCGCCGCACCGATTATGCGTGTTTTCCAGCACCACCAGGCGCGAGATGGGTTGGTGAACGTCGTCCGGGCGGATGGCGTTCTTGATCGCTTCGATTTCCAGCCGGCCATCCGGCAGGTTTGGCAAAGTGTGTGGCATAACCCCGCCCAGCGCCGCTACTCCGCCAGCTTCAAAGAGAAAGGTGTGGCTCAAATCTCCGATGATTACTTCATCTCCCCGCCCGCAGTGCGCAAGGATTGCCGCCAGGTTGCCCATCGTGCCCGATGGGACGAATAGACCGGCTTCTTTGCCCATGCGCTCCGCTGCCACCTGCTGCAATCGGTTAACGGTGGGGTCCTCCCCCATTACGTCATCCCCAACTTCGGCTTTCGCCATGGCATCCCGCATGGATTGCGTGGGAATCGTTACAGTGTCCGAACGAAGATCGACGATTTTCATGATTTCTTTTCCATTTGGAGTTTTTGCAGAACTTCCTGCAAATCGACCGGCAGCGGCGCCTCAAAAAGCCTGGGCTGGGTTTCTCCCTGAAGCGTTATGCTAAGCTGCGCGGCGTGCAAAAAGTGCCGGCTAACCGGCAGGGTTGCTTTCTTCCTGCCGTAGATCAGGTCGCCCACAATCGGGCAGCCCAGGAAGGCCAGGTGCAGCCGGATTTGATGCGTCCGGCCGGTTAGAGGATGGACTTCGAGTAGGCTATGCGCAGGAAAACTGGCTCGCGTATAGTATTCGGATACCGCATCGCGCCCTTTCTGAGTCGGCACCACCGCCATCTGCTTGCGGTGCGCCGGGTCTCTGCCGATCGCGGCCTCGATCCGCCCCTGAGGCGTGGGCGGGTGCCCATCCACCAGCGCCAGGTAAACCTTGCGCACCTTGCGCAGGCGGAACTGGTCCTGCAGCCAGCGGTGCGTCCGGTCATCCTTCGCCATCAGAATCAATCCCGACGTGTCTTTGTCCAGCCGGTGAACCACTCCCGGCCGCTGCTCGCCGCCGATCCCTTCCATTTCAGGCGCGTGTGCCAGGGCGGCGTGCACCAATGTACCGGAGGCGTGCCCCGCCGCCGGGTGCACCACCATGCCCGCCGGTTTGTTGATCACCATCAGGTGCTCATCCTCGAAAACGACCTGCAGCGGAATATCCTCGGGGACCAGATCGCTGGGCGTCGCCGGCGGGATGCGGATTTCCACCTCGTCGCCGTCCTCCAGCATCTGACCGCCTTTATTCGCCGGTGTGCCGTTGACTTTTACGAAGCCATCCTGGATCAGCCCCTGCAGTCGCGAACGTGAAAATCCCTCGATGCTGCTGACCAAAAACTTGTCCAGCCGCTGCAGGTCGGAACCGTTGTATTTGAGCGTCTCTAGCCGTTCGCTCACTCGCCGGCCTCGTGTTTGCCTTCAACGGAAGGGTCCTGCGAATCGGCTGCTTTGGCCTCTTCTGCGGCCTTTTTACGCCGCTCCTGCAGCCAGACCCCCAGCAACAGTACGCCCACCCCTACCGTAATGCTGGAATCCGCCACGTTGAAAATGGCAAAGTTGCCGACCGAGATGAAATCGGTTACGTTTCCGCCGTTGAACAGCCGGTCGATCAGGTTGCCTAACGCGCCCCCCAACTGGAGTCCCATCGCAATCCGTAGGGTCCAATCGTCGGCTGCTACCCGCGGGTAATAATAAATAATGGCAATTGAGATGATGATCGCCAGGACGGCGAAAATTCCCCCCGAGCCCTGAAACATCCCAAAAGCCACGCCTGTGTTTGTGATGTGCACGATGCGGGCGATGGGTGTCAGCCAATCCCAGGGAGACCAGAACCCTCCCTCGGGGATGTTCGTACGCACAATTTCCTTCGTAATTTGGTCAAGGGCGATGATGACTCCCGCCAGCAGAAACAAGAACGGATAACCTTTTAAGAAACGTTTCAAAACTTCCTCCGGGGAATTAAGTCCCTTCATTTTACCCTTATTCGGAGACTCTCGCCAGAAAGTCCATCTGGTGGGCAATGTACACCAGCTCCCCCCGCTCGATCTGGGTGTGGCGGGCTGCCGTCCAACGCTCCAGTGCATCTGGCGCGAGTTCAGGGTGATTGCCAAGTGATTCCTCGAAGAAATGGATGATATGGTGCAAGAAGTAGGCTTCATCCCCGCCATAGCTGCCGTCGTTTGCGAACACGACCCAATCCGAGCTGCCGGCCGACAAGAGGTCGAAGCCTTGCTCCGCCAGGTGACGAAACAGGTGCCGTCCCGCCTGGCTGTCGCCCGAACGCTCGCCGGAGAGGACGCGTTCGTCCATACTGCGGTGGTAGAGTTCCAGAATCTTGCTATCCAGCGCCGGTTCGATAACCGGTTCAAAAATGGTCACCCCATCGAAATTGATCGGAAAGTAGGCCAGACCTGACGGGCCAGCCAGGGGTTTTAGCGTCTGCAGCAGCCTGGGCACGTCGAACAGGTCCAGGAATGCACTGGCGACGAGCACATCCCAGGATCTTTCCCCCTTTCTGCGCTGCGCAAATTCGGTAACATCGGCAACATTGAGCTCGATCTTCACGGCTGCTGATCCCCTTGCCAATTCCATTCCGTCCACTTGAAGCCTGACCTCCCAGCCGTTTTGGCCCGCCCACCACGCCAACCGCTGCCTGGCCGCATCGATATTTTCGGCCAATTCATCGACAGCCGTATACGTCCCGTTCCACACAAGTCCGGCATCCAGCAGCCGCTGGATCATGGTACCAATCCCTGCGCCTGTTTCCAGGATCCGCACCGGCTTGCTGGCTTGAATTTCAGCCAGTTCGGCCCGAAATGCGTTCCAAACGCCCAGGTTGAGCGCCCGGTCGTCGACCGTTTTTTTGGCTGCCAGGTAACGCTGAAATGAATAATCCATCAGAGCCTCGTCAGGAACTCGCGGATCTTGCCGGCCGTTTGTTCCCAGGTTGGGAAGTCTGCAAACCGTCGGCGGGCTGCAAGGCTGTGATCGGCCAGCATCTGCGGAGATTCGAGGTACTGCCGGATTGCCCGGGCCATACCTGCCGTATCCCCCGCATCGACCAGAAATCCATTGACGCCGTCCTCGATGATCTCCCTGGCTCCGCCGGCTGTCGAAGCGATTGCCGGCAGGCCGAAGCCCATTCCTTCCAGGTAGACGATTCCAAAACCTTCATAGGAAGACGGCATAACGCATACCTGGCTGTCACGCCAGGTTTCGGCTAATCCCTCCTCGGACAGGCGGCCTACGAAATGGACTCTCTCTCCTAGGCCGGCTTCTTCCACCTGGCGCCGGACACGGGCTGCATACGCCCTGTCGACCTGGGCATCTCCGGCCACTGTTAACGTCCAGGCATACTCTTTCAACTCGCAAAGCGCTGCAATCAGCCAGTGCAATCCCTTGCGCGGGATCAGGTTTCCGACAAACAACAATTTCAACGGGCCCGACTGCGCTGAGCGCTGCATAATTTCTGCTTCTGCCTGGCCGCCAAACCGGTCGCCGGCCGGGTAGGCGACCACGCCTTTTAGCGTTGTTCCCAGCATACGCTCGACCGCCTGCCGTGTCGTTTGGCTGTTCCAGATGAACGCGTCAATCGTGTTCAGATAGCTCCGTTCTACTCGCCGGTACAGTTCCAGCAGTAGCCGCGGGTGCTCCTCGCTGCTGCGCAAATGGTGGACGATGGACACGATAGGGTATTCGACGTGCCTCTTCATAGTCCGGTTGATCCTGAACAAGGAGGGGTGGTTCAGCTCGTCTTCCAGCAAGACGTCCACGTCCAGCGATTCCAGCTCGTTTGCCCAACGCTGGTCGAAGCTCTGGCCGAGCCTGCGTGCGTAATTCTGCCAGGACATGCTCACGATCTGCACCGTATCTCCCTCCCGGCGGAGGTGCTCCACCAGCATCCGGTCGTACAGGTACCCCCCGGACAGCGTCTCGAGGCTGCCGTAAATCACCAGGCCGAATTTCAATCAGCGCTCCAGTTCGTATGCCGCCCAGGCGATCTCGTTCTCCCACAGCCGAACCGCCAGGCGGCCAATGTTTGGCGCCTGGATGGCCCTGGAAAGGTTTTGGCACAGGATGCGTGAAAAGTGCTCGATGGATGGGTTCAGGCCGGCAAATTCAGGCAGTTCGTTCAGGGTGCGATCGCGGAAATAAGCAACCTGGCCGTCCAGCCTGGACTCGATATCCAAGATGTCCACCAGGAACCCATGCTCGTCCAACTCCTCTCCAGCCAACTCCAGCTCGATCTGGTAATGGTGGGAATGTTTATTGTTTTCCGGCCCCCAATCCCCGCCGACCAGGTAGTGTTGAGCGACAAAATTCCGGCGTACGGCAACGTGATACATGATTCCTCCTGATAAATTTATTCTACTAGTTCCTATACCCGCTTTATAATCAATCCTATGACCGATTTCGACGCCCAGGCTTTGCAGGAGCTCACCCGCATCAATCTCCAGGATGCCATGACCTCCTTTGGATTGGGGAACATCCGTTTAGGCCGCAGCCTGCTGGAATGGCCTTTACGCAGCCCCGCCCGCAAATTCGCCCGGCTCATGCTCGAATACGACCGGGAAGTCGCCGCCTGTGGCCTGCAGGAAGGCTCCTCGGTTTTCCTCAAGCGGCTTGGTCTCAGCCTTGAATCTGCTGACCAGGAGAATGTCCCGGCCTCCGGACCGCTGCTCGTTCTTTCGAACCACCCGGGCATGGCCGATACCCTGGCGCTTTTTGCCAGCCTGCCCCGCCAGGATTTGCGCATCGTGGCCGCCGAAAGGCCTTTTTTGCAGGCGCTGAAGGCCGTCGACCGCCAGTTGATTTACGTCCCCGAGCAGCCCGATGCCCGCCTGGGGGTGCTGCGCAGCGCCGCCGCTCACCTGCGCGCCGACGGGACGATCCTCACCTTCCCTGCCGGCGAGATCGAGCCAGACCCGGCCGTGTTGCCTGGTGCAGCCGAATCGCTGGCAAATTGGTCCAGCTCGATCGGTCTGTTCGTGCGCCTGGCGCCTTCTGCCCTCATCGTGCCGGCTGTTGTCAGCGGCGTCCTGGCGCCCCAGGCCACCTTCCATCCGCTGACCCGGCTGCGGCGCAGCCCAAAGGACCGCCAGCGCATGGGAGCCACGCTTCAATTGATCGCCATGGTATTGAAACCCGCTCAATGGCCCCTCACGATAAAAGTCCGCTACTTGCCGGCAGTTCCAGCCGGCGACCTGGTTGCCCTGCATGACCCCGAAGGGATCACGCGCGCCTTCATCGAGCGCATCCGTCCCGCCTGGGAGGCGGCCGTGCGCGCCGATTACTCGCCCATGGGGTAATCCAAGACGACCTGGATCGTCTCTTCCGGATGTTCCTTGATCAATTGGTAAGCCTTGGGAGCATCGTTAAAAGGGAAACGGTGTGTGATCCAGCGTTGCGGGCGGATTTTCAATATTTGTTCCCAGGCCACGGTCAGCCGCCGCTGTTTATCCCAGCGCCCGCTCAGGGAAGGTGAAACCGTGCTTACCTGGCTGCTGATTAAGCGGATGCGGCTGCGGTGGAACTTGCCTCCCAGGTCAATCTCGGCCGTCTTTTTACCGTACCACGACCCAATCACGATCCGGCCGTCGAAACCGGTCACCGCGATCGCCTGGTTTAACGCAGCCGGCGCGCCGGAGAGCTCGAAAGTTAAATCCACGCCATTCTCCCAGCCTGCTTTCGTCAGGGTGGTCAATGCCTTCTCGATCACTTCCGGCTCGGCCGGGTTGTAGCTGGCATCCACGCCCAAATCCAGGGCCTCCGCCCGCCGGAAAGGATAACGGTCAAAGGTAAATAACCTTCCCAACGGGAAGCGGCTCAATAAAGACGTCGTCATCAAGCCGATAATTCCCAGACCAAACACGGCAATAGCCTCGCCGATCAGCGGATGCCCGTCCATCATGAAATTGACCGCCGTCTCCATCGACGGCAGGAAAACAGCTCCCCCCGTCGGAATCTCTTCGGGCACCACCATCACTTCAGAAAGATCGGCCAGGTAATAGCTTTCGTGCGGGTGGAAGGAGAAAATCCGCCGGTCGATCCATTCTTTCGGCACGCCTTCGCCGACATCGACGACTTCCCCCACGCTGGCATAGCCGTATTTAAACGGAAATTGCGCCTTTCCGGGCAGGGCCGAAATTGAGGCGTCGATGGCTATGGCATCCGGCACATGCCCCTGATAGAAAAGCATCTCCGTGCCAGGGCTGATGGCGCTGACCAGGCTGCGCACCAGCACCTGGTTCTTCTGCGGCGCGCAGAGCTCCTCCTCGATGAGCTCGACTCTTTCAGGAGCAACAAAATATAAGGATGACCTTTTCATAGCCTAATCTCCACTCCGGCATCTTCCCTCTCAACAGGCTTTCAGGCAGCTATCAGGGTTTTTCTTCCCGGCCTGCAAAGGATGCAAATGAAAATGGAGCAAGCTCCAGCAGGTGGTTCATACGCTGAATTTTGGTCAGCAGGTAAGCCGCGTTATCCGCCGTGACAATTGGCATTAACGCAATCCGGTCCTCCACCTTGATTCCGCGGCTTTCCATTTCGATCATCTTTTGGGGATTATTGGTGATCATTCTCACCGACTTGACCCCCAGGTCCTCCAAAATAGCAGCCGCCATGCTGTAATCGCGTTCGTCCACCGAATGACCCAGCGCCAGGTTGGCGTCCACTGTGTCCAGGCCTTCATCCTGCAGGTTATAGGCTCGCAGCTTCTCGGCCAGCCCAATCCCCCGCCCCTCCTGGCGTAAATACACGATCACGCCGCGCCCTTCGAGGGCGATCAATTCCATCGAGCGATGGAGCTGGTCGCCGCAGTCGCAGCGCTGCGATCCGAGCACGTCCCCGGTAAAACATTCCGAGTGTACCCGCACCAAAACGGAAGACTCCCCCTCGACGTCTCCGTTGATCAAGGCTAAATGCTCTTTGTTATCCTGGTTATTCGTGTACAGGCATAATTGGAACTCTCCAACCGCGGTCGGCACTCGGGCGCAAACAGCTCGTTCAATGGTTAAAGAAGGTGGCATTTCAGGTTCCTTTTCTGCTGCGATGCTAATCTGTAGGGGTAGTGAGTCTTGCGTCTGAGCCGCGCTCGTACAACAGCCTCGCCTGCCCTTTGGAAGGGATAAATACTATTTGTCAAACCACAGCAGGGCGATTAATACAACTTCAAGAATCTTATCGATGTAAGCAAACCAGACCATCAATCCCGGGACGACGATCCAGGCAATAATGGTTACTGCGGCGTAGGCCATGAAAGCCCAGCGCACCAACCCGTGATAATCCTTTACCACCGGTAATGGCAGGAAATAGGCCGCCAGCAAACCGATATACCCCAGGAAATTCAAAAAGAAAATGATATC
The DNA here is from genome assembly GCA_002298885.1 of Anaerolineaceae bacterium UBA700. The sequence continues at coordinate 19,501 of DBMK01000048.1, forward strand.
GAAGCTGGGCGATGATACGGCCAGATATAAATGCACCAGCGCCGTGATGATAGTGATGGCGATAATCCCCATTCGGGGGGTGGTTAAGCGCAACGTTTTACTGTCCATGACGATCTCCTTTATGCTAAATACGGATGATCGATCCAATCAGATCCATTATAATTCTTATCAATATTGTAACCTTTGCAGGGATTAAGTAAATCCCCTGTAGAGAGTATTTTTAAGTAACCCTCGGAATCAAAACGGAGTTTTTGAGCTGCGCAGAGCCCAAAAACTCCGTTTTTTCTAAAATCCGTTTACTTGAAGGCTTTTACGATCCCGATAGTCACGCTCTCTCCATCGAACTCGTCGCTGCTGACCGGCGTATCCGCCGACACTTCGCCGGCGGTCAATTCCACGGCCAGCGTTTCCATCTTGATGTAATCCGCAAAATTCACAATTGCTTCCTGCAGCACCGTTGTCGCCGTGTAGACCACCCGGATGCGATCCGAGATATCGAAATCCGCCTGCTTTCGCAGGTCCTGCACCCGGCGCACGAACTCACGCGCCAGTCCCTCGCGCACCAGCTCGGGCGTCAGGTCGGTGACCAGGGCAGCCAGGTACGCCCCCTCGGAGGCTACTGCGAAGCCGGCGCGCGCCTGGATGCGCACCTCAACCTCCTCCGGCAGAATTTCGAATTGCTCGCCGTCCACCGCCAGCGGCAGATTCTTACCCGCCATGAGCGTCTGCGATGCCTGCTCCGCCGGCAGTGCCAGCAGGGCCGCCCGGATCTTGGGGAAGCGCCCGCCGTACTTCTGCCCGAGCTGCTTCGGCAGCGGATTCAGGCTGTAAGCCACCGCCTCGCCGGCCGCGCTGAGGGCGCGTACTTTCTTCACGTTCAGCTCGTCTGCCAGCAGGTCGGCGTATTGGTCGACTACGGCTTGCTCGTCTGCGTTACCGACCGCAAAGGCGGCTTCGGCCAGCGGCTGGCGCACCTTGCGGTTGGCCTTATTGCGCGCCGCGTGCCCCAGCGAGGCCAGCTTGACGGCCAGCGCCATTTCACGGTTCAATTTCTCGTCGATCAGGCCGGCGTCAAATTCCGGCCAGGTCGCCAGGTGTACCGATAACGGCGCCCGCTCGTCGAAAGAGCGTACCAGGTTCTGGTACAGCTCCTCTGCCATGAACGGCATGGTCGGCGCAAGCAGCTTCGCCAGCGTGACCAGCGCTTCGTACAGGGTGGCGTACGCCGCCTGCTTGTCGTTATCCGATTCGCTCTTCCAGAAGCGCCGCCGGCTGCGCCGCAAGTACCAGTTGGAAAGCTGGTCGACGAACGTCTCGATCGGCCGGGTCGCGCCCAGCACGTCGTACGTTTCGAAGGCTGTGGTGACGTCCCGGGTCAGCGTGTGCAGCGCCGAGCGCAGCCAGCGATCCAACGGCGAGTATTCCACTTTAGCGCCTGCCTGCGGTTTCCAGCCGTCCAGGTTAGCATAGGTCACGAAGAAGGAATACGTATTCCACAGGGTCAGCGTGAACGTGCGGATAACCTCGGCCACCAGGCTGCTCGAAAAACGGCGTTCCTGGCCCGGCGGCGTAGCCGTATATAAGTACCAGCGCATGGCATCCGCCCCATTTTCGTTGATCACCTCCCACGGATCGACCACATTGCCCTTCGATTTGGACATCTTTTGACCGTCGCCGTCCAGGATCAAGCCCAGGCAGATCACATTTTTAAAGCATTCTTTCTCGAACAGCAGGGTGCTGATAGCGTGCAACGAATAGAACCAGCCTCGGGTCTGGTCGACGGCCTCGCAAATGTAATCGGCCGGGAACTGGTTTTGGAATTTCTGCTGGTTTTCAAACGGATAATGCCACTGCGCCACCGGCATCGAGCCCGAATCGAACCACACGTCGATCAGCTCGGGCACGCGCTTCATCGTTCCGCCGCACTGCGGGCAGGTACCCTTAACTTCATCCACATATGGACGGTGCAAATCCAGATCCGCCAGGTCGCGCCCGGCCAGTTTCGCCAGCTCCTGCCGCGAGCCCACGCCAACCTGGTGGTGGCAGTCGACGCACTCCCACACCGGCAGGGGAGTGCCCCAGTAGCGCTCGCGGCCCAGCGCCCAATCCACGTTATTCTCCAGCCAGTTGCCAAAGCGGCCGTTCTTGATGTGCCCGGGATACCAGTTGACCCGGTTATTCAGCTCCACCAGCTTATCCTTAAACTGGCTGGTGCGAATGTACCATGTCGGACGGGCGTAATACAGCAGCGGCGTGCCACAACGCCAACAGAATGGGTAGGTATGGGTGAGCGTGCCCTCTCTGAACAATAAGCCGCGCGCCTCCAGGTCCTGGGTGATGTACGGATCGGCGTCCTTGACGAATACGCCCGCCCAGGGGCGGATATCGTTCTTGAATGTGCCGTCCTCGGCCACCGTCATCAGGATCGGCAGATCCTCTTCCAGGGCTACCTGCATGTCTTCGGCGCCGAAGGCCGGCGCAATGTGCACCAGGCCCGACCCGTCGCCGGTCGTTACGAAATCGCCAAGCACCACCCGGTGCGCTGGCTTGTCGGTAGGCATGAAAGTAAACAGCGGTTTGTAACGCTTGCCCTTGAGCTGCTTGCCTTTAAACCGCTCGACCACTTTCACCGCTTCATCGCCGAAGATGGTTTGGACCAATGCTTCAGCAAGCACCAGGCGCTCCTTGCCGCCTTCTGGCAGTTCACGTTCCACCGTAACGTAATCTACGTCCGGCGCCGCGGCAACCGCCACGTTGGCCGGCAGCGTCCACGGGGTCGTCGTCCACACCAGCAGCGAGGTGCCGGGTGTATCCACCAACGGCATGCGCACGAACACGCTCGGGTCGACCGCCTCGTCGTAACCTAACGCCACCTCGTGATCCGAAAGCGGCGTGCCGCAGCGCGGGCAGTACGGCACCACTTTGAAACCCTGGTAGAGCAGGCCCTTATCCCAGAAATTCTTCAGAATCCACCATACCGACTCGATGTACTCGTTTTTATAAGTGATATAGGCGTCGTTCAGGTCGACCCAATACGCGATCCGGTCGGTCAGGCGCTCCCATTCCTGAATGTAAGTAAACGCCGACTGGCGGCATAGCTCGTTAAACTCTGCGATGCCGTACATCTCAATCTGCTGCTTGTTATTAAATCCCAGTTTCTTCTCGACCTCAATCTCCACCGGCAGGCCGTGTGTATCCCAGCCGCCCCGGCGGCTGACGTGGAACCCGCGCATGGTCTTATAGCGCGGGAAGATGTCTTTGAACGCCCGCGCCAACACGTGGTGCACGCCCGGCTTCCCGTTGGCGGTCGGCGGGCCCTCAAAAAACACGTATTCCGGTCCGCCCTCACGCTCTTTCATCGTCTTATGGAATACGTCGTGCGATTTCCAGAAACGCAGTGCGGCTTCTTCAACTACGGTCACGTTGAATTTCGGTGAAACTGGTTTGAACATTCGCTCTCCTGTTCCTTCCCGGTCGGTCTCTAGGCTGGAAGGTAAGAATTAAAAAGCTCCCATCCCATCCAGGGACGAGAGCGATTCTCGCGGTACCACCCTGCTTCCTGCCTCGGCAGGCACTCAATGCGGTGCATCCATTATGAGATAGACCGCCGCCTGGTATAACGGAGGGCGTACCCGGCTCCCTTACTCGTCTTGAGACGGACTTTCAGTTTGCAGCTCCCGAAGGATTTTCGACCTGCTGCCCTGCCCCGGCTTTCACTGCTCCCAGGGTCGCTGCCAGCGCGTTGCAGGTCTACTCGTTTCGATCATCGCTTTTAGATTGACAAGATTATGCCACAAATAAACAAAAAATGCAATCAAGTGCTATTTTGTAGTATTGTATTGACGCTTTGTGCCGATGCCATATTACCAAATCGTTTGATGACCACTAGCCAACAGTCCCATAGAACAATGGCAGAGGCGGGCAGGGCTCATCGCTCCAGCGGTGCGCCTCCAGCAGGCGCTGTTTGGCCGCAGCCAGCTTTTGCGCATCGTTTGCATGCACGGTGAATAGAGCCTCCCCTGCTTCTACTCGATCGCCGACCTTATGGTGGATGACGATGCCGACCGAATGGTCGATGGCATCGCTCTTTTTCGCTCGTCCCGCCCCCAGGTCAACCGAAGTCTCGCCAACCTCGCGGGCGTCGATTCCCGTCAGGAATCCGCCGCGCGGCGCCGGCACCGTTTCGATGAACGGCGCTTTTGCGAACTTACCAGGGTCGTCGACGTAAGTGGCGTCTCCACCCTGCGCCTGCACCAGTTGGCGGAACGTTTGCAGGCTGCGCCCTTCACGCAGGGCTGTTTCGGCCATTTGCCTCGCCGCTTCCAGGTCTGCCGCCTTCTGGCCGATGAGCAGAAGATGGCTCGCCACCACCAGGCAGTGCTCGCGAAAATCCTCCGGCCCGCCGCCGTGCAGTGTATCTAGCGCTTCCAGAACCTCCAGCGAGTTGCCAACGGCGTGCCCCAGGGGTTGGTTCATGTCCGAAAGCAGCGCCACCACCCGGCGCCCGGAAAGACGCCCAATGGCTACCATAAGCTCAGAAAGCTTGCGGCCTTCTTCAAGGGTGTGCATGAACGCCCCAACCCCCACTTTTACGTCCAATACGATCGCCTGCGCTCCAGCGGCGATCTTCTTGCTCATAATCGACGAGGCAATCAATGCCATTGAATCGACCGTTCCGGTCACGTCCCGCAGGGCGTAGAGCTTGCCGTCGGCCGGCGCCAGGTCGCCGGTCTGGCCGGTCAGCACCAGGCCGATCTGGCGCAGTTGGTCGATGAATTCCTTCTGGCTCAGGTCCGTGCGAAAACCGGGGATCGACTCCATCTTATCCAGCGTTCCGCCGCTGAAACCCAATCCCCGCCCCGACATCTTGCCCACCGGCAGGCCACAGGCCGCCACGGTCGGCTCCACCACCAGCGTGGTCTTGTCGCCGACGCCGCCGGTGGAGTGTTTGTCCACCGCGATCGGCACCACGTGAGACAGGTCGAGCATATCGCCTGAGTGCGTCATCGCCAGCGTCAGGTCGGTAGTTTCGCGGTCGCTCATGCCGTTCAATAATACGGCCATGGCCCAGGCCGAGGCCTGGTAATCGGTTATTTCGCCGCGGGTGAAACCCTGGATAAAGAATTCGATCTCTTCCCGGGTCAGCTCGCCCCCGTCCCGCTTCTTGATGATGATGTCTACTGGTCGCATCTCCGCCTCGCCTGATCCTTTTTTATTTATGTGGTTTTCGTTGGCTTCGCCAACGAAAACCACATAAACACCGGACAGTTCATATTATATCCACTCCTGGTGGACTGGCAAAGAAAAAGGCGTTTCCTTCGGTGATCTACCAAAAGAAGCGCCTTTTTGCAGGCTCCCCCTGGGCCGGATTACTTCTTGAGAAAAATAGTTACCTTACGGTTCGGCTCTTCGCCGATGCTTTCCGTCGTGACCTCTGCATGGTCGCGCAGTTCCAGATGGATGACCCGCCGCTCGCTGGCCGGCATCGGTTCCAGCACCTGCTTGCGGCCAGTATGGATGGCCTGCTCCGCCATCTTGCGCGCCAGTTGGCGCAGAGAGCGTTCGCGCCTTGCCCGGTATCCCTGGATGTCGATCAAGAGGGGCACCCAATGCCCAACTTCTTTTCCGACGATCAGGCTGGTGATGTATTGCAGGGCGTTCAGCGTCTCCGAGCGCCGGCCAATGAGGATGCTCAGGTCATCTCCCTGAATATCCACCAGGATCACTGGCTCGTCGCGCGATTCCTGCGCCTGGACGTAGCGCGCCGCCACTTTTGCGCGCACCTTCATCTTTTCCAGCAGCTCCGAAACAACTTCTTTGGCAATGTGCAGGGCGTTTTCATCCCCGGCCACCACTTCAACCGGCCCGGCTTCTTCTAGTTCGGATTCGAGAGGCGCCTCCTCAAGCAGTTGCTCTGAATGTTCTTCGATTTCTTCCATTTCTCGCGAAGAATTTTGCGGCAGGATCGTCAGGCGCACCCGCGCCTGCCGCCCGCCGAGGCCAAAAAGGCCACGACTGCCCGCATCCAATACCTCGACTTTCACGGATTCTCGAGGAAGGCCAAGCTGGCCTAACCCGCGGCTGATAGCATCCTCCACGGAAGGGGCAATGATTTCAAGTGTTGTTTTTTCCGAGCTCATGGTTTCCTCACGCCAACCAGCTAATTATTTAATTTTGGAGGACCCGCTTTTGACTGGTTTGGCGATATTCGCTTTCTTTACCTTGCTTGATCCGGAGCCATTCGATTTTGGCGTTGCCGGCACGGTGGCTTTGGCGGAAGTTTCAGGCAGAGACCGTTGTTCTTTCACGGACGGCTCGGCCAATGGCTTTTGAGATTTGGAAGCCCCCTTTCCGACAGCCACAGGCGCCGGTTTGTAAAAAGGATTGAGGTTCTTCCAATTCACCTTCCCCAGCAGTGCATACTGGCCCACGCCGAACAAGTTCGAGATGATGAAATACAGCGAAATGCCGGAGGCCAGGGTCAGGCCAAGGTACCCCATCAACAAGGGCATGTAAATATTCATCATGCCACCCAGCATGTTGGCCTGGCTGTTATTGGGATCCGCCGGTGGCTGCATCAAGCGGCTTTGCATCCAGGTGGTGACCAGTACGATGATTGCCATGACCGGAATGCCGAAAGACAATCCCGGGATGATCAGGCGCTCGGGTTGGCCTAGGTCCATCCACAGGAACTGGCTCTTGATAGGCATCAAGTTGGCAACGTTCAAAAAACCTGGATAGATGTGGCGCGTCAGCGCCAGGAGCTGCAGCGGTGAGGTGGCAATTGACTGCTGCAAGGATTGGTACAGGCCGATGATGATTGGGAATTGGATCAACAATGGCAGGCAGGAGGCAAAGGGATTGACGCCCAGTTCCTTCTGCAGTTTCATCTGCTCCTGGGCCAATTTCTCCTTATCGTTCTTGTATTTGACTTGTATTTCTTTCCATTTTGGATTGCTTTGCAGCTCTTGCATTGCACCAGCGCTCTTGATCTGTTTCACCATTAGCGGGTGGGTCAGCAGCCGGATCACGATGGTGAACAGGATGATGGCGACTCCAAAATTCCCGACAACAGAATAGATGAACAGGAGCACATTGATAAACGGCTGTAAGATCACAACTTGCCAGATATCCATAGATCAACCTACCTTTACTTTGGTACCGTAAACGTCCAGGCATCCTTGCCTGTAAAATCGTAGGCAGCAAGCAAGGTGTCTTTGTCACCCTGAGTGACGCCCACCACCACCTGCTGGCCGGCGACAACGGGCGATGAATACAGTTTACCATTAATTGTTTTATTCCAACTCATCTTGCCATCGTAACCAATCATGAATACGGTGCCATTTTCAGTTGCAAAAACCAAACCATCCGGCGTGACTGCCGGCGCGCACAGGATGGGGCCGGCTGCAGTCACGTCGCCCCAGGTCGAGCGTCCGTCTTTGGCCGAAACGGCATACACCTTGTTATTCAGGTCGCCAAAGTAGACCACGCCGTCTTTCACCACCGGCACGGCCCAAATACTGCCGCTGGGCTTGAAGTGCCAGAGGATATCGCCCCGGTTAGAGGTCACGGCCAGCACCTCATCGCCTAACGTGCTCAAATACAGGTTGCCGTCATCGCCCAGCGCAACGCCATACACGCCAGAAGCGCCCAGATCCGTCTTCCAGATCAGCGATCCGTCGCTGATGTTGACCGCATACAGGAAATGATCCATTGACGGCACGTAGACCACTTTACCGTCGCTGGCCGGCCTGGCCCAAAATGGTCCCGTGGCGGTGTATTTCCAGGATACTTTCCCATCCAGGGTGAGCGCATACAAGTTTCCATCCGAAGAAGGCGCAAGGATCGTTTGGCCGACGATCAAAGCGCTGGCAATCCACTGGCCTTTGGCATCCGTGTTTACCCATTTCTCGGCGCCATTACCGGTGTCCAGTCCAAAAAGCGAGTTTTGATAATCGCCCACCACGGCGATTGAATCACTCAAGGCCGGGTCTGCAAAAAACTGTTTGGCTGCATCCGCCTTTTCCGGGTAACGCCAGGCCATACTGCCGTTCTTGGCGTCGACCTTGTATACCCCGGTGGCGTATGCGACGTAGACGAAATCACCCTGGGTGGTGACTGTCACCCCCGGCCAGCTCGACATGGGCAGCGCGCCGCATGCGCTTAACAACAGGCTGGCAAGGATCACGACGAACAACACTTTCATCTTTGAAAAATTCATGCTATTTGACTTCTCTATCTTAGGTAGGTCGGCGGCTTGCCCTCAAGGGACCGGATCATAACCGCCAGGGTTGAACGGATTGCACCGCAGCACACGCCAAACCGCCATCGCCGTACCTTTAAAAATACCGTATTTATAAATTGCCTGGTAACCGTAGTGCGAACAGGTAGGGTAAAACCGGCAGGTATCCGGCGGAAGCGAAGGTGAAACGACTTTTTGGTATAAACGGATAAGCGCCAGGAGGGGAATCCTGGGAATATTCCTGAGGCTGCGGGGCAAATCGCGCAAGCGCGGCTCATTCGGATATTCATACCTGGCATTCATTTTTCGACCTCCACCAATAAACCGGCGCTGCCCAAAAGCGACGACACGGCCAGCCGGACCTGCTCGTAATCGGCGCGGCCGATTGCTTTGCGGGCCAGGAAGATCAAATCCCAACCGGCGCAGATCGTGGGGAGAACTGGCTCGATGCATGCCCGGATACGCCGCTTGGCCCGGTTCCGGTTAACCGCATTCCCAACCGCATGGCTGGCTGCAACGCCCACTCTCACAACCTTCTCTTGATTTGGTAAGGTAAGTAACACAACAAGCGGGTGGGCATAGGACTTGCCAAAACGCCGCACCCGCTTGAAGTCAGTCGACCGGGTAAGGCGAAACTTTCGTTTCACCTTTACACCTGTCTGTAAAATAAGTTGGACAGGCCGACCATTCCATATTCGCTAATGGGGGAACTGCTCCTTGAGGATTTCCACGGAAAAGGCTAGAACCGGATCCGCTTTACATGGTTGTTCATGGTAACCGTGAGGCGCAAGCGACCCTTCAGGCGGCGGCGCTTGAGGACCTCGCGCCCATCGCGGGTTTCCATGCGGGAGCGGAAACCGTGGACACGGATCCGATGGTGAATCTTGGGTTGATAAGTTCGCTTCGGCATGCTGAATCCTTTCCTTCTTTATAATTTCAATGCAAAGTGCGGTGTCGTGTTTTTTGGGCCGGCCTTGCCAGCCCAAAAAGCGCGACAGTCCCCATTGATTGTGACGATACGAAAATTGATTATACCTTAACGTGCCCGGGGGGTCAAACCCTTTTTCTACGCCTCACTGCTTTCGTGGACGTGGTTATGGTTGTGGATGAGCTGAGCCGGCGAAGCCAGCAATTTGGCCAGTTGTTTCATCCCATCCTGGTCGGTAATTGCCAGCACTTCGTCGCCCGCCTCGAATTCCGCCGAACCGCGCGGGATCATCACCTCGCCTTTGCGGATGATCGCCGCAATTACGCAGTGGTCCGGCAGGCCCATCTCACGGATTGGCACGCCGATCGCCCGCGCCCCCTCGGGGATTTTTTCTTCAACCAGCGAATAATTGCCCCGGCGTAGCTTGAGCAGGGTCATCATGTCGCCCATGGACATCTCTTCCTCAATCAGGTGCGCCAGGATTTCGGCCTGGTTGAGCGCCACGTCAACGTGGAAGGTGCTGTCGAACATCCAGGCGTCCCTCGGGTTATTCACCCGCGCAATCGTACGCCGCAATTGGTATTGGGTGCGGGCCAGGTAGCACAGCACAAGGTTGGTCGAATCGCTGGTCGTGCAGGCTGCCATAACGTCGGCCTCGCGGATGCCCGCCCTCTCGAGCACGCTCGGGTCGATTGGATCGCCTTCGAAAATGCTCTCCGTCGGCAGCTCGCGATGAATGCGCGCCAGCACATCCTTCCGGTTATCGATAATATGGACCTCGTGGTCCTGCCGCAGTAACGCTCGCGCCAGTTGTGCGCCCGTTCGCCCACCGCCTGCAACAATCACCAACATCTTACACCTCCTCCGGACGCTGTGAGATCCTGGACCATAACGACTCGGTCCCATCAATTGTGGCGCTGTAATGCAGCAAATCCCCGGCCCGAAGGACCGTATCCCGGTTGGGCAGGAAGGCGCTCCCGGAACGAGTCAGCGACACCAGCACGCAGTCCGGACAGCTAATCAGCTTGTCGATCGGCTGGCCGTCCCACGTCTCTGGAATGGTAATTTCGTACACCTCAACCTCGCCGTTGCCCGCTGAGAAAACCGTGCGGATTTCGGTGTGATACACCATTTCTTCCAAACGCTGCGCCGCCCAACTGGTGGCGTTTATGCACTGGAGGTTAAACGCCTCGTATAACGAGCGGTTATGCGGCTCGTAATTCCTGGCGATCACGTTTGGGATGTGGTAGCGCGTGCGCACGGCATGCCCTATGACCAGGTTAGTTGCATCCGAATTGGTCGTTACCACCACTGCATCGCAGGACTCGATCCCTGCCCGGTGCAGCACTTCCTGGGCCATCGCATCGCCCTCGTAAAACCGCCCCTGGAAATCCGGCGGCAGGGCATTGAATGCCGTCTCTTCGACGTCAATCACCGCCACGTCGTGGCCGCGTTTAAACAGGCGGTAAGCCAGGTCCGCTCCCATCCTGCCGCATCCCATTACAATTACTCTCATAAATTCCTCACATTGATCTTCAATCAGACCTGATCTATTCTTGGATAGACAGGTTATGTGCCTGTTACCTATCCCTAATTTTCCATTTTATTGCGAATCAGTCAACCTGGTATGGCACCTCGGTTACAACCACCCCGGTGCGATTGAGCAATATATTACGCAGTGTTTCGGCCGTGCGGCTGTGCAGCGGCGCCGTCCACACCTTACTGGATACGAACTGCGGAACGATGACCGTGATGATCTCATTCGGCTGGCGATGGTCGTCCAGGTCCTCGATATATTCAAGCAGTGGCTCGATGAACGTGCGGTAAGGCGAATCGAGGATCGTCAGGCGATAGCCGTCTCCCCACGCCTCCCATTTGGCCTCGATCTTTGCTGCTTCCTCCGGATCGATGGAAACGTGCACCGCAGTGATATCGTCGGACAGTAGGGTGGCGTACCGCAGCGCCGCCAGTGTGCCGCGATGCACGCCGCTGATGGCTAAAATGACCCGCATGCGCTGGGTACGCGGCGGCGCGCCGTATTTTTCCAATGAAAGCGAATGGGCAACCTGCCTGTAATGCCGGTGAATCCCTAAAAATACCATTACAAGAGTTGGAATGATGATAATTACTACGTAAGCGCCGTCTGCAAACTTAGTAGCTGCAAATACGATGGTAACGATACAGGTTGCTATCGCGCCAAGGCCGTTAATGAACATTTTGTGTTTCCAGCCCGGATCGTAGGACAAGACAGATCCGCGTTCCTTTACCTCGATTCCCGCCTGCATATGGCCCGATTTCCACCAGCGTCGAGCCATCCCGGTCTGTGAAAGGGTAAATGAAAGGAATACGCCAACCGCATAAAGAGGGATCAGGCGGGTTACGCTCGCATCAAAAAGGATGATTAAGCAGCTGGCAATAAATGCCAGAGCCATAATGCCGCGTGAATAAACCAGGCGACTGCCTCTGAATGCAAGCGGGCGCGGGAGAAAGCCATCGGTTGCCTGCAAAGCACTTAGCCGCGGGAAATCCGCAAAAGCCGTATTGGCGGCCATGACCAGGATTACTGTGGTTGCAGAAATAGTCAGCAGATAGAATATTCCACGATCTCCGTACGCCGTCCTGGCCAATTGTGAAATTACAGTCTCAAATTCTGAAGGCAACGCTCCAATTTTTTGCGAAAGAAAAGTAATTCCTAATAACAATGAACCTAGAATGACAGACATCCAAATTAAAGTCCGCCCGGCATTCTGGCTGCTCGGTTTTTTGAAAGCAGTTATTCCATTCGAAATCGCCTCAACGCCAGTCAGGGCAGTAGTACCGGAGGCAAATGCGCGTAACACCAGAAATAAAGTCAGGGGCTGTACGACGGTAGCGACCATATCTTGGGGAGGGGCGGTTACCTGCCCTAAAGACCCAAATATGAAACGGAAAAAGCCAATTCCAACGGTTAAATACATCATCACGATAAAGAAGTATGTCGGTAAGGCAAAAGCTTTGCCTGACTCTTTTACACCCCTCAAATTGATGACCATGATGAAAAGGACGAGGAAGATAGCAATCCAGACCTTCAACCCGAGCAGATTTGGAAAAGCCGATACTAACTGTGCTACCCCGGAAGAAACCGAGACTGCAACGGTCAAAATATAATCGGTCAGCAATGCTGCGCCGGCAACCTGGGCTTGAATTTCTCCCAGATTGTCGCGCGAGACAATATATGCCCCGCCGCCGCCTGGATAAGCATGGATTGTCTGTTCGTACGATATTGTAAGAATGGCCAGAAGAACAACAATCGCAATGGATAATGGAAAAGAATAACCAAAAGCTGCTGGGCCGGCCACAGCCAGGATCACGAGCATTTCTTGTGTGGCGTATGCAGTTGATGATAAAGCATCTGACGCAAAAACTGCCAAACCGATAAATTTCCCGATCGTCTGGTGGGGTGCATCTGCGGTTTGCAATGGATGGCCGATCAGCCAATTGCGTAAATTGCGCGGGGGTTTATATCCTGTCGGACGCCGTTGTACCGTAGTACCGTTACTATCTTCAAAACTCATTTACTTAAACCTTATTTCTCAAAGGCGTGCAAAAAATAAAGACCGGCCCAGGCCCGTCTTTGATTTGTTTTGCACAAACCGAAAGATTATAATGACATTAGTTGTTCAGGTCAAGCCTAATTCGCAAGACGTATATCCCTCACAGGATCATTATAAACCCAACGCTTGCTCTGCGGCGCTTTATTTCGCTAAAAAATAGGCTAAAATTGGTAAACAACGATATCAATTGTGAAAGGTAGGGGAAAAATATGGAATCCTTTAAACCCAAACCAACTCGGGTTGCCGTAGTCGGTGCCGGATTTGTCGGCACCACCTTTGCCTACGCTCTGTTGCAGAGCGGGCTTTCCTCCGAAATCGTCCTCATCGACTCCAATCCGGCCAAGGCTGAAGGCGAAGCCATGGACCTGAACCACGCCGTGCCGTTCTCCCATCCCTGCCGCGTTTGGGCCGGAGACTACGCCGATTGTGCTGGCGCCGCTATCACTGTGATTACCGCCGGCTCCGCCCAGCGCCCTGGCGAGACGCGCCTGGATTTAACCGCCCGCAATGCCGAGATCTTTCGCCAGATTATTCCCAAGGTTTCACAGAACAACCCGAACGGGATTATCCTGGTTGCCACCAACCCGGTCGACGTGTTGACGTACGCCAGCCTCAAGTTCTCCGGCCTTCCCTCCAACCAGGTTTTTGGCTCGGGAACCATCCTGGACACGGCTCGTTTCAGGTACCTTCTCAGCCAGCATTTTGGGGTGGATGCGCGCAGCGTCCATGCCTTCATCATCGGTGAGCACGGCGACAGCGAGGTACCCGCCTGGTCGCTGGCCCACATTGCCGGCACCCATATCCCCGAATTTTGCGAAATGAACGGGTATGGCTGCAACGATCCGCAGTTGGATGAGATTTTCAAACAGACCCGCGACGCCGCCTACCAGATCATCGAACGTAAAGGCGCCACATATTACGCCATCGGCAGCGGTCTGCTGCGTCTGGTAGAAGCTGTGCTGCGCGATCAGAATACCGTCCTATCCATATCCAGCCTGATCCAGGGTCACTACGGCATCCACGACGTCTGCCTCAGCCTGCCTACCATCATAGACCGGGGTGGGGTCGAGCGCGTACTCAACCTGGACCTCAGCCCCGAAGAGGTGCAGGGCCTGCAGAAATCGGCAGCCGTCCTCAAAGAAACGATCGCCAAGCTGTCTCTCTAACAGAATAATTCAATATTGAGATATCGGGGCTGCGATTCAGCCCCGATATCTCAATATTGA
>DBMK01000204.1 GCA_002298885.1 Anaerolineaceae bacterium UBA700
CCCTCCCCTTCAGGGGAGGGGCCGGGGGAGAGGTCTGAATACAGTTACGGCTGGTTCTTTTGATAAATCCGCATGTAAATGTTGAAAAACTCGAAGATCTGCATGACGTAGGTGCGGGTCTCGGTGATGCGTACGGTTTCGAGGAACAGGTCCGGGTCGCCGCCGGCCAGGTCGTTCCACACCTGGGCGTTGCCGGGGCCGCCATTGTAAGCCGCCAGCGCCACGAACAGGTCGCCGTTGAAGGCGTCGCGCTGGCGGTCCAGGTAGCGGGCGCCGAGGCGGATGCTGACCATGGGGCGGAAGAGGTCGTCGGTGGTGTAATTGGGCGGCCAACCGAGCTGGGTGGCCACCTCTGCGCCGGTATCCGGAATGATCTGCATCACCCCCAGCGCCCCGGCCCCGGAGGTGGAGAAGCCCTCGAACAGGCTCTCCTGGCGGAGCACGCTGTACAAGTAGAGTGGGTTGATCCCTTCCGTCTGGGCCGTCGCAAGGACGTAATCCTTGAAATACAGCCCAAAGCGGATGTGGTTGAAATAGCTGGGGGCGGTCAGCGTGCCGGCGTCGTCCAGCCCGGCCAGGTCCAACACCTGGCGGGCGGTGAGGATGGCCGAACGGTAGAACCCCAGTTTGACCAGCAGTCCCAGCAGGCGGAAGCTGCTCTCGGGATCCTTCTGAATATCCTGGCGCAGCGACTCGAATTCGTCCCGCGCCTGGGAATACAAGCCCAATTCCCAAAAAGCCGTACCGCGCTTGACGCGGGGCTCGTCCGCCAGGGCTCCCAAGTTGGAGAGGTTGGTTGATGGCGCCAGGTTAAAGGTCACCCGCATCCAACTTTCAGCCAGCTTACGCTCAGCCGCCAGGTCGTAATCCAGGTTCAGGACGACTTTTTCCTGCATGGGAGACTGCTGGCCGTCCAGCAGCTCGCGGGCGCGCTCGCTGTAATAGCCGGTGGGGTCGGTCTGGGCGGCCTGGGTAAAAGCTGCCCGCGCTTCAGGCTGCTTGTTCTGCGCAGACTGGGTCTTCCCGATCCAGAACGAGCCAGAGGACTGCTCCTCGGTGGTGGTCCCCAGCAGGAGCACTTTTTGGAACACGGTCAACGCCTGGTCGAACTTGCCCAGGCGGTAATAGGCCACCCCAGCAAGGAGCATTGAACGGTAGCTCCAATCGGAAGAGGGATACTTTTCCATGACCTGCTGCCAGACCGTGGCCGCCTGCTCCAACTGGTTATCCCGCTCCAGGATGCGGGCTGCTTCGAACAGCTCGGCGGGAGCCTCCGGCGCGCTGGGATTGCTGTCGACGAACTGGCGCAGCGTCTGCGAGGCGTCCGAATACTTGTCGAGATAGTACCACTGGGTGTAGGCTTTTTCGTCCCAGGCCGTGGCCCACAGCGAGTCGCTCGAATCGCCCTGGATAATGGCATCCCATTCGGCGATGGCGGCCTGGGGTTGTTTGAGGGCGATGAGGGACAGCGCCTTGTAATGATGGGCGGCGCTGTCCGGATTGGGGGTCGATTCCAGGTAGCGGTTGAAGGCTTCGATGGCGTAGCCGTACTGTTTGGCGTAATAATCCACCAGGCCGCGGTTGAGTTCGTTGACCGTCTCGCCGTCATTGACCAAAGTGACCAGGGCGGTATAGCTGTCGTAGGACTTTTGGTAATTGTTGACTGAGTCCTGGTAGCGGGCGTAGGCCTGTTCGGTCTTGCCGATTTTGAGGTACACCTGGCCGGCGAGCAGGTTGGCCTGGGCCTTGTAATACTCGTTGCTGGTGGCGTCATACACGGCCAGGTAGGTGCGCAGGGCATTGGTCGTGTCGCCCATGGCGTAGTACATCTGGCCAATCTTCAGCTTGATGCTGGTGGTATCGCCGAGCTGGGGCGCCTTGTCGGCCGCCGCGTAGGCCGCCAGGGCGGACTTTGGGTCGTTCAACGCGGCCAGGAGATCGCCGCGATGTTCCTGGATGTACCCGTCCAGGACGCCGGGCCGCTGTTTCAGGTAGGAGCCGTAAGCATCCACGGCCTTGGCCTGGTTGTTCATGCCGATGTAGGCCTGGGCCAGGAAATAATTGGCGTTGGCGCTCTCGGGGACCTTTGCAAAGCGTTTAAGCGCGTCGTTGAGGGTGTTGATGGCGGCGGTATAGCTGCCCTGGATGAGCTGGACCCGCCCAACCCCCACCAGGGCCGCAGCCTGCACGGAGGCCTCTTTGGAATTGTCGTAGGCGGCCTGGTACTGCTGCAGGGCGGCGTCGTAATCGCCGGCCAGCATCAAATAGTCGGCCTGGTCGATGCGAGCGGCGGGTACGGGCGTTGGCGTGGGAGTCAGCGTAGGTGTGGCGGTTGGGGTGGGAGTTGCGGTCTGCGTGCTGGTGGGTGTCGGAGTGGGCGTTTCGCCGATGGGAAAGGGCAGGGTGCAGCTCTGCAGGAGGAAGACCGCCAGCACCAGAATGGTTATTAAACGTTTGGGCACTTAAGTTTTATACCGGATGATGGAGTTTATGTCAACCCACATCGAAAATTAAAGAAGTTTCCGAATAAA
>DBMK01000062.1 GCA_002298885.1 Anaerolineaceae bacterium UBA700
GCAAAAATAAGGTGACAGGTTTTAAAAACCTGTCAGGTCTGCCAGTAAAGAATGGAGCAAGCCATGCGTAGGAACAGTTTTTTCTGGGGTAGTCTCATCTTGATCGTCGGCCTGGTGCTGCTGGTCAACAATATGTTCCCCACCATTTTCCGCGGGGTGAATATCTGGAACATTATCTGGCCGCTGGCCATCGTGATCATCGGCGCCTGGCTGCTCATCGGGCAGACCGTGGGCGCCCGCAGCGTGGAGACCCAGCAGGTGTCGGTTCCGCTGGATAATGCCAGCGACGCCGACGTGCACCTGTATCACGGCGCCGGGCGCTTGACCCTGCGCCCTTCGGGCACGCCGGGCGTGATGGTCAGCGGGACCTGCGTGGGCGGGGCCGAGGTCAACGTCAGCCGCAGCGGGCCCAGCCTGCGATTGGACCTGCGCAGCAAGGCGGCCGATTACGCCTTCGGCTTTCCGGGCGTCAGCGGCACCTACGGCTTTTCCTGGGACCTGGTCATGACTCCCGAAATCCCGCTGCGCCTGTCGGTTGAGACCGGGGCCAGCGAGACGAACCTGGACCTGCGCGACATGAAAGTGACCGATTTCGAGCTGAAGACCGGGGCCAGCTCCTCCAACATCACCTTACCGGCGCGAGCCGGCACCACGCGGGTTAAAGTATCCTCAGGAGCGGCTTCGGTCAAGTTGTACCTGCCGGAAGGCGTGGCGGGGCGCATCCGGGTCCAGAGCGGCCTGGCCGGCATCACGATCGATCAAAATCGCTTCCCGGCAACCGGCAGCGGTTACGAAACCCCCGGCTACGATGGCGCCGAGAACAAGGCCGACATCTTCGTCGAGACCGGCGTGGGGTCGGTGGAAATCAGGTAAAATCCTCACCCCATCCCCAACCCCTTCCCCTCTCCTGGGGCTGCGCCCCAGGAGAGGGGAAGGGGCAGGGGTAGGGGTGTGACTGAATAGGAGTCTCAAAATGAAAACTTTCAATTGGCGTGTTCCGGTTGGGGTGGTGCTGGTGGTGCTGGGCGTGCTGGCCTTTTTGCAGAGCTTCGGCCTCCTCGCCATCAACGGCGACCCGTGGGCGCTGATCTTTGCCGTCATTTTTGCTGCGTTGGGGCTGGTGTTCCTGTACGCCCTGGTCGTCGACCGTAAGAACTGGTGGGCAGCTATCCCGGGCATGACCCTGGTTGGATTGGGCGCCTTGATGGGCCTGGCCTTGATCCCCGGCTTCCCAGGTTTGATCCTGCCGGTGATCTTCATGGGCTGTATTGCGGCCAGTTTCTGGATCGTGTACCTGCTCAACCGCCAGTTCTGGTGGGCCATCATCCCGGCGGGTACGCTGACCTCGGTGGCCGTGCTGATCGCCTTCTCCGAAAACGGCGAGTTCGGCGCGTCGCTGCTCTTCCTGGGCATGGCCGTCACCTTCGGCCTGCTGGGCGTGATCAACGTGAACGGGCAGCGCATGTCCTGGCCCTGGATCCCGGCGATTTCGCTGGCCATCCTGGGAGCCATTGTGGCGGTCGGCGGCGGCGGTGTGCCGGCCATCTTCTGGGCAATCCTGCTCATCCTGGCCGGGGCCTTCCTGGTATTCCGGCCTTATCTTCAGAAATAGCAAGAGGTAAAAATGAACACGGGTAAACGTCTCACTCGCAGTCGGACCGACTATATGCTGGGCGGCGTGTGCGCCGGCCTGGGCAGCTACTTCAGCATCGACGCCACCATCGTGCGCCTGATCTTCCTGTTACTGGTAATTTCGGGCGGAAGCGGCGTGGTGCTGTACGGCGTGCTGTGGATCGTCATGCCGCGCGAAGATATGCAGGACGCCCAGGGCCCGCTCACCGGGGACGAATTCGGCCGGCGCGCTCGCCAGATGGGCGACGAAATGCGCCAAGTAGCCTCTCAACCCAACCCGCGCACCGCTCAATTCCTGGGCATCGCCCTGGTGGTTTTTGGCCTGGTCTTCCTGGTACAAAACTTGCACATTGAATGGTTGTCGTGGTTCAACGCGCAGATCATCTGGCCGGCCGTATTGATCATCGCCGGCGCCCTGCTGCTGACACGCGCCTTTAGAAAGGGAGGGTAATGATGGCAAACCAAGAGATTCGTCCTACGCCGGAAGTTCAACCGGTGCGCGAAACCCGCCGCCGGCATTTCAGCATCTTCTGGCCGGTGCTATTGATTTCGGTGGGTGTGTTCCTGTTCCTCAGCAACGTCGGTGCCATCCAGGGCAGCGGCTGGGACCTGGTGCTGCGCCTGTGGCCGCTGCTGTTGATCGTGGGTGGCCTGGATGCGCTGCTGCGCCGCGAAGGCCTGGTGGGAGCGTTCGTCCTAATCGGCCTGGGCGTGGTCTTCCTGCTGAGCAACCTGGGCTACCTGGCGCTCAGCGCCTGGGAAGTGATCCTGCGCTTCTGGCCCGTCTTCCTGGTGGCGCTGGGGCTGGATATCCTCATCGGCCACAAGCGCCCCTGGGCCCCGGTCATCGGGGCGGTGGTGGGCCTGCTGCTGGTAGCCGGGATTGCGGTGCTGGTGATCAGCGCCCCCGGCATCACCACGGCGCGCAGCGAGTCGCTCAATTTCGCGCTCAATAACGTCACCCAGTCCAACGGGCGGATCAACATGGCCGTCGGCCGCCTGGAGCTGGGCAGCGGCGCCGCCGCCACATCCCTGGCGGACGGGGATATCCGCCTGGGCGTGCTCGGCAACGTGCGCAAGGACCAATCCGACGGCACGTTCAGCCTGGACGCCGATTCGTCGTCGTACTTCAGCTTCGGCCCCAACAACTCGGACCGCTGGACCGTGCGCCTGAACCCAACCGTGCAGTATAACCTGAACGTCAACATGGGCGTCGGCGAGGAACTGGTGGACCTGAGCGGCCTGAAGGCCCAGAACATCAACCTGAACATGGCCGTGGGCCGCCTGGAAGTGCGCCTGCCAGCCAGCGGGACGGTGACCGGCACGGTGAAGGGCGCCGTCGGCGAGGTGATCGTCTTCGTGCCGCGCAATGCCTCGGTGCGCATCCACCTGGACTCGGGCCTGACCGGCGTGAATTACCCGCCGGAATACGGCAAGGTCGACCGCGAGCTTTCGTCGCCCGCCTCTCAAACCGGCGGCCCGTCCGTGGATCTGACCGTTGCCCAGGCCCTGGGCGCGATCTCCATCCGCTATTTGCCGTAGTTAAAAGACCTCACCCCCAACCCCCT
>DBMK01000349.1 GCA_002298885.1 Anaerolineaceae bacterium UBA700
ATCCGGGGCTGCTAAGCAGCCCCGGATGCCGTTTAATGCAGTCAATATTATGATAACGCCGCCAGCATCTCCGCAAAAGAGCAGGTCGCGACCCCCATAACCCTATCCGCACCCCCGTAGAATACGTACAGCACGCCGTCCTTGACGGCCTGTCCGCAACTAAACACCACGTTGGGCACGTCCCCCTTCAGCTCCCAGGGTTCCACCGGTTCCAGGATCGGCTGGGGCAGCCTGGCGATCACTTTGGCCGGATCCTCGCGGTCCAGCAGGGCGGCTCCCAGGCGGTAAACGTTATTCTTATCCACCGCATGGTAGATCAGCAGCCAGCCCTTTTCGGTCCACAGTGGCGGCCCGGCGATGCCCACCTTTTTTTGCTCCCACGAATCGGGGACCGGCGCCATGATCGATTGGTGGCTGTCCCAATGCATCAAATCGTCCGAATAGGCCAGCCAGATGTTCGGCTCGCGCCGGTGCAGCAGGCAGTAGCGCCCCTTGATCCGGCTGGAGAAAAGGGCGGCGTCCTTGTTGTCCTCATCCGGCAGGATGATCCCGACCCGCTTCCAGCTCACCAGGTTCTCCGATTCGGCCAGCGAGACGCGGATGCCGCGGTTGGAATAAGCGGCATAAACCAGGTAATATTTGCCCTCCAGTTCCGTCAGGCGCGGGTCTTCGACGCCGCGCCGTTCGTATTCGTCGCCAGGGCGCAGCACCGGCTGGTCGAGCCGCAGCCAATGGTAGCCATCCTGGCTCACGGCGTAGCCGATGCTCGAAACGTAATCGATGCTTTGTGCCCGGTAGTGCATGTGGAACAGGCCGTTGTGGTAGAAGGCCGCCGCATTGAAAACGTTCAAGGCTTCCCATGCATTCAGCGGGTTGGGTCTCAGGATCGGGTTACCTGGATAGCGGTTTAAAGATATTCCCATCTATTTATTGTCCATCCGGTTCGGGGGCCTGGTAGCGATTGGTCAGCACGAATTTTTGCATCACGGTTTCGTCCACCACAGGCATGTTCAGCACCTGTCCCCACGAGCTCATCGCCAGGGGAATGGTCAGCGAGCTCCACGGGAAGGCAATCACCTTGGTGCCTCCAACGGCGTTAATCACGTTCTGGATCGACTGTTTCAGCGCAGTGCAATTCGTGCCAGGGATAGCGCAATTGTACCAGAAGATCACGTAGCCATGTTCCAGGCTGTGGACCAGGTAGCCCTCCGGATGCGGCGGCAGGCTGGCCAGGTCGCTTTCCTGGTAGAACTTGGCCGGCCAGGGAGTGTCGTAATGGTGCCCGCCGGCCGGCGGGTTGGAATTGTATTGCCCCGGGTCGGAATAGGACGGTATGTGGTCGCGCGAGGTGATCGGCACCGGCGTGCCCATCAGCGTGCTGGCTGCGGAGACCTGGGGTTGGGTTCCGCCCTGGATTACGAGCACGGCGATAACAATGACGATAATTCCGACTGCGCCGATAATCAGGATGGTAGGTAGGGACGACTGCCGGCGAGCCTGGCGCCGCGAGGTTTTACGGGCTATTCTACTCATGATTAAATCTAAGCTCCATCTGGATAATATTGATCGTTGTAGTCTATATTATCACCGAAATAATAATTAAGCCTTAATAAAGCTTAAGCATTTAGTCCGGCGTTTCGCCGGTGTGCAGCCGCTGGCTGCCGGACCAGTGCTCAGAAGGCTCCAGGCTCACAGGCCGGCTGGCGATAGCCGCCTCGATGCAAACCATACGCCGGTAGCCCTCTGGTTCCAGGTCCGCCAGGGCGGCGCCTACCTCGCGCCACGGGTTCCACACCACCACGTCCGGGAAGCCGCGGCCTTCGATTACTACCCTGTGCTCCCCTTCGACCAGGCTCAATTTTGCGCTTACACCCGGGTAAACTCGATCAACTTCGCCATCGAACGCCAGCTCCGCACCTTCCTGGGCGCCTTCGGCGCCGCTCCGGGTCGAATCGATGTACCGTTTACCGCCCAGGCCGGTGATCCGCACTCCGGAAATGTCGGTCACAGCCAGGTAGGTGTGCAGGGCTGCGCTGAACGTGAACGCACTCGAGTCCCGATTGAATACGGATAGAGTCAGCGCCAGGTCTTGCCCGCCGACGGCCACTTCCAACTCTGCAGAAAAAGCGTATGGCCAGGCGCTGCGGGTGGCCAGGGTATCCTTCAGCCGGAACACGGCCCTGGCTGCGGCCGCTTGCAATCCGGCTTCGATAAATTCCCAATCCATCCGCCGGGCAAACCCATGCTTGGGCAGCGGCCCCATCCCCGAAAACTGGGGGAAAATGACTGGCACCCCGCCGCGGATCGCCGTCTGCGGGCTGAATTCCGAGGTTTGGCTCAGGAAAAGCTGTTCGTTGCCTGCGGCTGGGACCCACGAGGTTACGTGGGCGCCGTGGAGATAAATTTCGGCCCGCGCCCCGTCGGGGGCTGAAAGGACAACCTTTGGAAGTCCGTTACCTCCAGGGGTGAGGTTGGCAGGGGAGGGATTGCTGGTGTACGGCATGGAATCACCTCGATAAAATTTGATTTTTGGGTCTGTTTCGGACTTTGGTTAACCGCCAGCGGGGTTTTCTACCGGCTTCGGCAGCTCGATTGTGAAAGTCGTCCCCTGGGAAAGCTGGCTTTCGACGGATATCTTTCCGCCGTGAGCCTGGACCAATTGGCGGGCGATGGCCAGGCCCAGCCCGCTGCTCGCATCCTTGCCGCCCGGCCGGGCCGGGTCGCCGTGCCAGAAACGATCGAAGATGAAAGGCAGGTCCTCGGGCGGGATGCCGCTGCCATTGTCCGCCACCTGGATGCGCACGGCATCCGCGGTGGCCCTGGCACACAGGCTGATCTTCCCCTCCGGCCCGGTATGGCGCAGGGCGTTGGCGACCAGGTTGCTCAGCACCTGGTCCAGTCGCCCGGCGTCGCCCATCACGGTAAGAGCGGGTTCGCCGGCTGCCGGCGCATCGACGGTCAGGCTGACCTCACCGGCGTCAGCCAGGTCGCTGAAACTGGTGGCCACGTCGTCGAGCAGGTCACCGACATCCACTTCCTCTTTATTCAGGTGGAGCTGCCCGGCTTCGGCCAGGGAGAGCGTACGCAAGTCTTCCACCAGGCGCGAGAGCTGCTGCGTCTCGCTGAGCAGCAGCTCGATCTTTTCGGAGTCTGCCTGGTACACGCCGTCCTGGATCCCCTCCAGGTTGCCCTGGATGATGTGCAGGGGGGTGCGCAGCTCGTGGGCCACGTCGGCGGTGAGGTTACGCCGCAACAGGTCGCTGCGTTCCAGCTCGGCGACCATGCGGTTGAAGGAAACGGCCAGCCGGTGAAATTCCCCGCGTCCCTCCTCCGGGACGCGCACCTTCAGATCCCCTTCGGCGACGGCGTCGGCGGCCGCCATCAAGTGTGCCAGCGGATTGACGATGCCCATGAAGTTGCGGCTGGCGATTGCCACGGCCAGCAGCGGGAAGAACAGCGCCAACCCGCAGCCTGCCAGCCACACCATCAGTGTGACCTGCTCGCCGCCCCCGAATAGGCGTGTCAGCAGGAAGGCCAGCCCTGCCATGCCGATCAGGAAAAGTAATAACACGGTGCCGGCGATGCGCACGAAGCGCCCAAATAAAAAGCGGCGCTTGTGCTGCCAGGGCGGGTTCTGTTCGTCGTGAAGCGGCCATCTATAACGCCAGGGTCTGCCAGAATTTCTCATCAGGTTTTATCCAGCAGTTCTTCATTAAACTTATAACCGATGCCGTAAACGGTCAGCACATAGCGCGGTTCGGCCGGGTCGTCCTCGATCTTACGCCGCAGGTTCTTGATGTGGGCGTCGATGCTGCGGTCGTAGCCATCGAAGACGATGCCGTGCAGCCGGTCCAGCAGTTGGGCGCGGGTGAAAATTTGCCCAGGGTGCTGGGCCAGGGTGGCCAGCAGGTTGAATTCGATGCGCGACAGCTTGACCGCCGCTCCGCCGCGGCTGAAGCGGTGGCCTTCCAGGTCGATTTCCAGGTCGGCCACCCGCACCAGGCCAGGCGATGGATTGGTTGCGCCGCGCGCCCGGCGCAACACCGTGCGCACCCGCGCCACCAACTCGCGGGGTGAGAATGGCTTTGAAATGTAATCGTCCGCACCCAGCTCCAGCCCGATCAGGCGGTCGGCTTCCTCGACCCGCGCTGTGAGCATGATAATCGGGACGTCGGATTCGCGCCGCAGCGTCCGGCATACGTCCAGGCCGTCCATCCCCGGCAGCATCAGGTCGAGCACCACCAGGTCCGGGCGTTCACGCCGGGCGGCTGCCAGGGCTGCATTTCCATCTGCGGCGCTCAGGACGCGGAAGCCGGCACGTTCCAGGTAGTCGCGTGCCAGCTTGACAATTTGAACTTCGTCATCGACGATCAGAATGAGCTCGTTCATTCAATTAAGTTTACCCGATAACCGGCGGCGTGTTCAAGCTTTAGACGGTCTTGTTGGTTGGGTCGCCGGTTTGCTTTTCTTTCTCGGCCCGTTCCTTCTGGCGCGCTTCCCACTCTTTCATGAATTCTGGATCCGGTCCGCGGCCCCAATAGCCGTGTCCACCCCCGTAGTAATGCCGTCCGCCGAAGCGGAACAGCCCGCCGATCAAGAACAAGACGAACAGGAAGAATCCGATCCCCAGGATCCATCCGAAGGGGTGGAAGAAGAAGGGAAACCCGAATCCAATCCAATAGGGCGGGTAGACGGGCGCAGGTGCCGCGCTGCTGGCGCCGTTTTGGGCAGCCAGGGCGCTGGCCTGGTATCCCTGAGTGTATCCGGCCTGGTAGAGCGCAATGCCCCCGCCGACCAGCAAGCCGAGCAGGATGAGGGTCAAAAAGAACCTGAGAAATATACTTCCGCGAAACATACAGCCTCCTCAATTTGTTCTAACTTCCGGGTTAATCCTGGCTGGCTCCGCCGGCCAGGATTAACCCGGTAACTATTTTCGAACTCATGCAAAGTATGCCAGGAGGCTGTGAAATAATTATGAAATTGTTGCGGAAATAATGTGAACTGGGCTGTTTTAAA
>DBMK01000106.1 GCA_002298885.1 Anaerolineaceae bacterium UBA700
CTATAAAACCAGGGGAAGATCAGCGATCCATGGAATGGAGAGGGGGAGAGGGTAATGGCTATCGGGATATAAATAATTCACATTTTCCTGCTCCGCCGGGGTCTGTGACCCCGGCGTACAAACCTCACCCCCCGGCCCCCTCTCCACGGGGTGGAGAGGGGGAGAGGGTAATCACTATCGGGAGATATCCATCTCAAATTTACTGCTCCATCGGGGTCACAGACCCCGACGCACTGACCTCACCCGGAGATGCATTTTCATTGGTAATAATAATCTCACATTTCAACATAGTGCGCTCCCCCTCTCCACCCCGTAGAGAGGGGGCCGGGGGGTGAGGTCAAAACAGGCTCAACTGCGTCGGCTCGTCCTTGGGCTTCTCCGGCGGCTGCTCGGGCTCCTCTGCCTTGGGAGGCTGTTTGGCGGCCCTGGCGTTTTTAGCCTGTTTAATGAACTCCGGCAGGCCGGTGAAATCTTTTTCCAGGGCCGGGCGCAGGCTGGGCTGGTGCAGGGCGGCAGCCGGGTGGTACATGGGCACCACCAGGCGCCCCTTCACCCAGGTGGCCTGGCCGTGCACGTCGCTGATCTTGGCAAAGGGCATAAACTTGGCCATCGAGAAGCGCCCCAGGGTGACGATAATACGCGGCGAAATGGCTTCGATCTGGCGGTCGAGGTAATCGGCGCAGGCGGCCAGCTCGTCCGGCAGCGGGTCGCGGTTGCCCGGCGGGCGGCATTTGACCACGTTGGTGATGAAGACGTCCTGGCGCTTGAGGCCGATCTGGGCCAGCAGGTCCTCCAGCAGCTTGCCGGCCTGGCCGACGAACGGGCGGCCCTGCTCGTTTTCGTAGAAACCTGGTCCTTCGCCGATGAACATGATCTCGGCGTTGTTGGGCCCTTCGCCGGGCACGGACTTCTTGCGCGAAAAATGCAGGGCGCATTTCTCACACACCGCCACCTGCTTTGCCACTTCCTGCATTACCTCAGAGGGATTCATAATCTACCTCCCGATATTTTTAATTTCACCACACACCTGCCCTGGCGGTCGGTGCCAGGGGAGTCACTGAGAGAAATTTTATCCACGAATTGCGCGAATAGAAACAAATTACACCAAAATAGTTAAAAACAATTAGCGACATTTTGTACTTCAATTAGTGAAATTAGCGGATTAAGTCTTTCTCTGTGTCTCTGTGTCTCTGTGGTGAACATCATTCAAATCTAAAGGTTCCAAAGTCATCAGCAGAGCGTCTTCCTGGGTGTCCACGTAGTAGCGCGGGCGGACGCCGGTGACACGGAAGCCGAACTGTTCGTAAAGCTTCTGGGCTGCCAGATTGTTGCGGCGCACCTCCAGGAAAACCTTTTGGGCCCCGTGCTCGGCGGCGTCTTCCAGCACCCGCACCAGCAGGCGGCGCCCGATGCCCCTGCGGCGGAAAGCCGGGTGGGTGGCAATCGTGGCAATGTGCGCTTCGTCCAGGATAACCCAGGTCACCACCATGCCTACCACCTGGTGCGCCCCGCCCGCATCCACGGCCTCGGCCACCCAGGGGCGCGAATTCTTGTTTTCGGTCAGCTCGAAGCGGTAAGAGCGTTCGGACCACGGCAGGGAGAAGGAAAGGACGTCGATGGCGTACACCTGCTCCACATCCTTCAGCTCCATCGGCCGCAGGATGATTTCGACAGCCTGGTTGGCCTCCATCACTCCGGAATTGCCTCCGCCACGTGCAGATAGATCGGGGCCAGGGTCACCACGTCGTCCGTCTTGCCGGCCAGCCAGCGATCCCAGGCCATTTCGGCCAGGAAACCCGGGCGGCGCACGGCGTGGGCGGGCGAGGCCAGCAGCACGTTCTTGCGCTTGCGCGCCAACACCTGGCGCTCGTGAGCGTTCAGCTCGCCCACCACCAGGGTGGGTTTTTTGATCAAATCGGACAGCTCTTCCACGGTGGTCAGGCTGGCATCGCCCTGCGCCTGCCAGCGGGTGCCCAGCAGGCAGGTATACCAGCGCACCGCCAGGCGGCCGCGCCCGGCCTGCAATATCGCCGCCATGGGCAGGTCGCTGATCGGCTCGGCGCCGGCCACGATATCCAGCGAGGGTACCCCGATCACCGGGATGTGCAGCGCCAGCGCCATGCCTTTGGCAACTGCCAGCCCGATGCGCAGGCTGGTGAACGAGCCCGGCCCCAGGGCCACGCCGATAGCCTTCACGTCCGCCGGACGCAAGCCGCAGCGCTCCAGCATCTCCTGGATCGTGGGCGCCAGCTCGACCGTGTGATGGTTGTGGGTCTGCCAGACCATCTCGCCGACCACCTGCGCGCCGTCAAACAGGGCTAAACCCATCCACTGAGTCGAGGTGTCAATCGCCAGGAGCATGCTTACCCTCCAAAAGAATGGCGGCGGAAATCCGCCAGCAGCCGTTCATAACGCGCCCCAAAGGGCAGAAAAACCATGCCGCGCTGCTCGTCCGCAATCCAGCGCAGCTTCACCGAAAGGCGCTCGTCAGGCAGCACTGGCTGAATGCGCTCGGCCCATTCCACCACCAATGCCCCGCCGTCCAGCATCAGGTCCAGGTCCAAATCCTCTGCCTCGCAGGCGTCCTTCAGGCGGTAGGCGTCCAGGTGGTTGAGAATGATCCCATCCGGGCGGCGGTACTGGTTGCACAGCACGAAAGTCGGGCTGGAAACGGGGTCCAGCGAGCCCCAGCCCTGCGCCAGGCCCTGGACGAGGGTGGTTTTGCCCGCACCAAGGTCGCCGGTAAGGCACACCAGGTCGCCTTCACGAAGCAGCGATCCCAGGCGAATCCCCAACCGCCGGGTTTGCTCGGGACTGCGACTGAAGAATTCGAGGGAGCGCGAATCGAGAATGGGCATAGGGACCTACTTTGGGGTAATGATGGGTTTGGTTATCCCTACCGTTTCAGCCGCCATGCGGGCGATCTGGCGGGCGGCGTCAGGCTTGGCCAGACGGTTGGCTGCCCTGCCGGCCGCAATGCGTTTTTCGGGGTCGTACAGCCACTCGCGCAGGGCGCTGACCAGCAGCTTGGGCTGCGGCGCCCAGATGCCAGCCCCTTCCTGCATCACGTAGGCCACGTTGCCGTCTTCCTGGCCGGGCATACGGCTGTAGAGGATGAGCGGGATGCCGGCAATAAAGGCCTCGCTGATCGTGCCGGGGCCGGCCTTGGTCACCAGCACATCCGCGGCGGCCATCAGGTCGGGCATCTCGCGTACGAAGCCGTAAATATACGCCGGGATGTTCCAGGCGTGGCCCTCCAGGCGCTCTTTCAGGCGTTTGTTGCGCCCGCAGACTACTACCAGGCCGGCAGGCAGGCGCGCCTTGTCGATGGCCAGAGCATTCTTGCCGATGGGGCCCATGCCCTCGCCCCCGCCCACGATCAGGACGATCGGCAGGTCTTGCGGCCAGCCGAGCTGTTTGCGCAGCGTGCGCTTGTCGGCCGAAGGATGGCAAAAGCGATCCGCTACCGGCAGGCCGATGACCTCGAACTGCTCCTCGCGCATGCCCAGGAACAGGCCGCGCTGCTTGGCCAGCTCGGTGGGCACGATGATCTTGTCCGAGCGCCGGTCGTACCAGAAGGCCGGGGTGGTCACCAGGTCGGTCACCACCGTGAGGAACGGCGGACGTCCATCGTTTTTCTCTTCGAGGATATCCAAAAATGAAGTGATCGGCACAGGGTGGCAGGAAATAATCAGGTCGCAGGGGTGCTGGTCGATCAACTTCTGGTAATACTGCCTTATATAGGGCGAGAGGACAGAGTTCGCAATGAATACCCGCCTGCGGCCGTCGAGGAGGGTGTAGCCGATATCCCAGATGCCGGGCATCTGAGCAAACATGGGATAGGTTGGGATAGCCAGGTGCATCGGCGAGGGCGCGTTGCGGAAAATATCCACCATTTCCGTATCGATTTGGCCCGGATATTCCAGCTCCAGCGCCTCAATGATGGCTTCGGCGGCGCTGCGATGACCTCCCCCTGTATCTGAGAATAGAAACAGGATTTTCGGTCGTTCATTTCGATGATGTCTCATCGGTTCCTCGCGGCAGGATGGTTTTCAGGCGGTGCGCCAGTTCGCGGCGGGGCAAGAGAACACGCCTGCCGCATTGGCAGCATTCAAGCCCGATATCGGCGCCCAAACGAACGACCTTCCAGAGGTAACTCCCGCATGGGTGCGGCTTGCGCAGTCGCACGATGTCCTCCAGCATGAGATCGGGCAGCACAAAATCATTATACCACCCCATGTTATAATGAATAAAACCACATAAGCGAAGGATTTTGGTTTCGTTTTACTTTT
>DBMK01000191.1:0-1154 GCA_002298885.1 Anaerolineaceae bacterium UBA700
TGCCGCCCAACCCCGACTGATAATATTATCCAAATAGAAATTCCAATCCCCGCCCTACTTCGTTCCGCCAGGAGGGGTAATTGTGGCCGCCGTTGTATTCATCATACTCGAACGTGAACCCTTGCTGGGTTAAAAAATCGGACATCCTGCGGTTGGAGGAACTTAATTCTTCGAAGCAGCCGGCAGCCAGCCAAATTCTCAGGGCCTGCGGATCGATCTGGCGCAGCAAGTCCCAAACGACAAAGTCGTACCCATTCAAACTATAAGCGCCGGATTGGGCCAACACCCTGCCGAAGATGTGCGGCATGCGCAAGCCGGTGTACAGGGCCATCAGCCCGCCGGCCGAAGCGCCCAACACGCCAAAGGCGCCCGGCTGCGCATCCACATCGACCAGGTCCAGATTCTGCCGCGCCGCCGGCAGCACCGTGCCGTGCAGGAACATCAGGGGAGCTTCGCTGCACAGGTATTCCAGCCCGCGCGCCTTGCGGCCATTCTCAACCATCGCCAGTGCGATAGGCGGGATGCGCCGGCGGGTGATCAGATTGTCGAGAATTGCCGGCAGGTGGGCGCGGCGCAGGTAATCCTGGCCGTCCCACACCAGCAGCAGCGGATACGGGCCGCTTGCCGGAGGCCGGTAAAAATGGACTTTGCGGGCATGGCCCGCAAGATACCATTTCGGTTCGATCTCCAGCGAGAAAACCTCACCCCGCGGGATGCCCGGCCTGCGCCGGATAAGATCGGTCGGTCGGGCGAGGGGCATGTAAAAAAAGTGGTTATACCTGCCGATTCCGTTGAATGTCGATCGCGGGTTAAACGGATCAGAGACGCGTTCCTCTCCAACCATGTAGGCATACTCGATATAGGCATCCAGCGGCAATTCCAAAGAGTATAACCAGAGGCCATCGGCAACAGCCTCCATTTCAGCCGGCGTACCTGATTCCCAGCCATTGAAGTCGGCGATCAAGCGTGGAGGGCGGTCTCCATGCCACACGAAAGTGACCGTGGAACCATCTATCAAAGGTGTCCGCTCTGTTTTGGCACGCTCTATCAAAGGATGGAGCATTCTTTATTTTCCCGGGATACTTATTATCCTTGCCGGCAATTAACCGACAATATTAACCAGGCGGCCGGGGACGTAGATGACCTGCTTCGGG
>DBMK01000191.1:1173-2910 GCA_002298885.1 Anaerolineaceae bacterium UBA700
ATGCGGTCGCGCACCTTGCCGTTTACCTGGACGACGAGCGTTATGACCTCGACTGCGGCGGCGGCCTCATCCAGAACCGGCCAGGGTTGAGCGTGGATCGAATACGGTTTGCCCAGGTAGGCCCACAGTTCCTCGGCGATGTGTGGGCAGACCGGAGCGAGCATTTGCAGGTAAATTTCGACGGCTTCATTCCAGGCCGGCGTGCCGTAAGCCCCCTGCTGCTTGGCCTTGAGCATTTCGTTCATCAATTCCATCAGCCCGGAGACGATTGTATTGAATTCGAACTGCTCGAAGTCCCGCGTGACCGAGCGCAGGGTCTGGTGGACTTTTCGCCGCAGACTGCGGATGACCGTTTCATCGGCGCTTCCTCCCTCCACTGGCTCGACAACGGCTGTCCAACTGCGGCGCAGCCAACGGGCGGTGCCATCGATGCCGGTGCTGTTCCAGGGAGCGCCCAGGTCCCAACGGGCAAAGAACATCAGGTACGCGCGCACGGAGTCAGCGCCGTAGGTCTTCACCAGGGCGTCCGGGGCGACGACGTTGCCGCGGCTTTTGGACATTTTCTCCGAATCCTCGCCCAGCACCATGCCCTGGTTGCGCAGCTTGAGCATGGGCTCGGGGCCCTTGACGATGCCCATGTCGCGCAGTGCCTTGTGGAAGAAGCGGGTGTAGATCAGGTGCATGTTGGCGTGCTCGATGCCGCCGGTATAGGTATCGACCGGCATCCAGTAGTCGTATTCCTTCGGGTCGAAGGGACCCTGGTTGTACCACGGGCTGAGGTAACGCAGGTGGTACCAGCTCGAGCACATGAAGGTATCCATGGTATCTGTTTCGCGTTCGGCCGGCCCGCCGCACTTGGGGCAGGTGGTGAAGCGCCAGGTGGGGTGCAGCTTGAGCGGGCTTTCACCGGTCGGCTTCCATTCGACGTCGTCCGGCAGCAGAACGGGCAACTGGTCGTCCGGAACGGGCTGCCAGCCGCAGTTCTGGCAATAGACCATGGGGATGGGCGCGCCCCAATAGCGTTGGCGCGAGATCAGCCAGTCGCGNNGTTTGCTCAACGTATTCAATCGCCTTTTTAAAGGACTGGTCGCCGGGCGTGCCGGATAACGGGCCGGAATTGATCATCGTGCCCATCGCCGGGACAGCAGCGACCATATCCTCAACTCGCACCGGGTCTGTATCCGGCGGCTGGATGACGACGCGGATTGGCAGATCGAACTTACGCGCAAACTCGAAGTCGCGCTGGTCGTGGGCCGGCACAGCCATAATAGCACCGGTGCCATAGGTCATGAGGACATAATCGGCGATCCAGACAGGGATGCGCTCGCCGTTGACCGGGTTGATGGCAAAGCCGCCGGTGAATACGCCGGTCTTTTCCTTATCGGCCGATTCGCGCTGCAAGTCGGACTGGCGCAGGGTCTGCTTGATATATGCATTCACCGCCTTCGATTGCCCGGCGGTCGTGATCTTCTGCACCAGGGGGTGCTCCGGCGCCAATACCATGAACGTCACGCCCCACAGGGTATCCGGGCGAGTAGTGAAGACTTCCAGCGGGTCGCCGCCCTCAGTGTGGAAGACGACTGCAGCGCCTTCGGACTTTCCGATCCAATTGGTCTGCAATACGCGCACGCGCTCGGGCCAATCGATGGTATCGTAGCGCAAGAGCTCATCGGCATAATTGGTAGTGCGGAAGAACCATTGATCCAGGTTTTTCTTGATCACCGGCGTTCCGCAGCG
>DBMK01000191.1:2965-3676 GCA_002298885.1 Anaerolineaceae bacterium UBA700
TAGAGCTGGGCGAAAAACCATTCCGTCCAATGATAATACTCGGGATCAGCCGAGACTGCTTCACGGCGCCAGTCGAACATGGCGCCCATGCTGCGCAGTTGCTTGCGCATGCGGTCGATATTGCGGTATGTCCAAACCTTGGGATGAGTCTTATTTTTAATAGCCGCATTTTCGGCCGGCAGGCCGAAGGCATCAAATCCAATCGGAAATAGAACGTTGTAGCCGCGCATGCGCATAAAGCGCGCCCGAGCGTCCGAAGGGGTCATGGCATACCAATGACCAATGTGAAGATCGCCCGAGGGGTAAGGAAGCATCGTCAGGGCATAATATTTCGTGCGCGCCGGATCGATATCTGAATGGTAAAGACCGTCCTGGTCCCAACGCTGCTGCCAGCGGGGCTCGATTTCCGATGGATTATAGATGGGAATGTTGGGCATTCATTTCTCCTGGCTTAAATAAAAATCCTCCGCCCACACAGGGACGGAGGAAGCTCCGCGGTACCACCCTGCTTGTCCAGGGGCTAGCCTGGACCGCTCTGGATCGCGCTATCGGGCGAAACCCGGCGCCGGCTGATGGAATTCACCGGTGCAGCCTGCTCCCGTGGGTGTGGGGGCGCCAGGCGAGTTCGGTCTTGCAGCGCTCCGCGGACACCGTGCCGGGTTCACACTACAAGCTCCCAGCTCACTGGCGGATGGCCTACTACTCCTGGCA
>DBMK01000108.1 GCA_002298885.1 Anaerolineaceae bacterium UBA700
GCCGTCGCTTGCGACGGCTGCCTCCTTTATATGAACTTATGATAAAATTGCTTCTTGATCCTGAGCACACGTCAAACACCCCATTCCGGCAAAAGGAGCTCTTATGCTGAATGATTGGCTGTATATCGGCATCTTCATGCTGCTTTCCTTGCTTTTGCCAGCAGCCGCGATTGTCATCGCTGGCATCCTGGGCCCTAAGAAACCCTCCCCGATCAAAAATTCAACCTACGAGTGCGGAATCGAAACAGTTGGCGACACCTGGGTCCAGTTTAAGGCGCAGTATTACGTCTATGCCCTGGTCTTTTTGATCTTTGACGTAGAGACGATTTTCCTTTATCCCTGGGCGCTGGCCTACAACCAGCTCACATTTTACATGATCGTCGAAGCGGTTATCTTCATCGCTATCCTGCTGGGTGGGCTGGTCTATGCCATCCGCAAGGGCGCGCTGGAATGGCAGTAGGAGGCGCCGATGCCCATTTTTTGGAGTGATCCATACGGCGTCTTGAGCCAGTGGTTCTTGAACCTGTTGCGTTCCTGGGGCCTGCCCGAAACGACGGTCCAGGCTATTGGGTTTGGGGTGGGGGCGTTCATCCTGGTGGCCGGGTCGCTGGTCTTCTGCCTGTTCCTCATCTGGGCCGAGCGCAAGATCGGCGGGCGCGTCCAGGACCGGCTGGGCCCCAACCGGGTCGGGCCATTCGGCCTCGTCCAGGCCGTGGCCGACATGCTCAAAATCTTCACCAAGGAATTCGTCACGCCGGCAGGAGTAGATGTTGTGGTCTACAACCTGGCCCCGGTCCTGTCAGTGGCCGCGGTGATCATGATCTGGGCCGTGGTTCCTTTTTCCATAACTATGTTCGGAAACGACCTCAACGTCGGCGTCCTGTACATCGTGGCGGTTGGCGGGCTGGCGGAAATGAGCATCGTTATGGCGGGCTGGGGGTCCAACAACAAATTTGCCCTGCTGGGCGCCTTCCGCGCTGTGGCCCAGCTAATTTCGTACGAAGTACCGATGGTCATTTCGCTGCTCCTACCGGTGATGCTCTCCGGTTCGATGAAGTTGACCGAGATCGTGCGTGGGCAAGACGTCTGGTATATTGTCACGGCCCCGGTGGCGGCGGCGATCTTCTTTATTACCTCGCTGGCCGAGAACGGGCGCGCCCCGTTCGACCTGATGGAGGCTGAATCGGAAATTGTGGCCGGCTTTAACGTCGAGTATTCCGGTCTGAAGTTCGGTTTCTTCTTCGTCGGCGATTTCCTGCACGCCTTCACCATCGCCGTGCTCTTTTCCGTCCTGTTCCTGGGCGGCTGGCGCGGCCCCGGCGCTGACCAGATCCCCATTCTGGGGTTCGTTTACCTGGGCATTAAAACCCTCGTGGTCTATTTCGCCGGCTTGCTGGTGCGCTTCAGCCTGCCGCGCTTCCGCATCGACCAGATGATGAACATCAACTGGAAAGTGCTTACCCCGATTTCGCTGGTGGTGCTGGCGGGAGTGGCCCTGGTCGACAAAGGCACGGCCAACCTGCTCTCTTCGATGAATCCGACCGTTCACATTATCGTACGCAGTATCATCCTGCTGGCCACCAACGCCCTGGTCTTCTGGGCCATCTCCGACTCGTTCCACAACGTGCTGACCCATAAGGAGCGCCAGGTGGTGGCGCTGGAGCCGCGCCCGGTGGCTCGGCCGGAACAGCCAACCTCGCCGACCGAAGGAGGCGCATCGTGATCCTGCAAATCTTCTTCATCCTCGTCGCCCTGGTGACTCTGGTTTCGGCCGTGTGCGTGGTCACCGCGCGCGGCCTGATGCACTCCGCCTTGTGGCTGGTGCTCACCCTTTTCGGTGTGGCGGTCTTGTTCGCTTTTCTGGAAGCCAGTTTCTATGCAGTGGTGCAGGTGCTGGTGTATATCGGCGCCATCGCCATCTTGATCATCATGGCGGTGATGCTCACCCGCCAGAATAAAGACGACCCCACCCCGCGCTTCAACAAGAACTGGTGGGTGGCCATGCTCTCGGCCCTGGCCCTGTTTACCGGCTTGATGGTGGCCATGTACCCCTGGCCCGGCTTTCAGGCCGGCCCCGCCGCCAGCCCAGATCCGGGGGCGCTGACCCAATTCGGCCTGGACCTGGTCGACCCGGCCAAGTACGCCATCCCCTTCGAGGTGGCTTCGGTGCTGCTGCTGGCGGCGCTGATCGGCGCCATTTACATCGCCGCGGATAGAAAGGGAGGCAAAGGATGATCCCACTCTACTGGTACCTGGCTTTTTCGATTGCATTATTCTGCATCGGCCTGTTTGGGGTTTTATCGCGTAAGAATGCTGTGGTCATGTTGATGGGGNNGTCAACGTGAACCTGCTTGCTTTTTGGCGTTATTTCTTTGCCGGCAACGCCCAGCTCGAGCCGTCCCGCGGCCTGGCCTTCGTGGCCATCGTGTTCGTTGCCGCCGCCGCCGAAGCTGCCGTGGGCCTGGCGCTGATCATTTCGGCCTACCGCCGGCGCGAGACCGTCATCGCCGACGACATGAGCCTGCTAAAAGGATAGGGGGAGGTGGAATGAATATCGTCTCGTTGATGTGGCTCATTCCAGCCTTCCCGCTGGCGGCATTTTTCCTGATCATTCTTTTTGCAAATCGTTCGAACGTTATCAGCCACACCCTGGCCCTCGTGGGGGCGGGGCTTTCCTGGCTGGCCAGCATGTACATCTTCATCCAGGCGCTAAACACTGGCGACCTGGCCAAACTGCCCTTCGCCAGCTCGCTGGCCTGGCTGCCCACCGGCGCCACGGCGCTCAATATTGGGGTGCAGGTCGATCCGCTGACCGCCGTCACCCTGTTCTTCGTGGCCTGGACCGTCCTCATGATCTTCATTTACTCGGTGGCGTACCACAATTACGGCGCGCCCAAGGGCGATGCGGACCATCCCGGCCTGCCTCCGCACGGCGCAACCGTCCACGACCGCCGCAAGTCCGGATCCGGAGGGCATACCCACCGCGTCCCCTCCATCGAGCCCATGTACGCCCGCTTCTTCGCCCTGATCAGCCTCTTCGCCTTCGCCATGTTCACCCTGGTGCTCAGTGATAACCTGCTGACCCTGTACGTGGGCTGGGAGATCATGGGCTTCTGCTCCTACATGCTGATCGGCTTCTGGTACGCCAAGCCTTCAGCGCGCGACGCCATGATCAAGGCCTTCATGACCACCCGCCTTGGCGACGTGTTCTTGCTGTTGGGGCTGGTGGCGCTGTATTCGGTCACCGGCAGCCTGAGCTACTCGGCCATCTTCCAGAACACCCAGGCCTTGTCCGCCGCCTCCGGCATCCTCGGCATGAGCTGGGCCGGGTTGATCAGCCTGCTGATGTTCATCGGCGTTATCGGCAAATCGGCCCAGTTCCCGCTGCACGTGTGGCTGCCGGACGCCATGGAAGGCCCGACCCCCGTTTCGGCGATGATCCATGCTGCCACCATGGTTTCGGCCGGCATTTACCTGGCCCTGCGCTTCTTCCCGCTGGCCACTTTGGGCTGGACCTCCGGGCAGCCGCTCACCGCCTCGATGACGGCGATGGCCGTCATCGGCACGTTCACCGCCCTCTTTTCGGCCACCATTGCCCTGGCCCAGAATGACATCAAGCGCGTCCTGGCTTATTCCACCATCTCGCAGCTCGGATTCATGATCGCCGCCCTGGGGGTGGGCGCCTACGTGGCCGCCGCCTTCCACCTGGTGGCGCACGCTTTCTTTAAGGCGCTGCTCTTCCTCGGCTCGGGCTCGGTCATCCACGGCGTTGAACACGGCGTGCTGCACACCGGCGAGGAAGTGGACCCGCAGAATATGTTCAACATGGGCGGCCTGCGCCGTAAGATGCCCTTCACCTTCTGGACCTTCCTGATCGGCGGGTTTGCCCTCTCCGGCTTCCCGCTGATCACCGCCGGCTTCTGGTCCAAGGACAGCATCCTGGCAGGGGCCTTCAACGGCGGGCAGTATGTGGTCTTCGGCACCCTGGCGCTGGCGGCCCTGCTGACCGCCTTTTACACCATGCGCCAGATCACGCTGACCTTCCTGGGCGAGGCGCGCACCCGCAGCGCCGAGCACGCCCGCGAGAACTCGTGGGTGATGCTCCTGCCGCTGGTGGTGCTGGCTGTCTTCGCCGTGGGCTTCGGCTGGCTGGGCATTCCCGGCGACTTTCCGGTGCTGGGCGGCCTGGTGCCCAACTGGTTCGGCACGTTCGTCGGCAGCATGCTCGGCGAATCGGCCCTGGCCGAGGGCCACAGCCTGGTGCCGCTGCTGACCTCGCTGGTGGTCTCGCTGGGCGGCCTGTACCTGGGCTGGCTGGTATACCGCAACGTTGCCGTCGGCCAGGCCGACCCGGTGCAGAAGGCGGCGCCCGGCCTGTTCCGCGTGCTCAAGAATAAATATTACGTTGACGAGCTCTACAACCTGGTCTTCGTCCGCCCGGCCAAATGGCTCGCCGAGACCTTCTCCTACAAATGGATCGACCGCGGCGTGATCGACGGCATCCTGCACTTCATCGCCCGCGCCGCCTGGGTGCTTGGCACAGTCTTCCGCACCGGTTTCGACGCCCCGGTGATCAATGGCGCCGGGGATGCACTCAGCTCCGGTACGCGCGGCCTGGGGGGCATCCTGCGCCGCTGGCAGACCGGGCGCATCCAGCAGTACATGATCATCACCATCCTGCTGGTGGTGGTCGTCAGCGTCATTTATATCCTCTTCTTGCATAGCTTCGTGGGGGGATGAAAAAATGGACTTTATCTACAGTCACCTTTTATCCTTGATCCTGTTTCTCCCCACTCTGGGCGGGCTCATCGTGCTGCTGCTGCCGGCCTCGAGGCCCAGGCTGATCCGCTGGTTTGCCCTGGGCGCCAGCCTGGTGCCCTTTGTGCTGTCGCTGGTGGTGTGGGCGCAGTTCAAATCCGGCACGCCCGGCTTCCAGTTCGTCGAGAAGGTGGATTGGTACGCTGCCATATCGGCCTCCTACCACCTGGGGATCGACGGCATCTCGCTGCCCATGATCTTGCTGACCACGCTGCTCATCCCCCTGGCGTTGCTGGCCTCCTTCAGCGTTGCCGAGCGGGTCAAGCCCTTCATGTTCCTTTTCCTGGTGCTGGAGACGGGCCTGCTGGGCGTGTTCATGGCGCTCGACCTGATGCTGTTCTTCGTCTTCTGGGAAGTGGGCCTGGTGCCGATGTACTTCCTGATCGCCCAATGGGGCAGCGCGAACCGTAATTACGCTTCATTAAAATTTATTCTTTACACCATCGCCGGGTCGCTGGGCCTGCTGCTTTCGATCCAGCTCATCGGCGTCGTTTCCGGAACGTACGACCTGGAAAAGCTGTTCACGGTTTGGCCTGGGCTGTCTACGGGTACGCTGATGGGACTGCCGGTCGAGACGGTCAAGTCGATTGCTTTCTGGGCCTTCGTGGTGGCCTTTGCCATCAAAGTGCCGGTCTGGCCTTTCCACACCTGGCTCCCCGACGCCCATACCGAGGCGCCCACCGGCGGCTCGATGATCCTGGCGGGGGTGCTGCTCAAACTGGGCGCCTACGGCTTCCTGCGCCTGGTGCTGCCGCTCTTCCCGGCCCAGGCCCACACCTACGCCGGCTGGCTGGCGGCCCTGGGCACGCTGGCCATTATCCTGGGCGCGCTCAGCGCCTACGGCCAGACGGATTTCAAACGCCTGGTGGCGTATTCCTCGGTCAACCACATGGGCTTCGTGGTGCTGGGGATTGCGGCCGCCGCCTGGGCCGCCGGCACTGCCGACGCCAACATTGCCCTGAACGGGGCGGTGCTGCAGATGTTCAACCATGGACTTTCTGCGGCCGGCATGTTCTTCCTCGTCGGCGTGATCTACGAGCGCACCCACACCCGTAACCTGAATGAGTTCGGCGGTTTCTTCGCCGTGATTCCAATCTACGGCCTGGTGCTCGTCTTTACGGCGATGGGCTCGCTGGGGCTGCCGGGGTTGGGCGGCTTCGTCTCCGAATTCATGGTGGTGCGGGGGGCCTGGCCGGTCTTCACCCTGGCCACCGCGTTGAGCATGATCGGCCTATTCTTCACCGGAGCCTACGTACTCAAAGCGCTCAAGCAGGTGCTTCACGGGCCGCTCAACGAAAAATGGGGCCACCACCTGGCCGAGATTAACGTGCGCGAGCTGGTGGTGATTGCGCCGCTCATGGCGCTGATGCTTGTGATCGGTTTCTGGCCGGCGTCGCTGCTGGACCTGATCAACCGCGCTATCATGTTCCTCAAATTCTAAGGGGTGAATCAATGCTGCCTTTTCTCAGCCTGATCATCTTCATTCCACTCGCCGCCGGGGTTATCATCCTGCTCCTGCCAGCGGAGCGCAAGGACTGGATCCGCGGTGTGGCCCTGGCCGCGGCCGTGCTGGATTTGCTGCTCTCGGCCTGGGTCTATGCCAACTATAACGTGTCCGCCGGCGGCTACCAATTCGTCGAGAAGGTGCCCTGGCTGCCGGCCCTGGGCATTTCCTATTACGTGGGCGTGGACGGCATCAGCACGCCGCTGGTGCTGATGGCTGGCGTGATCGTCTTCTGCGGCGTGTTGATCTCGTGGAACGTGCAGGAACG
The DNA here is from genome assembly GCA_002298885.1 of Anaerolineaceae bacterium UBA700. The sequence continues at coordinate 6,591 of DBMK01000108.1, forward strand.
GCCGCGCGAGTTCTTCGCCTTCCTGCTCTTCCTGGCGGCGAGTGTCTTCGGCGTCTTTTCATCCCTGGACCTGTTCCTGTTATTCTTCTTCTTCGAGCTGGCTGTCTTCCCAAAGTATCTGATGATCGTTATGTACGGCTGGCAGAAGACGCGCGAATACGGCGGCATGAAGCTCACCCTGTACCTGTTCATCGGTTCGGTGATTGCCCTGCTGGGGGCGCTGGCGATTTACTTCGGCTCGGGCAAGCTCACCTTTGACATGCTCGAGCTGGCCAAGGCCGGTTTCAGCGTCGATTTCCAGCGTTTCTGGTTCCCGTTCGTGTTCATGGGCTTCGCCATCCTGGGCGGCATTTTCCCCTTCCATTCCTGGGCCCCGGACGGCCACGTGGCCGCCCCGACGGCTATCTCCATGCTGCTGGCCGGCGTGGAGATGAAGGTGGGCGCCTTTGCGGCGCTGCGGGTGGGCATCGAGCTTCTGCCGGAGGGCGCCCGTTCCTGGGCCTGGCTGATCCTGATCTTGGCCACCATCAACATCGTCTACGGCGCATTTATCGCCATGATCCAGAGCGATTTTAAATACGTCATCGGCTTTTCGTCGGTGTCGCACATGGGCCTGGTGTTGCTGGGCTTTGCCACGCTGAATGAAAAAGGCCTGCTGGGCGCAGGCATGCAGATGTTCTCGCATGGGGTGATGACGGGCCTTTTCTTTGCCGTGGTCGGCATGGTGTACGACCGGGCGCACACCCGCGAGATCACCAAGCTGGGCGGCTTCTTCAAGAAGATGCCCTGGGCGGCCACCGGGTTCATTGTCGGCGGCCTGGTCTCGATGGGCATGCCGGGTTTCTCGGGTTTCAATGCTGAATTTCCCATTTTCATGGGTGCCTGGCAGTCGACGCCAATTATTGCGATCATCGCTATCATCGGTGTGGTGATCACCGCGGCCTATATCCTCATGGTGGTGCGGCGGGTTTTCTTTGGCGACCTGCCGGCCGAATTTGCGGATGTCCAGGATGTGACCGGTTTCGACAAACTGGCCATCGGCCTGCTCTCGATGATCATGATCGGGCTGGGCTGGTTCCCCTCCATGATGGCCCCGATGGTGCAGTCGGGAGTTAAATCGATCCTTGCCCTGCTGGGAGGTGCCTGAACATGACTGCTGATCAAATTTTCCCCATGGTTCAGGCTATCATTCCCGAGATCGGCCTCCTGGTGCTGGCAGTGGTTGTGCTTGTGCTGGACCTGGCCACTCGCGGTAAGCAGGGGCGCAATTTCCTGGGGTGGGTCACCGCCGGCGGCCTGGTGGTGATCGCCGTCCTGGCCGTGGCCCTCAGCCAGCCGGCCGCTGCACCGGTGGTAATATGGGGCGGCATGCTGAGCTTCGACCACGGCGGATTCCTCTTCCGCATGTTGTTCCTCACCGGGGCAGCCATGACTGCTCTGTTTGCCATGGAGAGCGAGCCGGTGCGCGAGCGCGGCGAGTTCTACGTGCTGGTGCTGGTCAGCACGCTCGGCATGAGCCTGATGGCTTCGGCCACCGACCTGATCATGCTCTACCTTGCCATCGAAACCACCTCCATCCCGCTCTACGTCCTGGCGGGTTTCGTCACCGTCGACCAGAAATCGGTCGAATCGGGCATCAAATACCTGCTCTACGGCGCCATGACTTCGGCCGTCATGCTCTTTGGGTTCAGCTTCCTGTACGGGTTCAGCGGCTCGACCAACATTGCCAGCATCGCCCAGGCCCTCACCGCCGGGGGCGTGCCGATCAATGCCGCCATCGCTGCCCTGGTCATGATCCTGGTGGGCTTTGGCTTCAAAATTTCGGCCGTGCCGTTCCATTTTTGGGCCCCGGATGTGTACGAGGGCAGCCCGACCCCGGTTGCTGGTTTCCTCTCCACCGCCTCCAAGGCGGCAGGGTTTGCCGTGCTGCTGCGGGTGATGTGGGTGGCTTTCCCCAGCCTGGCCTCTATCTGGTCGATCTTGGTGGCCATCCTGGCCACGGCCAGCATGCTGGTGGGCAACCTGTTGGCGCTGGCACAGAAAAACATCAAGCGCCTGTTGGCCTATTCCTCAATCGCCCAGGCCGGGTACATCCTGATTGGAATTGCCGCCGACACCCAATACGGCGCCGCCGGGGCGGTGTACTACCTGATGGCCTACCTGGTGACCAACCTGGCAGCCTTCGGCATCGTCACCGTGGTCGGCCGTGCGGTCGGCTCGGACGAGATTTCGGCCTACGCCGGGCTCAGCCGGCGCTCGCCGGGGCTGGCCCTGGCGCTGCTGGCGGCGTTCCTCTCACTGGGCGGAATCCCACCATTCGCCGGCTTCTTCGCCAAGTTCCTGGTCTTCGGCGCCGCCATCCAGCAGGGCATGCTCTGGCTGGCCATCGTCGGCATCCTGAATGCGATTATCGGCCTGTACTACTATCTGACGGTGCTCAAGGTGGTTTACGTCTACCGCTCCGAGGACGAGGCCCGTCCGCTGACCAGCGTGCCGGGTTGGAAGGTGGCTCTGGTGGTGTGCCTGGTGGGCATCGTCACCCTGGGGGTGGTCATCGCCCCCTTTTATTCCCTCTCTACCGCCGCCGCCTCAGCTTTCGGCGTGTATTGAAAGCTAAAATCCATTTTTGGGTTGTTCCGGGCAGCAACGCTGCCCGGAACAACCTCAAAAATGGATTAGAATAATTCGATGACTGGTTTCCTCCCCCAAACGCTTTCCGAATTACTGGCGAAAACACCTCTCAAGCCGCTGGCGGCAACCCCGCTGCCGGACGCACCGGTGACCGGGATTGCCTTCGATTCGCGGGCCGTCCAGCCGGGCCACGTTTTCGTGCCCCTGGTCGGCCTTTCAACCGACGGTCACCTGTACATCCCCTCCGCCGTGCTCAACGGCGCGATTGCGGTGGTCTGCTCGCGCCGCCCGGAAAACATGGACGTGCCGTACGTCCTGGTCGAAGACACCCGCCTGGCGCTGGCGTATCTCTCAGCCGCCCTGTATGGTTTTCCAGGGCGCCAGCTCACTGTTATCGGCGTCACCGGCACCGACGGCAAGACCACCACCGCCACCCTGATCTTCAATATCTTGATGGCAGCCGGGTTGGGCGCGGGCATCGTTTCGACGGTCAACGCCGTCATCGGCACCGAAATCATCGATACCGGCTTCCACGTCACCACGCCAGAGGCCCCGGATATCCAGCGCTACCTGGCGCGCATGCTCGACGCCGGGCTGACCCACGTGGTGCTCGAAGCCACCTCGCACGGCCTGGACCAGCACCGGGTGACCGGCTGCGAGTTCGACGTCGGCGTGGTCACCAACGTCACCCACGAGCACCTGGATTATCACCGCACATACGAGGCCTATCTCGCCGCCAAATCGCGCCTGATCACCAGCCTGGCGGATACGACGGCAAAGCCGCGCGGCAACCCGCGCCTGGCAGTGTTGAACAAGGACGACAGTTCCTATCCTTTTCTACAGGCCCTTGCGTCGACCCGCCGGGTTGCGTATAGCTTAAATAATGAGGCCGACTTGTGGGTCGAGGATTTGCGCCAGGACGGCGACGGGCTGCACTTCACCGCCCACGGGCCGGGTTTTGCCTTTCCGGTGGACTGCGCCCTGGTCGGCGAGTACAACGTGTCCAACTGCCTGGCGGCTATCGCCGCAACCGTTGTCGGCCTGGGCATTTCGCCGGAGGCGGCGGCTCGAGGTCTGGCGGACGTGCACGGCGTCCCCGGGCGCATGGAGCGCATTTCCCTCGGGCAGGACTTTACCGCCATCGTGGATTTTGCCCACACCCCCAATGCCCTGCGTGTGGCCCTGCAGACAGCGCGCCAGATGACCTCGGGGCGGGTGATCGCCGTGTTCGGCTCGGCCGGCCTGCGCGACCGCGCCAAGCGCCGGCTGATGGCCGAGGTCTCGGCCGAACTGACCGACCTGAGCATCCTAACTGCTGAGGACCCGCGTACCGAATCGCTGGACGAGATTCTGGCCGAGATGGCCGCCGCGGCGATATCCCGCGGCGGTGTGGAGGGCCAGAGCTTCCTGCGCGTTCCTGACCGCCCCCTGGCCATCCGCACCGCCGTCGGCCTGGCCCGCCCCGGCGACCTGGTGATCGCCTGTGGCAAGGGCCACGAGCAGTCGATGTGTTTCGGCGAGACCGAATACCCCTGGGACGACCGCACAGCGATGCGCGCCGCCCTGTCCGAGCGGCTGGCCATCGAAGGGCCTCCCATGCCCTTGTTACCTACATCTTAATTTGCCCGCGGGGATCGTATTATCAGAACGAGGCGAAGAATCGTAGTGACGACTTTAGTCGTTTTAGCACGCGAAGAACGACTAAAGTCGTCACTACGATTCAATGCACTTAAGATATTAGTTATTACCTGCCGGGCAGTTTCGGCGCGGCCCGGCTCGGTTTTTGCGACAGGTCCGGCAGGGTGGGCGGGTTTTCTGCCATTAGGCGCTGGATCTCCTGGATCGAGCGCTGGAGCTGGGCGTCAACCCCGGCGATGTAATCCTGGGGGGTGTTGTCCACCTCGATGTCCGGGTCGGTGCCGTAGTTCTCCAACCCGTAGCCCACGTCCTTGAACCAGAACGAGGCCTCCGGCTGGGTGGTCGAGGTGCCGTCCACCAGCATCTTCGGCTCGTAATATCCGATTACCCCGCCCCAGGTGCGCACGCCGATCAGCGGGCCCAGGCCCATCAGCTTGAAGCTGTGGCTGAAGATGTCCCCGTCCGAGCCGGCGAATTCGTTGGTCAGCGCCACCATTGGCCCCAGCACCGATTCGCGCGGGAAAGGCTCCGGCTCGGCGGACCAGCGCGTCTGGTCGTAGCCCAGGCGGCGCCGGGCCAGCTTTTCGAGCAGCAATTGCGATACGTAGCCGCCGCGGTTGAAGCGCACGTCCACGATCAACCCCGGTCGCTCCACCTCGCCCAGGTAGCCGCGGTGGAATTCGGCGTAGCCGGGGCTGCCCATGTCCGGCACGTGCAGGTAACCCACCTTGCCGTCCGTGGCTTCGTGGACGCGCCGGCGGTTGGTTTCCACCCATTCGCGGTAGCGCGCCGGTTCCTCGCCGCCGATGGTCTTGACCGTGACAAGATGCGGGCTGGTCTCATTCGGGCCGGCAAAAGTCAGGGTGACGTCGGTGTGCGCCAGGTTGATCAGGGCTTCCGACGGGGGCAGATCCCGCCCCAGGCGGCGCCCGTTGATCGCCAGAAGCACGTCGCCTTCTTTGACCAGCACGCCCGGCCGGTTAAGGGGGGAGTTGGCTCGCTCTTCCCACGAATCCCCGCGCACGATGTGGGTGATCTTCCAGCCGCCGGAGGCTTCGTCGTAGGCGTAATCGGCGCCCAGCGACCCCTGCGGATAAGCCGGCTGGGGGCGGTAATCGCCACCCAACTCGTAGCAGTGCGAGGTGCCCAGCTCGCCCTGCAGCTCCCACACCAGGTCCGAGAATTCGGAACGCGTCCCCACCCGGTCCACCAGCGGCAGGTAGCGTTCGTAAATGTCCACCCAGTCCACCTGCGACATGTCCGGCGTCCAGAACTGGTCGCGCTGCAGGCGCCAGATCTCGCGCAGCATCTGCCGCCATTCCGCCGCCGGCACCACCGGCACCCTAATGCGCCCCAGGTCGATCCAGCCGCTCTTGCGTCCCGGCGCATCGTCCCCGTCCGGCTTGAAGCTCGTTTTGACCACCCGCAGCCGGTTGCCAGCCCGGATCGCCAGGGTGCGCCCGTCCGCACCGACCGTAAAATTGCTGATCCCATTCATAAAATGGTCTTCTTTACGGTCTTCGAAATCGTAAAACAGCAGGGTGCCGCGCGCCGATGGCTCGCCGTGGTTCTCGGGCTCGCCGAGCGTGCCATCCAGTGGGAAGACCGAATAGAACACCTTTGAATCCGCCGTGCCCAGAATGCGCCCAAAGCGGCTTTCGCGGGTGGGGAAGGCCAGGATGCGCTCCTGGATGCCTTCCAGGTCGATCACGATCGGCTCCGGCTTCGATTCGCCGTCTTCCTTCTTTTGCTCTGGTTTTTGCTCGCCGGCGGGCGGGACGGCCTCTTTTGGCTCTGGCTCCGCCTCGCTTTGCTCAAGGGGGGTCGCTTCCGCCGGCAGCGAGGCGCTCGGCATTTCGTCCTCTTTGTCCGGGTCTTTTTCGTCCTTATCCTTGGGCAGTTCGCCGAAGTTGGGGTAAGGCATGAACGGAGAGGGCGTGTCCTTCTGCAGCGTGATCAGGTAGGGCTTGACGCCGCGCGGGAAGGTCAGGTCGAACGCCATGTTGTCGTTGACAGGGTCGAAGGTGCGGTAGGACAGGAAATAAATGAATTTGCCGTGCGGCTCGAAGACCGGGTTTACGTCGCGCAGCACCGGGTTGGTCAGCGGGAAAGTCTCGCCCGTGGCGACCTTCCACAGCTTGAGCCCGCTGCGCTGCAGGGAGAGCGAAATGCTGTACACCAGCCACTCCCCGTCCGGCGACCAGCCGAATCCGGCGATGGGGTTATACAGGCTGCGGTCGATCTGCTTCAGCTCGTTCGTTTCCAGATCCAGGAACTGCAGCTCGCGGCGGTGGTTGCTGAAGACCACCTGGTCCTTGGATGGGTGGACGGCAATGTCTACCGGGCGTCCGATATCCAGGGCGGGCAGCTTGCGGGGCGGCTGCGTCCCGTCGGCAGTCAGGATTACAAAAGTCTCCTCGCCGCCTTCGTCGCTCAGCGCAAGCACGTGCAGGTTGTCGTTGAGCCAGGCCGGCAGGCGGTAGCGCACCCCGGCGGCCGGGTCGCCATGCTGGAATGCCGGGCCTTCCCAATTGGTGAAGGTGTACACCAGGCTGCGAGCCGAAACCGCCAGGGCGTGCCCATGCGGGTGCAGGTCGAACTCGTTGAAGAAGCGCTCCGGGTCGACGAAGCGCCGGGCGCGCTGCACCTGGGGCGAATAGAACTGGACCGGCACCGGTCGGGTTTCGCCGGACTGCGGGTCGAAGAGGTACAGATCCGCCCCGGCGTGGTAAACGATGCGTTTTCCGTCGGAGGAGGCGTTACGGGCGTAGAAATCCTGGTGGTCGGTGTGGCGGCGCAGGTCGCTGCCATCTGCCAGGCAGGAGTAGACGTTGCCGCTGCCCTCGTGGTCTGACAGGAAATACACTCGCTCGCCGATAGCCATCGGGCTGAACAGGTTGCCGTTGAGCTTTACCAGCGGGCGGAAATTTCCCCCGCCGTCCGGGTCAATCCACAACTGCCCTGCGGTGCCGCCGCGGTAGCGTTTCCAGCGTGCCGGGTCGCGCGTGTTGCGCCCGATGACCACGCTGCCCTGCGGCCCGTAGGCAATGGCTCGAGCCGGGCCCAGGGCTAGCTGTTGCGGCATTCCGCCGCCTGCCGGGATGGTGTACAGGTATTGCAGGACGTTGAAAGGCTGCCCGGCGTTGTTCGAGAATATGATCTTGCCGTCCGCGGTCCAGCCGGCGGTCTGCACAAGCCACCCGCCCATAGCGGTCAGGCGGCGGGCCGGCCCACCTTCGGCGGGCATCACGTACAGCTCAGGGTGTCCCTCCTCGCGCCCAACAAAGGCGATCTGGCTGCCATCCGGCGAAAGCCAGGGATAGGAGACTTCGCCCAGGTTCGAGGTCAGGCGGCGCGCCGTGCCGCCCTGGGCCGGCACTGTCCACAGGTCATCCTCGCAGACGAACACGATCGTATCATTGTGCAGCGTGGGAAAACGGTAGTAGCCAGAGGTCATTCGGTCTCCTTGGGCTGGAACTGGTATGGATTTGTCGTGGCAGCTCTTACCGGAAAGCGAATTGCAGGCTTAACTTTTCTATTATAACCGGGAAGTTCTTCAAAAGGAATTTTTCTTATTATTTTACGTACACGACCAACACCGATAGCAGGATGGTAAGCAGCCCGGCGGTGAGCAGACGAACGCCAAAGGCTCTTTGCTCTACAAATGTGGCAATGGCCTGGGTGCGTTTCTCTTCCTCAGTAGCCTCTATAGAGTGCGCATGCACCCCCAATGGGCTGAGCATCTCGCCGTACGGGTTGCGCATCATCCCTGCGCTTGCAACCGCGCAAGCCAGCACGCCCATCACGAACAATGCATCCCCAAAGTTGAGTTTCTGCAGGATCCAATAGCGCTGCATCAGCCAGGTCAGGATCAACAGCACAGCCAGGTAACCCAGCACCCCCAGGCCCAGGCGGATCCAAACAGATCGAAATCCCCGATTCGTCCCCATAATGAATAATATAGCACGAAAACTGCGCAAAATTAATAGTGAATTATCTCGGAGTTGGGCATCCCCCTTTGATATAGGTCGATGCGTAGGGGAAAAGCATTCGGCAACATTCCCATCTGGTGTCCAGATCCATCCCTCCGAATGCTTCACCCTCGTCGCGATCGCCCCTGCTATTACGCTTGTTTTCTCAACCCTGCAATTAACGCCGTCACTCCCATCAGCACCAATCCTAAAACGGCCACGATCAGAATCTGCACCAGCGACAGCAGCGCCACAAATGCCGACCAAAACTCCGGCAGGGTCCAGGTGGGCGTGATTCCATTCAGGCTGAAATGCACCAGCACCGGGATTAGCAGCAGGTAGATCGTCATCGCGGCCAGGCCCTGGGCGCCGCGGACCGCCGGCAGAGGCGCCTGGCGGAACAGGCCTAACCCCAGGCTGGCAAAGAGCCAGGCCGCAGTCAGTGCGATTCCGGCGGTGACGGCGCAGTATACGATCAGGTCGTTGGCACCGGTCACCGAGCTGAGCGAATAGGTCTTGCCGTCCAGCACGGCGTAGCGCAAATTGAACAAGGCGGCGAAAACCAGGGCGCCGCCCACGAACCACAGCACGGTGCTGCGTCGGTGGCGCAAAATTAAAACCAGCGGGAGCAGGAAAAGAATTGCCGAAAGAATGGCCCGCGGCAGGCGCTCGCGCCCCAGGCGGGCGGCGTGGGCTGCATCCAGCGCGGCCTGGTAGGCGGCAACATCCGTTGCGGCCGGCAGGGTGATCGATTCGCCGATGGCCCTGGCGTAGTCCGTCACCAGTTGGGACTGCTGGGCCACCTGGGCCGCCGGGAGGGCGTTGCTGCTAGACTGCGGCAAGGAGAGTAGCTGGACCAGCGCCTGGCCCTGGGCCGCGGCCGGGATATTCGTGCCCAGCAGGGCGGCCAGGGTGGGCGCAACGTCAACCATCTGGATGTCGCCGTACGTGCCGGGGCGCACGCCGGCCCCCGCAAGCACGAACGGCTCGACCAGGTTGATCGGCTCCGGTCCGCCGTGCCCGCCAGCGTCGATCTGCCCGTGGTCGCTGGCCACCAGGAGGGTGTCCTTCTGCAGGTCCAGCTTTGCCAGGACCTCGCCCAGCAGGTCGTCGGCGCGCTTGGCGGCCTGGTCCCAGCGCGGGTCGCGCGGCCCGCCCTCGTGGTGTCCGGCGTAATCCACCTGGTCGATGTGGATCAGGATCAACTGGTCCTTGCCGGTTTCCAACCAGGGCAGGGCAGCGTCCACAACCTGGCGGTCCGCCGCCCGGTCCTCGCCGGGGGTGTAGAATGACTCACTGACCGCGGTCTGCGGTATGAGCTTTTCAAACCAGTAATAGCCGGATACGGCGGTTTTAAGTCCAGCGCGGACCGCCGCCGAGAACAGGTTATCCTGGGTCCAGGTGGGGATATCGGCGTAGTCCAGGTTCACAGCCGGCCCGTCGCTAATATCCGGCCAGGCGCCGGTCAGCAGAGTGGTGTAGCCCGGTTCCGAGAAAGAGGGCGAGCGGCTGTTCATGCGCGCCGAGGCGCCCTGCTGGCGCAGTTGGTTCAAGACCGGCATCGTATCGGCTTTGAGGGATGTGTCGTAGCGCAGGGCGTCGATCAACACGAACACCACCCGGCGCGTCGCCGGCTGCCCCAGGGCGGGGCCTGGCTGGGGCGGCGTGTCTTTGAGCGGTGAGCGATAGGCATAGATCGAATCGATCAGACCGGTGGCCCAAAAATAGGCCCCCACCGCCAGCCCCAGAAAGACCACAATCCCTGCAATGAATGCCGGTAAACGTCTCATATTTCCTCCCTGATTATGATATGTCTTTATTTTACCCTGCCTTGCGCGTTGCAGAGACATTATAATGAGCTGGTTATGCTAACAAACCTTCACCACAGAGACTCAGAGGCACTGAGAAAAATCTTTTCCACGAATTTCACCAATTAAAACGAATTACACAAATTTTTTTTAAAATATTCGTGTCAATTTGTTGTTTTATTAGCGAAATTCGTGGATAAAGTCTTTCTCAGTGTCTCTGTGACTAGTATATTATTA
>DBMK01000303.1 GCA_002298885.1 Anaerolineaceae bacterium UBA700
AAATCAACCCGGAAATTACTCTCCCCTCCCCCTTTGGGGGAGGGGCCGGGGGTGGGGGAAATTTTTTGCCCTCGGGGGGCGTGGCGCACGAAGATGCGGCCCGTTCCGCCCGTCTGGAACTCCCAGCGGCTGAGCTCGCCGTAACTGGCGGCGATGGGGCGCAGCTCGCCGCGGCGCACCACGCCGGCGCGCACCCCCTGCCCGGCCAGCACGCTGGTGAAGGTCTCGACCGCCGCCGGCGGGGTGGGGGCGCCGAAGGAGGCCGGGTCCAGCAGAATGACGCTCGCCCCGCCCCGGCGGCCGCGGTTGAGCTGGTGCAGCTCACCCAGCCAGTCCGGCTGCAGCGAGGCGGTAACGGCCAGCACCTGGTCGCGCCCGCTCACCAGGCTGCGCGCCTGGGCCAGCGTGCGCTGGAAGGGGCAGGCGAGGGCCGGCTGCAGGCCGGCCAGGGCGCGCAGCAGGTCCCACTGGTGCAGCGAGCTGCGCTCGGGCAGCACCACCACCGGTTCGGCCCCGCCCTCCGGCAGGGACCCCGCCGTCGCGGCGCTGCGCCGCCCGCTCTGGGCCAGCAGCCCCACCGCCACCCGCCGCCGCAGCAGTTCGGCGGAGAGCGAGGCCAGCAGCACCACCAGCGTCTCCAGGCTGGATTCGGCCCCCGCGCCGATGTGGGCGGACGCATCCAGGTCGGCCACCAGCCACACGGTGGAGGTGGCCTCGGGGTCGAACACCTTGACGTAGGGTATATCGTGGCGGGCAGTGATTGGCCAGTGGATGTGGCGCAGCGGGTCGCCGGGCTGGAAGGGCCGGGCAGTGAAGGCGTCGGTGGTCTCGGCGTGCAGCGGCTGGCGCAGGGGGCGCTCTTCGCCCTGCACCTGGCCGCGCGGCAGCAGGCGCTCGGGCAGCGGCGCCAGGGGCGGGTAGACCAGGATTTCGTTCTTCTGCAGGTAGGTCTGGCGCACCAGGAACAGGCCGAACGGGTCGCCCAGGCGCAGTTCCCACGGGCCCAGGCTGAAGACGCCGCGCTGGCTGCACACGGTGTGCGCCCGCCAGTCGGTGGTGGAATGGTCGCCGGTGGCGCGCACGCTGGTGACGCTGTAGCCGGGCAGGCTCGAGCTGTCGCTGAACTCGGCCCACAGGATGGGTAGGAAGGAAGCGTTGCTCAGCGTCACCCGCTCTTCCAGTTCGTCGCCCACCTGCACCGCGGCGTAGGTCAGGCGGCGCTCGCCGCTCACCTTTTGGGCCATGCTGCGCGCCCACAGGTAGGCCAGCAGGATCATCCCGCCCAGCGCCACCACGGCCATGACGGCCACCCCCGAGGGGCGGGCGGCGTACCACACCAGCGCCAGCCCGAAGGCCGCCAGCGGCAGGCGCTGGCGCAGCGACAGGCGCACCCGGCAGCCCGGCCGGTCGAAGCGGTAAGCTCTGCCCAGGAACCCCCGCAGACGGGTGAATAGGGCAACCATAAAATTATTATAGTCATTTGTTAGAAACGACCTCACCGGAATCGAGAACCGCAAAGCTCGAAATTCCTGTAAAATGGCTTAGGAAAGCTGTTAAAGACAATCCTCAGGAACGGTGGGCAGCGCCTTGGAAAAGAGAACGAAGGTGAAACGGGGTTCGAAAACCAGCAGCTTTGGCACCCGCTCGCGGATCAATCACGACGCGTCCGCCTATTACGGTTCGCGGCTGTATACCGAGCTGCCTGAAAATGGCGCCGCGGAGGCCGTTCCGGACAACGTGTTCCCCGTTGAGTTTGAGAACAGGCTGATCCTGGGGACTTCTGAGGCGATGAAGGAAATCCCGGATAATTCGCTGCACCTGATGGTCACTTCGCCGCCCTACAACGTTACGAAGGAGTACGACGAAGACCTGTCGCTCAAAGAGTACCTGCACTTGCTGCACAGCGTGTTTTCGGAAACGTACCGGGTGCTGGTAAACGGCGGGCGGGCGTGCATAAACGTGGCAAATTTGGGCCGCAGGCCCTATCTCCCCCTGTCCGACTTCATTTCTCAGATCATGCTCGAGATTGGTTTCCACATGCGCGGCGAGATCATTTGGAACAAGGGCGCCGGCGCAGGCGTTTCGATGGCCTGGGGAAGCTGGCAGTCCGCTTCGAACCCGGTTTTACGCGACGTGCACGAATATATCCTGGTTTTTTCCAAGGGTTCTTTCGAGCGCAAAAAACCGGCCGGCAAAGAGAACACCATCTCCAAAGAGCAGTTCATGGAATGGACGAAATCGGTGTGGACGATGAACCCCGAATCGGCCAAAAAGGTGGGCCATCCGGCGCCCTTCCCCATCGAGCTGCCCTTCCGGCTCATCCAACTGTACACCTACAAAGGCGACGTGGTCCTGGATCCCTTTATGGGCAGCGGGACCACCGCCATCGCCGCCCTGAAGGCTGGGAGGAAATATATTGGGTACGACAATGATCCGGCGTATGTAAAACTTGCACAAGAAAGAATCGAATCCTATAAACTTTAAATGAGCATGGGTTTTTAACGAAATCATAGTTCCTCTTCATTGCTCGCCCCCGCCAGGCCGTGTTCCGCCGCCCATACGGCGATCTGCGCCCGAGATGAAAAGCCCAATTTGTTGAGAATGTTGCTGATGTGGGTTGCAGCGGTCCGTTCGCTAACGATGAGTTCCCGGGCGATCTCCCGGTTCGATTTTCCCCAGGCCACCAATGCAGCTACAGCACGCTCCCGCTCGGTCAGTCCTCCAAAAGCCTTTTTGGCGGCCTGGCGGGGCGATAAAGGCTGGGGTCCTGGGATGGTATCCGCAGCCCGGGCCAGGTAATTTTGGCGTAGAGCGCCGTCAGGGATGCGTTCAGCCATTTCTTCCACGACTGAACGCGCCGCTGAAAAGGCTTCCACGGAAGCTTCGACCCGCTGTTGTGCCTGGTAGATTCTGCCCAATTCATGCAGGATACGCCAGAGCAGCGGCCGCCGGCCCTGACCCTGGGCCACGGCGCGCGCTGCCAGCAATTCGGATTCGGCCTGAGAAAACTGGCCCAGCGCAACCAGAGCCCTGCCCCGCAAGAAGGTAAGGTGCGGAATAGCCTGCCGCCCGTAGGTTTCAATGTTTACTGCTGAATCGACCAGGCGATCAACAATCTGGAGCGTCTGGTTGGGCTCGTTCTTTGCCAGGGCCAGTTCTGCCCACGTGTACCAGCACAGACGCCTGCCGCTCCATTCTGCCTGTTCACCAGGGCGCAGGAGAGGCGCCAGCACAGCTTCTGCCTGGGCCAGGTCATTTTGCCCGATTAAGGCCTGGGCCAGGCCGGCGCTGACATCCTGGATGTAAAGCGCCGAGCCGATCTGGCGCGCCATTGCAAGGGCAGCTTCGAGCAGTTGGCGCGCCTCGGCCGGATCAAACAATTCGAAATGCAGGAATCCCAGCACCCATTTGGCGCTGCTAACCCATTCAAAGTGCTGAATTTCTTCAGCGATTTCCAGAGCCTTTTGCGCTAACTGCAAAGCCCGTCCGTAGTCACCCATCGAACCCAGGCACTGCGCCAGGCAGGTCAGGATGGTAGATTCTGCTGAACGCCAGCCTAAATCTTGCGCCATCTGGAGGGCTGTTTCGCCATCCGGGAGCAACTGGCCGAGAGAAGGCGCATCCAAGACATCCGCCGTAAACCTGCCGCGGACGGTCAAATATTTCAGGCTGTTGATCATCCCCTGGCGGTCATTCAATTGGCGAAAAAGCGCCAGCGACTGCCGGTAGCTGGCTGTGCCCCGCGCCAGGTCTCCACCAATATAGTGGGTGATTCCTAGAAAATCGAGCGTCTGCGCTGCACCGCGTTGATCCTGCATATTCTCGAAGATTTTCAGGGCCTCTTCGTGCTGGAGGCGAGCTTCACCCGGGTCTCCCAGGTTCAAATGCCAGTTGCCGACCCGGTTCAGCGTGTGAGCCAGGGCCGCCGGGTTTTCCAGCCGGCGAGCGATCGTCAGAGCGCGCTGCAAAAAGGCACCACAGCGTGTATAATCGTGCCCCGCCCACAATGCGCCTGTTTCAAGCAGCGCTTTCCATTCCGCCTGCTTGTCTTCGTTTGCCTGGGCGGTTTCAAGGGATGTCTGAAAGTCGGCCTGGGCGCCAGCGAAGTCATCCAGATCCATTAGCGCCCGGCCGCGGGCGAGAAATAAATCTGCAGGCGGTTCAACCGATATTTGATGCGCGGCTTCGATCGCCCGGGTAAAATGCTCGACCGCCGCCGGCAGGGCCAATAGGTCTTGCGCCCTTTCTCCGGCCTGCCGGGAATATTCCAGGGCTTTGCTCCATTCACCTGCTTCGTAAAAGTGGTAGGCCAACTCTCCCAGATGCAGTTTGAAGCGGCGAGAATCCGCGACCATGGCCTCTATGGCCAGCGCCACTTGCCGGTGCAGGTTTCGTTTTTCCCGGCCTAACAACATGCCGTAGACGGCTTTCTGGATTAGCGCATGGCGAAAAGCCAGCGTTTCAGGTGTCTCCTCTACGACGAATTGGGTGTTGATGATTTCGCGAATGCTGTTCAACAGTTCCTGCTCGGCGCGCTCGGCTTGTTCTGGATCGGAAGGCCGGGTCAGGTGCTGAAGCAATGCCAGGTCGAACCGGGGTCCGGCAACTGCTGCCACAATCAGAGCCTGCCGCGCCGCCGGGCTGAGCCGCTCCATCCGCCGCTGGACAGCATCTTGAATGCTGCGTGGAATGTGCAGGGCGCTGATCGGTTTAAGATCCGATACGGCCGAGTCTTCGAAATAAATCTCGCCTGCAGCCATTAACGAATTCAGAACTTCCTCAACGAAAAAGGGATTGCCCTCCGTCAAATGGTAGACCGCATCCAGGAACTCGGTTTGCACCTTTTGGGAAAGGTTAAATGTTGTAGTGAGCATTGCGTCCACCTCCACTTTGCTAAGAGGCGGGACAATGAATTCTATGACAGACCGGCGGCGGTCCAGCTCCGCCAGGAAATGCAGCTGGGTATTTGAGATTTCGTTATTTCGCTGGGTCAGAAGCAGCAGGCTGCTCGAATGTTGGCTGGCCAACTGACGCGCCAGGTAAAGCAGGAACTCAACGCTGGTTTCGTCGACCCATTGCATGTCTTCAAAAACGATGAGCGTTGGCTGCCCGGCCGCAAGCAGGACGATAAACTGGGCCAGCCGGTGAAACAAGCGGTGTTTGGCGTGCTGCGGCTCAAACGCCTGGGTGGGAGCCGGGTCAAGCAGTTGAGGGCTGAGGTCTGGGAGCAGGTTGGCAAGCTCAGGAGCAAACGGCCCAAACAGGGCTTTCATTTCTTCCGTCGAACCGGATGCGTAAGCGTTTTGAAGCAGGTCGATCAGCGGGGCGTAGGGCAGCGATGCTTCTGTCTCGTAGCAGTTCCCCTGCAAAAATTTCCATCCCCTGTTCGCAGCGCGGCCTTTCATTTCTGAGGCTAACCGCGTTTTGCCAACTCCCGCCTCGCCAGAGAGTACTATAACCCGCGGCTCTGCCTCCTCGCCAGCTGAATCGATCACCTGGTCGAACGCCTCGAGGATTGCGGTGCGTCCGATCAAGACAGGGCAGATGGCGGATTTTAGCCCAGGCGCAGTCATAATTATAGATATTATTTACCTTTAATGATGATATTATACGCCTGTTGTTTGAATTGGCGCGGCCTTTTGGGCTACGCAAGGCGCATGCGCATTAATCGACGACCGCAGGCTTCAGGCAGCTCAAAATCTACGTATAGCATCCCAAAATATCGTCAATTCTGACGATGACCGCTCCCGTCGCTCTCGCTAGAATTTCTTTATCAATCGAGGTCAAGGCATAAGGAGCGATAATGAAATCAGACACCTTGAACGTAAGCACCGGGGCTGCCCCCAAAAAGCATAAACTCATTTCAATTCCCAAGTGGTTCGGCATCACCTTGATTACGCTCATCGTAACCGGCCTGATTTACCAGGCCGCCGCTACAGAGATCGACCGGCGGAACTTCCAGGCCCCAGGCAGGATGATCGCCGTAAACGGTCGCCAGATGCACATCGATTGCCAGGGCTCGGGCAGTCCAACGGTGATCCTGGAAGCCGGCGGATACAGCTTCTCGGCCGAATGGTTCTGGGTACAGCGGCAGCTTGCGCCGGTCCAACGGGTGTGTGCTTACGACCGGGCCGGCAATGGCTGGAGTGAGCCGGGTCCGGAGCCGCGCTCTGCGCTCCAAATCGTGTACGAGCTGCATACCCTCCTGGCTGCGGCCGGCATTCCCGGTCCATACGTGCTGGCAGGGCATTCGTTTGGAGGCATCCTGAACCGGGTCTATGCCTCGCAGTACCCTGGCGAAGTGAGCGGAATCGTGCTGGTGGATACGGCCTATACCGTCCTCCAGTTCAAAGATGCTGGTGATTACGAGCAGTGGAAGCGCGATAACGATCTTCTGAATGCCCCGCTGTGGGCCTTGGCACGCCTGGGCATCAGCCGTTTTATTAATGGAAATGCCTTTCAAGTGAACGGCTATCCCCCCGAAGCGGTAGCAACCCTGACGGCGCTGCGTTCCACGGACCAGGCCTTTGATACGTATTATGCCGAAGGGATTGCGGCGGCCTGGCAAAATCAGCCGGAGTATGCCGCCGCACGGCTGGGCAATCTGCCGCTGATGGTGTTGTGGGCAACGGTCCTGCCGCGCCAGCTCTCCCCGTCAGAAGAGACACGCCTGGCTGAACTTCAGAGTGAAGTTGCTGCCTATTCTTCCAATAGCGAAACGCGTTATATCGAAGGGTCGGACCATGGCTCGATCCTTGGCAACGAGCAGTATGCGCAACAGGTAAGCCAGGCTATCCTGGATGTTACAGCGGCAGCAAAGAGCGGTGAAAGGTTGGCCCATCGTTGAGGCCAAGAAATCAAAAAGACTTTTTTATAAAGGGAGCAAAAATGTCAAACGAATCTTTTTCTTTCCAGGAATTACGCCAGGCCGGCAAAGTCGAGTTGGCTGCGACGGAGTCGCTCAAGGCCGGCGACGGGACTGCCCTGGCCTACCGGCGTTATATCCCCGCCTCGCCCCGCGCTGCGCTCCTGTTCTACCACGGCGGGGGAGCGCATTCCGGAGCAGGCTATCAGTACCTGGGCCAGGGCCTGAGCGCCCGATACGACACGCTGGTCTACATGCCGGATATTCGCGGCCACGGCGCTTCGGGAGGGCCGCGCGGCGACGCGCCTACCCCACAGCAGGTCTGGGACGATATCACTGCCTTCATCGGGCTTATCCGCAGCGAACACCCCGGCCTGCCTCTTTTTTTGGGAGGCCATTCGTCGGGAGCCGCGCTGGCGCTCAATTACGCCAGCCTGCCGGAGCATACTCCGGTGGATGGGTATGTCTTCCTTTCTCCGCAACTGGGGATGAAGGCGCAAATCGACCGCCCTTCCATTGCGGCTCCGTTTGCGAAGGTGGATGTCTCGGCTTTCATTGCGTATGCCACCAGCGGCGGCGCGGCGCATGGGCACGATTACGCCGTCCAATTCAATTATCCGCCCCAGGTCCTGGCAGCCGATCCGGGCCTGGTGGCTGCGATCACGGTTAATATGTCGGTTGCCCTGACCCCGGCCGCGCCGCACGAACAGTTTAAAGCGCTCGATCGCCCGTTCGGCTTGTGGATTGGCGGCGATGATGAACTGTTCCTTCCGGAGAAGGTGCTTGCGTTTGCTGACCTGGCAGCCTCGGTTCGAGCTGCTTCCGAAGCGCACGTCATTCCTGGGGCAAAGCACCTCTCGGTTCTGGTGCGCGCCCACGAGACGGTCGGGCCTTGGATCGTTGGGCGGATATAAACAGCGAATTCCTAATGGACTGGACCGATCTATTCTCCATCTGAAACTATTTATGCATGTTGGGATACCCCCATTACCTTGCGCCCAATTAAACGATGTTCGTGCGGGTTTGACGATGCTTTTGCAATCACCTGCAATATGGCTTTTATATTAATATAAATAAATAGAAAAGTTGTATGATTATAGTGAATATAAAAAAACCAAGTAAAAATGAGCGTGATTTGCAGATTGACCAGGCCAATTCAAGTATGAGAAAAGGACCGCCTCGCGCCTGACTCCATAATACGGTCAAAAAATTTCATAGCGACCAGGGGAGGGCAAAATGAAGTCGTATTGGAACAAGAGGGTCAATCTACTTGCATCGATGGCGCTTGTCTGTGCTTGCGTTTTCGCTCCACTTTCAGCGCATACCGCTCAATCCTCCGCCGGTCTGGCTGCCAGCAGTAACATCCAGGCATACGATTTAGGACGACCCTCGAGGGCAAATTTTCAGCGCGTGTCAAACGCAGTAGGACAAAACGATGACTGGACGTATATTTTTTTGCCATCCATCCTAAAAACACCGGTCGGTATTTATGGAAATGTAACGATGAATGGGAATCCCATGTCTTTTCCGGTTGAGCTTAATCTGGACATCTATGAGGGCGCTATTTTAACTAAACAGGTTACAACCCAAAGCGGTTATTCTCAAAGCCTTTTCCAGTTTTTTGATGTTCCCAGCCTGGGATCCGGTCAGAGTTATCGGGTGAGTTGTTATGGTAAGGGCTCGAGTGATCGCCTGACAGTTCATCTTTCACGATGGCTGCTTAGTTATACGGCCGGAGATACAGTCAATATTGGAAGCTTTGATATGGGCAATATCGAGCTCAAACCGACGGCAGGAACTGTAACTTTGCCATATACTTTTGAATGGACGAAACGCACTGCCACCCCGACGGACAGCTATCGATTTGAATTACATGGAGATAATCCCCAACTTTATTTCCAATCGCCGAACTTAGGATATGCAGATAGTTTTACACTAAACGAATTGCCGCAGGGGGCTAATTATGGCGTAAGCTATTCGTGGTCTGTTGCGGTATTCGATCCGGATGGAGGATATGGGGTTAGTTTTGAATTTCCCTATGTGACATTTGTGCAACCTTAACATCTTGGCTTGTCGTGTAAATTGTTGAAACTTTAGCTGTATTCCTAATTTTAATTAAATAAATCGAGGGAAGATGATAATAAATTTCTGGCCCCTATTTTTTAGCAAGCTTGCACTCCAGCCCGGCCAGGCATGGCGAACGCCGGCTCTAGGGTCGACCCCCTGGGTGTTTTTTGGAGGCCCGAACGACACCGAGGAGGTGCAGCGCCGGCGGCGCAGCGATGGGCCGAGCGGCCGCGCCGACATGCCGGGCAGGCCATCTCAGGGTGGCAGAGGCTCTGGCGGTTATACGCCGTCGGGCGGCGGGGGCTCGTTCGGCAGGATTCCGGGCGGCACCCGCCTGCCGGTCGGCGTGGTCATCTTGCTGGCTATTGGCTATTTCCTGGTCAACACGCTTTTCGGCGGGGGCGGCAGCCAGGGCGAGACTCCCACGCCGGACTATCTCTCCCAGGAGGGCCAGCCCACCCTCGAGGAGGTCGCTCCGATCGTCAACACGCCCGCCGAAGACCGCACCGCAGCGCCGGCCAACCCCATTTCCACCTCCGGCGCTAAGGGCTCGAGCCAGACCTGGACGGTGATGCTCTACCTGGATGCAGACGACCCGATCCTCGAGCAGGATATTTACATGGACCTCAACGAGGCGGAGCGCGTGGGCTCCAACCAGCAGGTCAACATCGTCGCCCAAATCGACCGCTACGATGGGGCGTACGCCGGGGATGGCGATTGGACGTCCACCCGGCGCTATTTCCTGACCAAAGATAACGACCTGTTCCGCCTGCATTCCAAAATGGTGTCCGACCTGGGCGAGCTGAGTATGTCCGACCCGAAAGTGCTGGTGGATTTCGCCTCCTGGGCGATTAAAACCTACCCGGCGGACAAATACGTGCTCATCCTCTCCGACCACGGCATGGGCTGGCCCGGCGGATGGACGGACCCGCTGCCAGCGAAAGCGCGCAATGCAAATGCGCCCTTCGCCCAGGCGATCGAAGGGAATATGTTGTACACCAACGAGATCGACCAGGCGTTGGGGCAGATCCGCCAGCAGACCGGGTTGGACCGCTTCGAGCTGGTGGGCATGGATGCCTGCCTGATGTCTCATTTGGAGGTGTACAGCGCCCTGGCGCAGCATACGCGCTATGCGGTCACCTCCCAGGAGACCGAGCCGGCGCTCGGCTGGGCCTACACGGGTTTTCTGCAGGCGCTGGAGGCCGACCCGGGCATGGACGGGGCCGGGTTAGGCCGCCAGATCGTGTCCAGCTTCATCAGCAAGGATAACCGGATTGTCGACAAGCAGGCGCGGGCCGACTTTTTGCGCCAGGGCTCGCCCCTGGGCGGGCTCTTCGGCGGCAGCCCGGCGGATATCGACCCGGAACAGCTCTCCAAACAGATCTCCAAATCGGTCACGCTGACCGCGGCCAACATGGATGCCGTGCCGGCGTTGATTGGCAGCCTCAACCAGCTTGTCTACGCCTTGCAGAATGACGACCAGGCGGTGGTGGCGCGAGCCAAGGCCTATGCTCAGTCGTATACGAGCATCTTTGGCAAAAACGTGCCGCCGTCGTACATCGATTTGGGCAACTTCGCCCAACTGCTGGAGCAGGAGAGCTCCTCGCCAACCGTGCGCAGCGCGGCTGGGGCGGTGGTGGAGCAGGTGAAGCAGGTGGTGGTCTCTGAGAAGCACGGGTCAGAAAAGCCCGGGTCCACCGGCATCTCGATCTATTTCCCCAACTCGCAGTTGTATCAAAACGCGGTGGCCGGGGCGCGCTCGTATACCCAGGTGGCAAACCGGTTCGCCAAGGAGTCGCTGTGGGACGATTTCCTGGCATTCCATTACACTAACGCAACCTTCAAGCTGGATTCGGGCAACGCGGTGGCGCCGGGCCAGAACACCCGCGTCGTTGCCCCGGGCGATGGGCAAATTGAGGTCTCGGCGCTCAGTCTCTCCCGCACTTCTGCGAACTACGACCAGCCCGTAACGCTGCAAGCTGCGCTGAAGGGGCGCAACATCGGTTACGTTTACCTGTTCGTCGGGTATTACGATCCCGGCAGCCAATCCATCCTGGTGGCCGACAGGGATTACCTGGAGAGCCCCAAGACCCGCCAGGTTGGCGACCTGTATTACCCGGTGTGGAGCGACAACCAGAGCTTCACGCTGAAATACACCTGGACGCCTTCCGTATTTGCCATCAGCGACGGCCGGCAGTCGGTGGTGGCGCTGCTCAACCCCGAACGCTACGGCGCCTCGGCCGAAGAGGCGGTTTATTCGGCGGATGGGATTTATACTGACGCGGCCTCAGGCCAGACCCGCTATGCTCGCATGTACTTCAGCAACGGGCAGATGAAGCAGGTGTTCGGCTTCGGCGGCATGCAGCCGACCGGCACGCTGAGCGAGATCATCCCGCAAACCGGCGACCAGATCACCCTGATCCAGACATGGCTGGAGTCGGACGGCAGCGGCGGCTACCGGTCGGTGAGCGAGAACGGAAAGACGCTCACCTTCGGCAGCCAGATGTTCACCTGGAAGGAGCTGTACGCCGCCGCCGGGGATTACGTGGTCGGGTTCGTGGTTTCCGATCTGGACGGCAACGAGAAACAGACTTTCGGAAAGGTTCATATCAATTAAAAGGATGGATACCATGCCCCAGAATAAAATCGATTTAGCGAATATTTTTCAGTCGGTCACCCAGTCCCTGGCCGAGAACCAGCAGTCCCTGGACGAGGCGGATGGATATAACGGCGATCACGGCACCAATATGGTGCAGACCTTTCAAACCATCACCAACGCTCTGCAGCAGAAAAAAGGGGCCTCGGCCAGCACTGCGCTGAATTACGCCGCCAGGCAGCTTTCGCAAAGCACCTCCAGCGGATCGGGGAAGCTGTATGCTCAGAACCTGACGCAGGCTGCCAGCCAGTTCAAAGGCAAACAGGTGGACAGCAAGGGCGCCCTGGACCTGCTGCAAACCTTGCTCGGCGGCGGGCAGGGCGCTCAACAAGGCGGACAGGCTGGCGGCGATATGTTGAGCTCATTGTTGGGCGGGTTGATGGGCGGGGGCCAGGCCCCTGCGCAGCAGTCCTCCGAACCCGGCGCGTCCGACCCGCTGAGCGGGCTGCTTGGCAGCCTGATGGACAGCGGGTCGGCGGCCTCGCAGCCGTCCTCCCAGGGCGGCGGGGGCGACCTGCTGAGCGGGCTGTTGGGCGGTCTGATGGGCGGAGGACAGGCGGCCTCGCAGCCGTCCTCCCAGGGCGGCGGCGGAGATGTATTGGGCTCCTTATTGGGCGGCCTGGCCAGCGGCGGCGGGCTGCAATCACTGGTCCAGGCTTTCGTGGGCGGCAGCGGCATGGGCAGCGCCACTCACCGCACCCAATCCACGCAGGTCGTGGCCAATTCCTTCTTGCAGGCGTTGACAGGATCTTCGGGTAGAAAATAAGAGG
This sequence comes from Anaerolineaceae bacterium UBA700, assembly GCA_002298885.1. The sequence continues at coordinate 12,359 of DBMK01000303.1, forward strand.
GAACCTAAAAACTCATCCACGAAATACGCGAATTTAG
>DBMK01000301.1:0-387 GCA_002298885.1 Anaerolineaceae bacterium UBA700
CCCCTCGCAGCCGGCGGCGCCGGGCAGGCGGCCTGGCCCGGAGGCGAGCGGGCGGCGAAGGTTGGGCGCGCTGGAGGTCTCCAGCGTCGGGCTGGGCGTCCAGAACATGAGCCGCACCTACCAGACCACCATCCCGAGCCGACCCGAGATGATCCGCATCATCCGGGCCGCCTTCGACCGGGGCGTCACCTTCTTCGATGCCGCCGAGGCCTACGGCCCTCATGAGGTCGAGCGCATCCTCGGCGAGGGCGTCGCGCCATTCCGGGATCGGGTCGTGATCACCTCCAAGTTCGGCTGGAACATCGACCTCGAGACCGGCGAGCGCCGCCCGGGGCTCAACAGCCGCCCGGCCCACGTCAAGCTGGCCGTCGAGGGGATGCTCAGGCG
>DBMK01000301.1:436-25672 GCA_002298885.1 Anaerolineaceae bacterium UBA700
CCCAGGGCAAGGTCCAGCACTGGGGCCTGTCCGAGATGGGGCCGAACACCCTGCGCCGCGCCCACGCCGCCCTGCCCGTGAGCGCCGTGCAGAGCGAGTACTCGATGCTGTGGCGGGGTCCCGAGGCGGTGGTCCTCCCGCTCTGCCAGGAGCTTGGCATCGGGTTCGTGCCGTGGAGCCCGCTGGGGGTCGGGTTCCTGGCCGGGGCCATCGACGCCAGGACGCGCTTCGCGCAGGGGGACATCCGCGGCGTCGAGTCCCGCTTCGCTCCCGAGAACCTGCCGCACAACCTGGCGCTGGTCGAGCTCCTCACCCGCTGGGCCGTGCGGAAGGGCGCCGCGCCCGCCCAGCTCGCGCTGGCCTGGCTGCTGGCGCAGCGGCCCTGGATCGTGCCAATCCCCGGGACGACGCAGATGGCGCACATGCTCGAGAACGCCGGCGCGATGGACGTGCGCCTCACGCCGGCCGAGCTCGCCGAGCTGAACGGGGCCGTGTCGGCGATCCAGATCCAGGGCGCCCGCCTCCCGGAGCAGGTGCTGGTCTACTCGGGGGTGGAGGCGCCCCCGCAGCGCTGACCGCTTCGTTGACCGCGAAGCCGCCGCTCGAGCAGGCGCCGCTCCCCGTCGTTCGTGGCGAGCGAGAGCGCCCTCTCCAGATCCGGCCGCGGATCGCCGCCGGTGCGCTCGAGCAGGTCCGCGCGCGCGGCGTAGAACAGGTGGTAGCCCTCCAGCGGTCGCTCGAGCGCCCTGAGCGAGGCGAGGCCCGCGGACGGTCCGGCGAGCATCGAGACGGCCACCGCTCGGTTCAGGGCGACGATCGGCGACGGCGAGACCTCCGCGAGCGCGTCGTACGTGGCGACGATCCGCGCCCAGTCCGTGCTCTCCCAGGTCGGCGCCGTCACGTGCGCGGCCGCGAGCTCCGCCTGCAGGACGTACGAGCCCCGTCCCCCGAGCGTCCGCGCGCGGCGGAGCCCCATCAGCCCTTCGCGGATGAGCTCCCGGTCCCACCGCGATCGATCCTGCTCGGCGAGCAGGATCGGGAGCCCCTGCTCGTCGACGCGCGTGTGCGCCCGAGCCGCGCCGAAGGCGATGATCGCGAGCGCGCCGAACACCTCCGGCTCGCGCGGCAGGAGATCACAGAGCAGGCGCGCGAGGCGCAGGGCCTCCGCCTGGAGGTCGAGCCGCATCCAGGCACCGCTCCGCCCCGTGTGCCCCTCGTTGAACATCGCGTACACGACGCCCAGGACCGCCGACACCCGCCCGGCCAGGTCGCCGCGCTCCGGGATCTCGTAGCCCACCCGCTTCTCGTCGAGCGTCCGCCTCGCGCGCAGGATCCGCTGCGAGACCGTCGCCTCCGAGCAGACGAACGCTCGCGCGATCTCCTCGGTCGAGAACCCGGCGACCACCTTCAGGGTGAGCGCGACCTGGTTGTCGGTCGACAGCTCGGGGTGACAGCAGGTGAAGATGAGCCGCAGGTAGTCGTCGCTCACGGTGTCGGGGGTGTCTCGCGAGTCCATGTCGTCCGCCACGAGGAGCGGCGCGTTCGCCTCCGCAACCGAGCGCCGCCGTCGCGCGTCCTGGGCGCAGTTCCTGGCGGCGGTCATCAGCCAGGCGCCGGGGTTGCGCGGAACGCCGTCGATCTCCCAGCGTTCCAACGCGTTGACCAGTGCGTCTTGCAGTGCATCTTCCGCCAGGGTGAAGTCGCCCAACTGGCCGATCAACGCCGCAAGAATGCGGCCGTGCTCCTCACGGAAGGTGGTTTCAATCTGCGATGCTGCGGACATCCTCGCTCGCTGCGGTTACTGCGCGTTCCACAGCGGGCGGATCTCGACCGAGCCGAAGCTGGCATGGGGGATGCGGGCAGCCCAGCTGATTGCCTCGTCAAGATCCTTGCAGTCGAGGATAAAGAATCCGCCCAACTGCTCGTGCGTTTCGGCGAACGGCCCATCGGTGATCAGGTTCTTGCCTTCGCGCACACGCACGGTGGTGGCGTTGGCGGTGGGGGAGAGACCGTTCGTCTCAACCAATACTCCGGCGGCCTGAGCATCCTTGAGGAGGGTAACCCAGGTCCTCTGAACGGCCTGGACATCTTCCGGGGTCGTTTTTGGCATTTCGGCCTCAGCGGCGTACATCAAAAGCATGTATTTCATGGTTCTGTTCTCCTGTCTGTTAGAGAATAGGCTTTTTTTGCCTTTCTATAAATACGTCGCACAGGAAAACGCCAAAATGACAGGACGGCAAATTTCTCATCTTTTTCTAATCATCCTGCCGCCTATTTGTTATTAAGCGGTGTTTTTGTCACGTTTGCGGGACAAAAACACCGCTGTTTAAAACCTTGAGCCTCAATTCACCGTAAACGTGAATGTATACGGCGTGCGGATCTTGATCCCGTCATTCTGGACGGTGAGCGAGACCACGTGGTCGACGGTGACGGTGTAAGTCCCTGGGGCGAAGGGCGCAGACGGGGTGAAGCTGAGGGACTGCGTGCCAGCATCGTGGGTGATCGTGCCGGCGACCGGAGCCCCGTTGAGCGTCACCGTGATGGCGTTGCTGAAGTCCGTCCCGTCCGACTTGACGTCCCAGTTGAAGGCCGCGATCACCGCCGAGGGCGCCGCTCCGCTGGAGCCGTTAGCCGGGCTGGTGGAGGTCACCAGCGCATCCCGCCAGTTCTGGACGGCCTTGTGGTTGTCGTCCGGGTTGGCATCGCTGGTGTCGTCGAAGACCTGGGTCGGGTCGTTGGGGCCCGCCGCGGCAACGGTGGCGACCCGGTTGGTGAACCCGACGATGGTGCCCCATTCCTCGACGTAGTCGTACGTGCTGCGCGTGTACTTGTACTGGATGGGGGTTCCGTCCGGGATCGCCAGGGTGATCTGCCAGACGTGCGAGCCGGGCGCCGTCTCGGTCATGACCGTGCTGGCGTTGCCTCCGCAGTAACCGCACAGCGGGTCGGGGCTGACCCCCTGCGACTGCCCGGTGATGTACACTGCATCAGAGGGCGGGGTAAAGGCGGGCACCTTCACTTTGAAGGTCACCTGGACCATCTTGGGCACCACTGCGTGCGAGACCTCGTTTGAGGCAGAGGAGGCATTCAATGAGGTATCGAAGGCTTTGACGGTGTAGTAATAGGTTTGCCCGGCGTTGACCAGGCTGTCTACGTAGCTCAAAGTGCTGCCGGAGACGATAGCGATCGCCTGGGCTGCCTCGCCGCCAGCGGTGGTGCCGCGGTAGATACGGTATTCAGCCACGGCGTCATCCGGGTCGGTGGAGGCCGTCCAGCTTACGGTCAGGCTGGCGGCGCTGAAGTCAATCGAGGCCACCGGCGCGGATGGAGCAGTGGTATCGCTGGATGGGGTAATCGTCATCACGCCAGGCAGGTTGGTGCCCGAATTGGAGCCGGGGATATACCCATCCTGGTCGCCGTAGACCCAACTGCGCCCGCCGTCGTCTGAGAAGCGTACCAGGTAGTCGTAGGTGCCAACAGCATCGGCGCGGATGCCGCCCTGGTATTCATAGTTATTGTCGCCCGTATGGCCCGGATTGTACATCATCGGATACCAGGCCCAGGTGCCCGGGTCGCTGCCCGTGACGCCAAAACCAAGCTGGGCAAGGATGCTGCCCGGGTCGCCGGCCGAATCGGTGAGACCTTGCACGTAGATCTGGCCATAGACGGTAGTGTAATTGGCGGTGATGGCCTGGTTGATCGTCTTGGGCCACTGCAGGACGGCGTACCCGATCGGGAAGGCTGGGGTGGCGTTGGCCTCGTTGGACATGGTGCCCTCGTTCCCGAGCGAGTCGAGGGCCCGCACGACGTAATAATAGGTCGTGCCGTTGTTTACCTGGGAGTCAGTGAAGGCAGGTGTAGTCGAATTGCCGATCTTGACGTAACCCCCGCCCTGGACGACGCTGCGGTAAACGTTGTAGCTGCTGGCCCCATTGAGCGCCTGCCAGGTCAGCCCGACCGTGCTGGTTACGCCGTTATTCGCTGTAGCCGTCAGGCCCTGGGTCGCCCTCGGTCCGGTGATGTTCTGGCGGGGGAGCATGATGAAGATCGCGGCCTTCAGCGGGTCCAGGGTCACCTGGAAGGCTCCATTCTGGGTGGTCACCATGCCGGCGCCGAGCAGATCGATCATCTGGACTCCGTCGCGCAGGTAGGGCGCGGTGAGGATATTGATCGTCTGCCGGTTGGTTTCGTTGCGATTGATCACCACTACCGCCAGACTGTTATCCTTGCGCATGGCATACGCCAGGCTGAGGTTGGTATCATCCGCCAGCAGGAAGGTCAGCTTGCCCTGGCGCAGGACCGGGTTGGTCAGGCGGATGGCGGACAGCATGCGGTACCAGTTGAGGGTGGCGTGGTCGCCCGCCGCGCCGAAGTAGATGAAGTCCTTGCCGTCGGGAGCGTAGCTGCCGTCCGGGTTCAGCTTCCAGGGGAAGGCGCGCCGGTCGTCCGGGTCGCTGGCGCCAGTGAGGGAGACCTCGTCGCCGTAGTAAATACTTGGCGTGCCCGGCACGGTCATCTGCACCAGGGCAGCGATGGCCTCACGTTTCTTGCCCAGGGCCAGGTTGGCGGCGTTGAGCTCCTTGTCCTCGCGGTTGTTCTGTCCGGGGGTCAGCGACCAGAGCACGCGGGCGGTGTCGTGGCTGTCCAACAGGTTCTGGAAGGTATAGTAAGTTGCGTCGGCGTAATCCTCGCGGATCGATTCCATGCGCTTTACGAAGGTGGACGGCGGCAGGTTGGGGTTGTTCTCCTCGGGGAAACCCTTATTATCCACTCCGCCCAACAGCCCCAGCACCGCGTTGCGGAAGCGGTAGCCCATGGCGGTGTCGGCGGTGTCGCCGTGGGTCAGGGGGATATTATCGTACCACTGCCAGGCCTCAGCGATCAGGGTTTCGTCCGGCTTGATGCCCTTGGTGATGGTGCGCAACTGCTGCCAGTAGGAGGCGGGGAAGGACGGGTCGGTCATCACGTCAAAGCGCCAGCCCGCCGCGCCCAGCTTGAGCCAGACGTCCGCCACGCTCTTGTTCGGGTCGCTGTAGAAATAATTAGCCACCGGGCCGTAGGGCTGGCTCGGGTTGGCGGGATCGGCCTTAACAATGACCGGAATCGAATCGAACCCGGCCCAGCCGTCATAAGTGGCGGCGTTGGGACGGTTCTGGCTGTCGACGCACACGCCCGAGCCGGGGGTTACGTCGTGGAAGTTGAACCAGGAGCGGTAGATGGAATGGATATCCTCGCAGGCGCCCACCGTGGTGTAGTGGTGGTAGCGGTCAAAGAAGGGGCTGTCCGAGGAGAGGTGGTTAAAGACGCCGTCCAGGACGACCTTGATGCCGAGCTTGTCTGCGTCCTTAACCAGCTTCTTGAAGTCCGCGTTCCCGCCGAAGTAGTTACTGATGCTCAAGTAGTCGCGGGTATCGTAACCATGGTTGGAGCCCGAGTCGAATAGCGGGTTGAAGTAAATGATGGTGACGCCCACGCTCTTCAGGTAGAGCAGCTTGTCGTCCACGCCTTTTAAGTCCCCGCCGAAATAGTCGCGGCCCTTGGGGCTCTCGGTGCAAATTGCGGCCGGGCTGGTGTAGTCGCGGCAGTACCCTTCGGGCAGGTCGGACCATTTTTTATTAATGATTTGAGCGTCCGCGGCGGCTTGAACCTGCTGGGGGGTGGCATTGGCTGGGGCGGGGTAATCGTAGCGCGGGTCGGTGGGCTTGGGGTCGTTCTTGGTAGAGCCGTTGCGGAAGCGGTCCGGGAAGATCTGGTACATGATCCCGTTCTGCATCCAATTGACCACCGGGAATTTCGGCGAGTCGGTGTTCAGGCGAAAGCCATTGTCCACTTCGGTGGGGGTGGCCTGGCCCAGCCCGCCGTAGCGCGGGGCGTTGTCGGAATAATAGGCCGTGGCGGTGCCGTCCCGGATGATGAAGCGGTAGTAGGTGGTGCCCAGCGCCGTGGGGGTATAGGAGTATTGGTAGAAATCGCAGGTGGAACCGGAGGCGGTGAGGGCCGCGTCGTAACAGTCCACGTTGCTGGCGGCCAGGGACATCGGATCGCGCTCCTCGTGCCCGACGGCGGTGTCGTAAAGGCGGATGACGACCGAGGTCACGTCGTTGTGGAAGGTGCGCAGGCGTAACATCACTGGCGTGCCGGGGGCGACCACGCCGGAGGGGGTGCGGTAGAGCGTGTTGCGCGAGTCGTGGGCCAGGCCGTCGTACTCGACGTTGTTATCGTGGCTGTGTCCGGTGAGGATCAGGAGGACATGCGAAGACGGGTCGTAGCGGAAGACCACTTTGGCGTGGTCGATGGGGACCACAAAAACGATGTTGGCGCCATTCGGCGTCCCGCCCTGGCCGTAGTTTTCATTCCAGGACTCGTTGATGGCGACTTTGGCCTGATAGGAGCCTTTCAAGAGCCCGGTTGTCTCGAAGCTGTAAATGCCGGTGCCGCCGGGGTCCTGCAGCCAGGAGCGCAGGCAGCCGGGGTCCCAGTCGCCGGGGCAGCCCAACTGCGCCTGGAAGTCTCCTGGCACGGTGGCGATGATTGAGTTGACGTTATCCGTCACCCAGTGAGACTTGTGGTCGTAATAGAATTTGACCGAGGTGGACGCGGCCAGGTTGAGCGGGATGTTGGCCCCACCGGGCGACGCGTGCAGCCCGTAGTTTTCGGTCCAGGAGTCGTTCAGAGCCGCTTTGTATTCCCAGTTGCCGGCGGGCACCGTCCAGGTTCCCTGCCAGACGTCGTCGCCGGCATCGTACGTCAGGTGAGCGGCGGCGCAGGCCGGGTCCCAGGCGCCGGCGCAGCCCAGCGCCGGGTCCAGGCTGCCGGCAATGGTGACGCTGGTTGGATTTGGAGAAGCATAGACCGGAGTGGCGGGGGCCGCCCAGGATAACACCCCGGATAACAGGCTCAACATCCCAATCAGGGACAACAAACTGCGGCTGAAAGATTTTCTAGACATCATCGGACATCTCCTCTACATGAGCATACGACCGCGAATAGAAATCTTTTTTTAATTCACCCGAAGCTAGTTTTTTGCCCACCCTGTTATTTAATTGTCGAGATCATCTAGATTATATATCTAATTTGTAAGATTTTTACAAGTAGAAATAAAAGAAGTCTTTCATGCTACCTTGACAGAATGGAATTGAAGAATATAATATAATTCCATTCTGGAAATATATTTTTAAAGAAATATTTTCAAAAGGAAGTAAAATGACCTTACCCCAACTCGATCAGCAAACCGTCGAAGAGATCAAGGGAATTACCCGGCAGATATTCCGGCTGCGGCACCATTTCCGCGTGGTACACCCTGAAAACATACTCGCCTTGAAGCAGCGCCTGTTCAAAAGCAAAAACAACAACCCGATGGATAACGTGACCGATTTCGGCCTGTTTTATAACGTCGGCACCATTTTTTCGCAGCATTCGGGGCCAATGACAATGGGTGAGCTCAGCCAGGAGCTGGACGTGCCGCTCAGCACCGGCACCCGCATCGCGGATTGGATGGTGGCAAATGGCTACGTCCAGCGCCTGCCGGACCCCGACGACCGGCGGGTTGTGCGCGTGGCTTTCACAGAGGCCGGCCAGGTTATTTATCACGAGATCGATGCCTTTTTCATGGAGCGCATCGAGCACCTGCTGCGAAATTTCACCCCGGACGAAAAAGAAACGTTCCTCCAGCTCGTGCGAAAAATCATCCGGACGATGGAGCAGGAATTATAAGTTGAATCGGAGGAGAAACCCTTATGCGCCGATTTCGAGCGATGATAAAAAAAGAGATCATGCACATGCTGCGCGATCCGCGCACGCTGATCTTTATCTTCATTATGCCCATTCTGCAGTTAATTCTGCTGGGCTATGCCAACAACACGGAGATAAAGAATGTGCCCACCGTGCTGTTCGACCAGAGCAACAGCACCGCCAGCCGCTCGCTCATCGATGCATTCAATGCCACTGAATATTATTCCTTCGATTACGTGGCCAACAGCGACGATGAAGTAAACCGGATCATCGAGAGCGGGCAGGCCAAGGTGGGCATCATCATCCCGCCCGACTACAGCTCCCAAATCGTCGGCGGGCATTCTGCCCAGGTGCTGGTGCTCATCGATGGCTCCGATCCCACGGTGGCCAGCGCCGTGCTTTCGGCCGCCACCCTGGTGGGCCAGGCGCGCGGGGCAAGCATCCAGGCCCAACAGCTTGCCTCGAAAGGCATCAGCGCAGCCGGCGGATCGCCGGTCGACATCCGCACTCGCGTGCTCTATAACCCCGACCTGCTCGGCAGCTATAACATCGTGCCGGGGCTCATCGCCATCATCCTCTTTCAGACGACCACCAATCTTACCGCCCTGTCCATCGTGCGCGAGCGCGAGCGCGGCACCATCGAGCAGCTTATCGTTACCCCGATCCGCAACTGGGAGCTGGTGCTGGCCAAGATCATTCCCTACATCCTCGTATCGTTCGCCAACACGATCGTCATTTTGCTGGTGGGCACGCTGTGGTTCAAAGTGCCCATCCGGGGCAGTCTGCTCACCCTTTTCCTGCTCACCGGCCTGTACCTGCTGCCCAACCTGGGGCTGGGTTTGCTCATTTCGACCTTTGCCAAGACTCAGCAGCAGGCCCAGCTTATGACCATGCCGATCTTGTTGCCCTCGTTCATGCTGTCGGGCTTTATCTTTCCCATTGCTTCACTGCCGGCGGTGCTGCAAGCGGTGGGGTATATGTTCCCTCTGACCTATTTCATATTTATCGTACGCAGCCTGGTGATCAAAGGCGCGGGCCTCGACCTGCTGCTACCGCAAACACTTACCTTGATTGGCTTTGCCATCGTTTTGCTTACGCTGGCTGCCCTGCGCTTCCGCAAAAGCCTGGACTAAACTCGCCTCAAAAGGATAGAAACCATGAAAAAGACTCGTATTCCAATTATTCTCCTGGTCGTCGTTATTATTGCAGCCGGCGTATTCTTTTACTTAAGGAGCAACAATGCCGTCGCCGCTGGCCCCCTGACCGTTTCCGGCACGGTTGAAACGACCGAGATTTCCATCGCTCCCGAAATTGCCGGCAAGCTGCTGGACGTGAAGGTGAACGAAGGCGACGCGGTCAAGAAAGGCGACGTGCTCTTCACCATGGACAGCGCCCTGCTGCAGGCGCAGCGCACGGTGGCTCAGACGGCCCGGGATACGGCCCAGGCCGCCCTCGATTCCGCCCAGGTCTCATCCAATACTGCTATCCAGGCTGCCTCCCTGGAACTGCTCCAGGCTCAACAGGCGCTCAAAGACCTGAACGACAGCGCCGACCAGGCCCGCACCCAGGCCCAGTTGAAGCTTGCCCAGGCCGAGCAGGACGTCACAGATCGGCAGCACGACCGCGACCTGCTGGATTATTCGCGCGGGCAAAACGGCAACGCCGATGCCGCCTGGGCAGCCTACTACATTGCGGTCGACGCTTACAATAAAGCGCTCGATCGCTTCAATAAAATCAAGAACTTCGACATCACTAACCCGGCGCACGCTTCGGTGCAGGCCGCCCTGGTCAACACCCAGCAGATCATGGACCAGAAGAAGCGGATCGTCGATTGGTATACCGGCGCTCCCACGGCGAATGACATCGCCCAGGCCGACGCCAAAGTGGCGATTGCCAAGGCCAATTTGGCGAATGCCCAGCGGGTTTACAACGACCTCCAGAATGGCCCCGACCCGGATGCCCTGGCGTTAGCCCAGGCGCGCATCAAGACCGCTCAGGTCCAGCTCGACGCTGCCAAGTCCAATACAGCCGTCAACCAGGCGGACAGGGCTGTCAAACAGGCTGACGCCAATATTGCCTTGATCGATGCCCAGCTCGCCAAGACGACTGTCGCCGCCCCGGTGGATGGGGTGGTTCTGGACCTCCCCGGCGAACCCGGTAGCGTAGTCAATGCGGGTGGAACGGTGTTGACATTGGGCCGACTGGATGATTTAACCATCACTGTCTATGTCCCCGAGGACCTCATGGGCGAAGTTGCCCTCGGCCAAAGCGCAGCCGTGACCGTCGACTCCTTCCCCGGCGAGAAGTTCGCAGCCACCGTTACTTTCATTTCGGACCAGGCGGAGTTTACGCCGCGCAACGTGCAGACGGTTGAGGGACGCAAGAACACCGTGTTTGCTGTCAAGCTTAAACTGAGCGACACCTCGGGCAAAATAAAACCCGGCATGCCTGCAGACGTTGTGTTTGGTACAAAGTAATGGAACCTGAAATCTTGTTGGAAACCCGCGACCTGGTCAGAACATTTGGCAGCATCCGCGCGGTGGACGGGTTGAACCTGCAGGTGCGCGCCGGAGAGATGGTTGGGCTGGTGGGGCCGGATGGAGCAGGAAAAACGACCGCCATGCGCCTGTTGTGCGGCGCGCTCACGCCCGATTCCGGGCACATGCAGGTCGCCGGGCACGAGCTCCCAAAGCAGGTGGAAAAAGCCCGCGAAGAAATCGGCTACCTGGCGCAGCGCTTCAGCCTGTACGGTGATCTGACCGTTAAGGAGAACCTCGATTTTTTCGGTGAAGTCTTTCAAATCCCCGAGGCCGAACGCGAGCAGCGCTCGCAGGATTTGCTGCGCTTCGCCGGCCTGAGCGAATTTGCCGGCCGCTCAGCCATTGCGCTTTCGGGCGGGATGCAGAAGAAACTTGGGCTGGCCTGCGCCCTGGTCCACCGTCCAAAGGTATTGCTGCTCGACGAGCCCACGGGCGGCGTCGACCCGGTGGCCCGCCAGGAATTCTGGCAACTGCTCATCGGTCTGCTGCGCGGCGGCTCGGCAGTGCTCGTCAGCACCCCGTACATGGACGAAGCCATGCGCTTCAGCCGGGTGATCTTTATGAATCATGGCCGCGCCCTGATTGAGGGCGCGCCCCGCGACCTGATGAAACGCCTGGACGGACGCATCCTCGAATTAGACGCCGAACCCCAGATGTCCGCCAAGACCATCGCCATTGACGACCCGGACGTTGAAGACGTACATACCTTCGGCGAGTACCTGCACCTGCGGGTCAGCTCCGCCCCTGGAGTGCTCGAACGAATCCCGGCCCGGCTGGAAGCTGCGGGAATCCATTTGAACCATCTCTACCCTGTCCCGGCAACGCTGGAGGACGTTTTTATCCACCTGCTCGAAACGGAGGGCACAGATTATGCCCAGCCCACTCCTTCCAATTGAAGTCCTCGGGCTGACCAAGAAATTCGGCAGCTTCACCGCCGTCAACAACGTCTCGTTCACCGTCCAGGCGGGAGAAGTGATCGGTTATCTGGGCCCTAACGGCAGCGGTAAAACCACCACCATTCGCATGCTGTGCGGCCTGCTGGCGCCCACCTCCGGCACGGCAAAAGTCATGGGCATCGATGTGGCCAAGAATCCCGAAGCGGTCAAACCGCACATCGGATACATGTCGCAGAAGTTTTCCCTATACGATGATTTGACCGTGATGGAGAACATGCAGTTTTACGCCGGCATCTACGACGTGCCGAGAGCCGAAGAAGCAGCCAGGATCAAGGAAGTTCTGCAACTGGCCGGCCTGGAGGGGCGGGCCAAACTCCCGGCCGGGGAAATTTCCGGCGGTTGGCGGCAGCGGCTGGCGCTCGGCTGCGCCTTGATCCACCGCCCGCCCCTGCTGTTCCTGGACGAACCGACGAGCGGCGTCGACCCGGTGGCGCGCCGCGAGTTCTGGGATTTAATTTACCAGCTTGCCCACGAGGGCACGACCATCTTTATCACCACGCATTACATGGACGAGGCTGAGCACTGCAACAAGGTGGCCTTCATGTACCGCGGCAAACTGTTGGCAATTGATACGCCGCTTGGATTGAAAAACACCTTCTTGAAAGGCACCGCATGGGACCTGGCAGTGTCGCCGCTGCTCGAAGCTGTGGAAACCCTGGATGGTATGGATGGCATCGCCCAGGCCAGCCTGCACGGCGACCGGGCCCATGTCATCGTCCAGCCCGATGTCTGGACGCCGGAGACCCTTTCCAGGGAGCTCACCGCCAGGGGGCTGAAGGTTGATGCCGTCGAGACGGTGCAATCCTCGCTGGAGGACGTCTTTACCTTCCTCGCTCATGGTTGAACGGGCAAATTCCGGGTTTCGAGAATTAACAATTTGCTAACCTGTCCTTTAAAATGCATTGATCTTTTTCATTTACAATGAAATGGAGAATATTATTTAGGATAAATAATGGAAAAGCCGAGAGTTTTGTTTCTGTGCACCGGAAATTCATGCCGCAGCCAGATGGCTGAGGCATTTTTGCGTAAATATGGCGGCAATCAATTCGAAGTTTACAGCGCCGGCCTGGAACCAAAGCCGATCAATCCCTTGACTATTCGCGTCATGGAAGAGATCGGGATCGATATGAGCGGACAATATTCAAAGCTGCTTGCCCAGTATTTGGGCAAGGTTCATTTCAGCTACCTGATCACGGTTTGCAGCAAAGCGGAAGAGAAATGCCCAATTTTTCCCGGCATGGGGATCCGGCTGCATTGGCCGTTTGAGGACCCGGCCGCATTTGAAGGATCAGACGAGGAAAAACTGGCCAAATTTCGCCAAACCCGCGATATGATCGACCAAAAAGTACAAGCTTGGCTCGAGGAAAAAGCCTTCGAATCTCCTCAAATGCGATGACCTGAGTAAATCCGGATGATTTTCTTACTTCACAGGGTTTCCTTGTAATATTTCTTGCACCCTGGCCTCAAGCTCATCCAGGCTGGGCACATCGAAGGTAGAGAAGAAAACGCCGTCCATCACAATCGTCGGCACCGATCTTCCCTTTGAAATAAATGTTCGCATTTGTAAACTGGCTTCCTTCGGCGCGCAGTTCTCTTCAGTCGCGTATTCCTTCACGCGCATTTCGTCAGGAGTGAAGTCGATCCCCCGTCTGAACACCACCAGCCGGGCCTTATCAGGATGGCGGCGAACAATTTCCTCCAGGACTTTGACCGTCTCCTCGCATTTCTGCGTGGGAGGAGTGGCGATTAGCACTTCCAGTTTGATTATTCTACTCATGGCTCTTTCTCCTTACGCCTTGAGGAAGAAACGTCATAAACCTCTTGCTCAAGATTTTTCAACAACCTGAAAAGGGATTCCCGCATTCCGTTAGAGAGAAGAGCAGCTTGAACTTTAGCTTGCGCCTCCTGGAGGGAGCATCCGGTTATTGAAAGTTCCAGGGCATCCAGCACTTGCCGGTTGTCGAGCAACATATCACCTGACACCCGGGCTTTATAGATCGCCCTATCCTTCATATCAACGGACAAGGAGATCACCCCTTCCTCGGTCCGATCCGCAACAGTAACTTGATATTCGAGATCAGAGCCCAGGTTCCACTCGTCCGTGCTGTACTTAACCACCAGCAGCTCGGAAGCCAGCGCCTGCTCTGTGGGCGTCAGGTTGCCTGGTACGAGCCGGACCCCAAAAAATTCAGCAAAGTGCTTTGAAAAACAGTCCATGACCTCACGTGTTTCCAGCTCTCGCCCTACCTCGCGGGACAGGGATGTCACTCGCTCTTGAATGGAGTGGGCCAATTTGCCTGCGAACTTGAGCGCTGGAGGCGTCAGGGCGTGCTCCATGGCTTCGAAATCCATGTTAACCAGGAAGGTACCGCTTTGGACAAAAGCTTGGTACCAGGAGAACTGGGCTGTGCCATATATTTTCCGATTCCCCACCAATAAGTCGTTCCTGCCTTCGAAATGGGTGCTAACACCGTAATCTTCACAGGTACGCATCACCGGGGCGGCGAACAGGTAATAAAGCTCCGCGTCATTCTGGTCAAATAAATTCCTGGGAAAAAATGCCGAGTAGCAAAAACTGCCCATTTCATGGTAAACGGCCCCGCCGCCGTTCATCCGCCGCACGATCTGGATGTTATGAGCCCGGCAATAGGCTACATCGACCTCGGACCAGGTGTTCTGATGAACCCCCACAAATACCGCCGGGTGGACCTGCCGCAACCGCAAGGTCGGAGGCGTTTGGCCTTCGTCCACCAGGCGAGCCAGGGCTTCTTCCACCGCAAAGTGATGGCGAGCTTCGTGAATTCCGTCAATCAATAAGCGCCATTCAGTTCCCATAATACTTGCACCGTTCTCTTTTACAATCTTCGTTCCGGGCAGAGAATTCGCAGTGAGGTTTTACGGAGAGATTAATTTCCAGATCGCGCTTCAGGATACTCGAAGCTGTTTCAATCGCCAGGTAAACGCTTTGTTTGCAGCAGCGCGGGCCGCCCGCTTGTGCAATCGAGAAGAGCGCTTCAGCCGATGCTTGTAAGGCTAACGATCGCTCTTGATCCTTCATAAAAGTAGCCCCGGTCAGAATTGACACCAGGGCGCCAACACAGATGGCCGTGCCGCATTCTCCGCGCGTGCCGCATGCTCCCAGGGGGATGCCTTTCGTGCGTTCGATGGCCGTAGCCAGCCGACCAGGACCTAATGGCCGTAATCCTGTATTTCGTAAAGCCGATAATATTACTGGGGTGACTAGGATGTGGTGCTGCGGGCTGTGCATAACCGACATTGGGTGCTTCATGATCAAGTTGGCGATCTTTGAGGGGTCAGCCTCGTGAGAGCCCTCGCACACCCGCTCGACCACCTGCGGCCAGTCGGCAAGCTGGCATTCATCGCAAATGTGGTGACCAGCAGCGCACAGGTACCTTGCCTGAGTCTCATGCCCGCAGAAAGTACACACAGCCAGCGCATCAACCTGCTGCAATTCACTGCCGCATACGGAGCAGAAATAGACCATAAACTAATCCTTCTTCTCTGAATATTTCCATCACCCAGAAAAGATATTATCCGCCACCCACGACAGAATATAACTTTATTTCGTCGTTTGCCTGTACACAATAATCTTTGGTCTGTAAGGTCTCATTGACAATCACGCCAGCTACAATTTCTGAGGGAATAGAGAGTGAAGAAAGGATTTCCCGAACGGTGCGTCCTGGCTCAACCACAATTTCTGTCTGGCCGCCGATATACTTCTTCAATTGGCCTAATGGTTTAATATGAGCAGGCATATGTGCTCCTTTTTCTGAATCAGGCTTGTGTTTATTGCCGTCAGCATCATCCAACGAGTGCTTCGCTTTATCCTCACAGTCAAAACACAAACCGGTATTGCGATTCGTCCAAAAGATCTGGCCGCAGCCAGAGCAGGTAACCTGGCGTAGATCCCCGTTATCATTTTTCGGGCGAGGGCGGAGTTCAAAAGGCATTGCTGCAAACGGATCTTCAGCGCAGGGGCACGAGCCCGATTTTTCATCGGGTTGTTTGTCATTTAATTCGGTTTCCTTTTCCGATTCTTTCATATCCATATTACCGGATGAATTACCGGGTAGCCTCTTGAAGCAGACTTTCAATTTTCCGTTTGCCGGAATAACCACAAGCCACCAACTGCCCGTCAATGACCAGGCCTGGCAGGGCATATAGTTGGAACTGGAAGATCTTCTCTAAATTCTCTACTCGTTCGACCTGCGCATCTAGCTTCAGGCGCTGGACGATTTCTTTAACATCCGCCTCCATCTGGCGGCAGGTAGTACATCCGATCCCTAAAATTTGAATTTGCATTGTACATGCACTCACTCAAGGTCGATATCGCAGATTCCATCTTCCTTCAAGTGGCTGCAGATTGCTTGACTCATCTTCAGTCCACCCCTAGGCTAGAGACTCGCTCAACTCCTTAATCGCCTCTCTAAGCCAGGGGACCACTTCATCCCTCCTGGGAAAACGGCCGGCGCAAACCAGCCGTTCATTGATCACCAGGCTGGCAAACTTAAAGATGCTCGTATATTTTTGTATCTCCGCCAGTTCGCGCGCCCACACAATCTGCAATTGCAGGTCGGGATATTCCTCGGCCAGGTCATTCCAGGCCGAGCGCAGGGCGCGTTCGGTGGCATAGCTCTGGGCCTTTTGGATGCCCAGGATCCTGGCGACAATCGTGGCGCCCATGGTCAGGCGCTCAGGATAAAGCGTTCGCCAGCCAGGTGGTAACTTCGGCTTCGTTGGGGATGCGCCCGCCGCACACCAGCTTTTCGTTGATCACCAGCCCCGGGGTTGAAAGGATGGGGTATTTCTTGATTTCCGCCCATTCCGTGACCTTAATCACCTCGGCTTCAACCCCCAAATTGATCACCGCCTTGCGGGCCACCGTCTCTACCTTCTTGCAATTCTCGCAGCCGGGTCCGAGTACTTTGATGGTTAACATGACATTCTCCTTATTTGTTTAGAAATTATGGCACGATCTCTATTTCTGGCTCGATGATAATCTCCGATTTAACCGAATTGGCTACCAGGCTGTATTTCTGCGCCGATTGCAGCGCCCGCCGGGTGCGCGCCTCAACCACCCCAGGCTCCTCCTCGCCGGCTGACACGCGGATCTTCGGCCAGAAGCGCAGGGTTGTGAAAATTTCGGTCCGGTCCAGTTCTATCAATTTGGTGCCTTCCACCCGGCAGTCGTAGGATAGCAGCTTGAGCTTGAAGCGCTCCGCCGCCCAGATGAACATCATCATCACGCAGGTATTGGCGGCGGCCACAAATGCATCTTCGGGCGTCAACACGCCCAGGTGCCCCTGGGCGTCCGGCGGAGCAGAGAAATCCATCTCCGGGCCGTTGCCCAGGACCACGTGGCCCCAATGCTCGCCCTTCCAGGACGCCGTGGTGTGATAGACGGCGGTGCGGCTCATTTGGCAGATTCCTTCGCCCAAAAGGCGGCATATTCGCGTTGAATCGCTTCCAGGGTCGCGGCTTCGTCCTCCGCAGGCACCGGGTTGTAGATTTTGACCTTTTCCAGGAGCTCACGCCCGGTTTGCGCGGAGGGCGCCTTGCCCGCTTCGAGAGCTTGCCCGAAGAATACCGGCAGGGCGATCAGGGTGACCGGCTTTCCGGCGATGCTCAACGTCTGGATTGGGATGCCTGAGCCGCACGAGCAGGTGGCCTGGACCTCCTCCGGCTGTTCGAATTCTCCCTTGCGCCGGTCCCAGTCCTTGCCCAGGAGCTCATCTACCTGGGAAGCCACTTGATCCGCAACCGCATCAACCGCCTGCAACCCGGCAGCATTGAGCCTGCGTTTTCCCTCTGGCTTCTCCAGCCCGCGTTGCGCCACCAGGTCGGACACGATGACGCTTGCGGCGGGCTTATTGGAATACATCTCCGTGCCGCGATACGCACAGCGTTTCTCGCACCCATCCAGGGCAATGGTCGGGTAGAATTTGGCGAAGGCGCGATCACCTGCGCCGCCGGCCAGGAAGAGCGGCAGGCAAATGGTAACCGTCTCGCCGGGGCGCAGCTTTTCCAGCACCTTGAGCGCCGCCAGGCGGGTTACGGAGCCTTCGGCCAGTTCCTCGCCGGAACAGGCCACGATACCGACCTTTTTAGGGGGAAGTTCAGGCATGGGAGCCTCCCGGGCGCACGAGTTCATCCACCTCGGCGTCGACTTCTTTGGCCAGGGCATCCGCCAGCTTCAAGCCGGCTTCGTTCAGTTCGGCGATGCCCTGGGGTTTGAAGTCGCGGTAGCGCCGGTAGACGTCCAGCACCGCAATTTCCCGCGCCACCTTCCCGCCGCATTCTTGCACCATCTTGGTAGCGCAGGCCAGCTTGCAGCCGTCCAGGGTGATGGCCTGGTACTCCGCCAGCGCAGTCCGCGAGGCTTCATCTCCCAGGACGAGAAGGGCAAGCGGGATGAGCTCGGTGGTTTCTGGCCTGTCGTCCTCGGTCACCTGGTAGGCAGCCTCGCGGCTGACCGTGCCGTACGGCTTGCCGATGCCGCTGCATGGAACGATGGCAACCTTTTTGGCGTCCGTCATGGCTTTTTCGCCTCTTCTTCCGCTTCACCCTTCATGCGGTCGAAATACGCGGGTGCATCCAGCAGTGCTTTCCGGTCCGCTTCCCAGTTCAAAGCCTCGATTTCGCACAGCCACCCCTGCCCATACGGATCCAGGTTGATCTGCTCCGGGGCCGATTCCATCAATGGGTTAACCCTGGCAATTTTTCCAGCAACCGGGCTCGCCAATGCGATATTAACTTTGATCGTCTCGATGGACGCAAACTCGTCCTCAACCGCCAAATCGGTCCCGGCAGGCCTGACTTCCACAAACGCGACATCGCCGCTGCGCTGCTGCATAAAATCCGAGAGGCCCACCCGTACCAAATTTCCTTCCGCTAAGACCCAAATCCCCGCGGAGCTGTAGCAGCGGTCGGCCGCCACTTTGAACACGAACTTATCCACAGTCGTTTCTAAATAATCAGGCATTTAAAAAATTACTCCTTGCCAGTCTTTTGAGTACTGCAATGCGGACAGGTACAGGAGATCGTATGCTCCTGCACTGCTGGCATGGCTTGCCCGGTGATCTTCTGTACCGCATCCATCACCTCGAAGATGCGCGGGTCAGCAACCCGGTAGAAGATATTCCAGCCATCCCGCCGGTCCTGGATCAATCCCGCTTCGCGCAGGACGGATAACTGCTGAGAAATGTACGCCTGCCGGAAGCCTAAATAGGCTTCCATATGGCAGACACAGTGCTCGCCATCCCGCAGAATATTTAGAATGGCCAGGCGAGCAGGGTGAGTCAGCACTTTCAGCATCTGCGCCTGCGTTTCATACGGCCGGCTTTCAACGGAAGAGTTATTAATCATATTCAAAATCCTGAATGTAATATTAGCATATGCGCCGGACCAATAAAAGAACATCTGTCACGCGATTGGCGTGACAGATGTTAGAGAGCCTGCAAAGCATAGGTGCGTTTATCCGCAGCAGCTACGGCGTCCGCCCTGGCTGCCGGCCTGTTTTGGGCGCTGTCCCAGGTCGCGGGGTTTATTCAAAAAAGGGCTTGGCTTTTGGGCCGAAACGATCGCGCTGTAGACTGAGATTCCGGCTTCATCCCCCATACTAGGGCTGCGCCGGGCAGCGACATTTTCAAATCCGGCCTGGGCAATCAAATCCAGGTATTCTTGCTCGGGCAGCGCGCCGGTCACGCACTCTGACCACCCGCCGGCGTCCTGTCGCATCTCGAGCGGCACTGGCCCCGAAGTGACAATATCGCTTACCTCCAGCCTTCCACCGGGTTTAAGTACCCGGAAGGCCTCGCGAAACACCTGGCCCTTATCCTCGGTGAGGTTGATCACGCAGTTGGAGATAATTACGTCCACTTCGCCGTCCGCCACCGGCAGTTCTTCGGCGTAGCCCTGTCGAAATTCCACGTTGGTGATGCGATTCCTTTCGGCGGAAGTGCGCGCCCGTTCCAGCATGGCGGGGGTCATATCCACCCCAATCACCCGGCCGGTAGGGCCGACTTTGGCCGCGGAGAGGAATGCGTCCATCCCGCCGCCGCTGCCGATATCCAGGACGACTTCGCCCGGTTTGAGCGCAGCCAACGCCAGGGGATTGCCGCAGCCAAGTGAAATGTCGGTGGCTTCTTTCGGCGCTGCGGACAGCTCTACGGATGAATAGCCCAAAGCGATAGCCGCACCATCGTACGTCGCTTCACTGTCGGAGCTGCAGCAACTGCCTTCACTTTCGGCGCTGGAGGAGCTGCAGCTACAGGTAGAGCCCGATTTTGCAATGGCCGCATAATTGGCCTGCACGGCGTCCCGCATCACCATCCGGCGCGTGCCGGTGGCAACGAAAACGCTGATTTTCGCCTCGCGCCCCTGCTGATCCGTCAGGGCGGGGTTTGAAGATTCGGCGCAGCACGACTGACCGGTGCAGTCCGCGATGACGTTCACCAACCCGGCTTCTTTGAACCAGCCACGCACCTGGTCCCGCTGAAAGCCCTGCCAGACGTCCGCCATCTCCTCTTTTAGCCAGGCGTAGGGGTGCTCATCCATGTCGGTGATTACCAGCCGGCCCCCTGGGCGCAGCACGCGCACCATTTCGCGGATGGCTGCCAGCGGATTCGCCATGTGATGCAGGTACATATTGGCAAAGACGGCATCCAACACTCTATCTGCAAAAGGCAGGCTGGCCCCGTCCGCTTCATGGTATTCCACATTCCCGAACTCGCCCAGGTTCTTTCTGGCCACTTCGAGCATGGCTGCCGATCCATCCACAACGTGGACCTGTTTGACCAGCGGCGCGAGCCCCGCGGCGACGAACCCGGTGCCTGAGCCGACGTCTGCAACCGTCATTTCAGGCCGGAGGTAGGCCTTGGCGATGGCAGCATCACGAACGGCTTTGCCAAAATAACCGGCGCTGATCTGGTCCCAACTGCCGGCAACCTGCTCGAAATACTCGGAAGATTCTCTTGTCATGGACATGCTGTGCCTCTTTGAAAATATAATATCGTATAAATACGATTTATTTGGGTAAAAAATTATGCTGCCGAATTCAAAAATCGGAATCAGCAGCAATCTGAAGGTACGCTGGCTGGCTCGACCTTACAACAGTCCGGCAGCCACCGGTCTACCTGGGATTTGAGAAACTGCAACCCGCTCGCGCTGATGCAGTAGCAGGTCGCCGGGCCTTCTATTTCTCCTTCGATCAGGCCTGACTCGCGCAGCACTTTGAGGTGCTGGCTCACCGTGGACTGCGCCAGCGTGGTGAACTCGACCACATCGCCCGTCATGCACATTCGATTCTCGGCCAGGAACTGCATGATGCTGAAGCGCACCGGATTTCCGAGCGCCTTCAGCATGTTCGCCAGGCGAAGTTCATCAGAATTGAGTTCGTGGATGAGTGGGAGGTCTTTGGCCATTTCTTCGTTTCTATATCGTAATTTTACGATAATATCTAAGGGATGTCAAGCCTATGAAAAGAAGTGAATGATTTCTGCGGCTTTTCGGGTGCTATAATAAAAAATAAGGGTGAGAATATACTTTTAGAAATTTCGTTAATCGGTTTGGTTCCCATTTCTGTTCTCTTATAAAATCTTATGGCTTTTCCCGGTGGGGGGACTATGCTTAAGAAAATTTATCTCCTCCTGATTTTTTCCTTGCTGCTCGGTGGGTGCCAGCCTGCGTCCTCACCCGCCGCCACAAGTACTGCGGCTGTTTCTCCAACCCTGACGCCCACCGTGCAACCCCTGGCCCTGAATTCCTGCACGGTCGGCGGGATAAAGGCTGAATGCGGCTACCTGCACGTCCCCGAGGGCCGGAATAATCCGAATAGCCGCATTCTGGACCTGTACGTCGTCGTCGTGCGCGCCTACGGCCCCAACCGCCAGCCGGACCCGCTCTTCTATATTGTGGGCGGGCCCGGTGTCGCCGTTACACGGGAAGACATTGTTGCCAGCTCTCATTTATCCATCTTTTGGGAAGTGAACGCCCAACGCGACCTCGTCTTTCTTGACCAGCGCGGCACCAACGACAAGCACCGGCTGACCTGCGATTGGCCGTCCACTGCAATCGTCGATACCTCTCAGCAGCAGATGGATGATTGGATGAAGCAATGCCTGGCCAACCTGGATGGCGACCCGCGCTTTTACACCACGGTCTCGGCCATGCGTGACCTCGACCAGGCCCGCGCCGCGCTGGGCTACGATAAAATCAACCTCTACGGCATTTCTTACGGTGTAGCTGCCGCCCAGGTCTACATGCGCATGTTCCCAGAGCATTTTCGCGCCGCTGTGCTCGATCACGGCAACGCTTTGGACTTGCCCCTTTTCCCAATCTTGCCACAAACCACCCAATCCGCCCTGGAACAGCTCTTCACATACTGTGACCAGGATGAGAAATGCCATGCCGCCTTCCCGGACATCCGCGGCGACCTGAAGTCCGTTCTCAACCGGCTTGCCAAAGGCACGGTTGTCACCAGCTACACCCCGCCCGGCGGGACCAAGCCAGCATCGTTGTCGTTAATGGACTTAGAGGACGGCATATATCAGCTAATGTACTCCGGCAATTACGGCCAGATCCCCTCCATTGTCCATACGCTGGCCTCCAATGAGGACTGGACGAATTTCGCCAAGAGCTATAGCGAGCAGAATCCAAATCCAGGCGGCAGCGGTGCATCCGAACCGTTTCTTTTCATGCAGTATATGATCGACTGTTTCGAACCTGCTGCGTCGTTTGGTTCGACGGCTGGCGCCGGCACCGGCTCGTATTACCAGGACGTTTTTATGAACAACGTGAAAATCAATCAGAAGATTTGTGCGGCCCTGCCAAAACCGGACCCCGCGCTGATCTACGGTCCCGGCAAGCCGGCCCCCTTGAGCGCACTCATGTTCAACAGCCTGCTCGACCCGATCTTCCCGCCTTCCAGCATGGACCTGGCCCTGAAAGAATTCACCAAAAGCCGGGTGGCGGTTGAGCCAACCGAAGGGCACGAGCCATCCGGCCGAAACGAATGCCGGTGGAGCATCATCGCCCAATACATTAAGCAGGGCTCGATAGATGGGCTGGATACCTCGTGCCTGGAGCGGATAAAGCCATCTTTTGTGATTGGAAATAATTAGAGCGTGGCAATCGTCAAATGATTGCTGCTAAATTCATCGCATCAGAGTCTTTTTAGGGAAGGAAAAGAAAATGTCCAGGACTCTGTTATCGACAAAGCTGACCGCTCCCCGCCCGCGCCAGGCGCTGGTGCCCCGTTCCAGGCTGCTGACGCTAATGGCAAAAGCCAGCGCATTTCCCTTGACGCTGGTGGTGGCGCCCCCCGGCTATGGGAAGACAACCCTGGTGAGCAGTTGGCTGAGAGAAACCAGTCTTCCTTTCACATGGCTTTCCCTCGATGACGAGGATAACGACCCCATCCGATTCCTGGATTATATCCTGACCGCCCTGCATAAAGTCCTTCCATCGATAACGCCGGAGCTGCTCGACCTGGTGCAAGGCTCGCAGTCGGCTTCGTTCGAGCCACTGGAAGCTCATCTTATCAATGAATCGGCCAATGCCGGCGATTTCATCCTGGTGCTCGATGATTTCCACGTCCTGCAATCTCAACCGGTGCTGGAACTGTTGACCCGCATCCTCGAGCACATCCCTCCCCCGCTGCATATCGTGCTCATCTCGCGCACTGACCCTCCCCTGCCCCTGGCCCGCATGCGCGCCCGCGGGCAACTGCTCGAAATCCGCTCCGAAGCGCTTCGATTTTCGGAGGACGAGATTGCTCTCTTTTACGGAAATTTGTTAGGCCTGGAAGTGAGCCGTCCGGATATTTCCGCCATCGAAGCGCGCACCGAGGGCTGGGCCGCCGGCTTGCAGCTTGCCGGCCTGGCAATGCAAAGCCTTTCCGGACAGGCAGGCAGAGATACCCACAACTTTATTTCGGACTTCACAGGAAGCCACACCTACATTATGGACTACCTGACCGAAGAAGTCCTCCGCCAGCAGCCCGAGCCGGTCCGCTCCTTTTTGCTGCAAACAGCAGTCCTGGAGCGCATGTGTGCACCGCTGTGTGATGCTGTGGTCGAACCCACACCTGCCGGAACCCTCGACAGCCAGGCCATGCTGGAAGCCATCGAACAAAAGCACCTGTTCGTCATCCCGATGGACGAAGAGCGGCGTTGGTACCGCTACCACCATATTTTCAAGGAGGTGCTTAACCGCCGGCTGGTGACTCTCCTCCCCGGTCAAATTCCCGGGCTTCACGCACGCGCCTCGGTATGGCACGAGGAGAACCATTCCATCCATGAGGCCATTCAACATGCCGTGAAATCAGGGGACCAGGCCCGGACAGCGCGCCTGGTGGAACGGCACGGCTGTGAATTGTTGATGAAAGGCGAGGTGGTCAACCTTTCGGGCTGGCTGTCAGCTATCGATCCATTTATCTCCACCCGCCCCTGGCTGGCAATGCAAAAAGCGTGGGCCCAGCTCCTTACCGGCCAACTGGAAAGCGCAGCGGGATGGATCGAAACGGGCGAAAACCTCCTTTCGTCGCTCGAGCCGACCCAACACGTCCGGACCATGCAGGGCAGCTTTGCCGCAGCCCGGGCCCACCTGGCCAACCTGCAAGGAGAAACCGGTCTTGCAGCACAGTTCGCCCGGCAGGCCTTGAACTTCCTGCCCGACAGCGGCGATTTCTCGTGCAGCCTGCGCAGCGTGGCGACTTCCCTGCTGGGCGATGCCGCCTGGATGCAGGGGGATATGGGGCAAGCCCGCCTGGCCTATGCGGAAGCTGTGCGCATTGGGCAGGGTTCCGGAAGTCCGCATACGGTGCTGATGACCAACGGCCCCCTGGCTGACGTTCTCATTGAACAGGGTCAGCTCCACCAGGCAGCCAGAGTTTTCAACGAAAGTATGCGCCTGACCGAAGAGGTGGATGGGCCCAATTCGTTCTACGCCCAATTCATTTATTATGGGCTGAGCAGGGTGTATTACGCCTGGAACGACCTGGATAAGGCGGCTGACGCCATCGAGCAATGCGAACGGCTAGCTCGCCGGTGGGGGAATATCGGCCTGCAATCCGCCTGTCTTGCGCTCACCGTGCAGGTGCAGCGCGCCAGGGGCAGCGTTGGAGGTATGCATGAGGCGCTGGCAGCCGCCGAGAAGTTCCTGGAGGATCATCCGCTTGCACCGCGCTGGTCGATGCTGACCGAATCGGTCGCCGCCCGCATCGGGCTGGACGAGGGCAAAACGGAGAAAGCGTTCCTGTTCGTGCGGGACGCCGGGATTTCCCTCGATTTCCTCGCCAGGGAATCGCATTCTCTGCGCGCAGGCGGCGTCGACGAGCCGGTCTCTTACAAACTTGAACCGGTATATCCGGTGATGGTCCGCCTGGCCCTGATGCAGGGGAATGCAGAGACGGCGCTGGCGCTTTGCGAGCGCTTGCTTTCGGAGGCCCAGGCCGGGGAACGCGCAAAATCAATGACCGAGCTGTATATCCTCCAGGCGCTGGCGTTCCAGGCGAAGAAAGATACGCCGGGCGCGCTGGCAGCGCTGGAAAGTGCGATTGGCCTGGCGCAGCCCGAACACTCAAGCCGCGTGTTCCTGGACGAAGGGGAAAAGCTGGGTAAACTGCTGTACCAAATGAAGGCGCACGGCCAGGGCGGCGAATTTGTGGATGGGCTGCTCTTCTGCCTCGACCTTGCGAACACTGGCGAAAAGGATACTGCTCACTCTGACCAGGGCCTTTTGGTTGAGCCGTTGAGCGAAAGAGAATTGGAGGTTTTGAAATGCATCGCCAGCGGGTTGACCAACCAGGAGATCGCAGCGCAGTTCGTTATTTCCCCTAAAACCGTGAAGCGGCATATCAGCAATATTTACGCCAAGCTGGATGCAAAAAACCGCACGCAAGCTGTTTCCCTGGCCCGCGCTCTAAGACTTATAGTCTGACATCGCCAGGGGTTTCAACGGCCAAAATCGACCTCACCCCCCGGCCCCCT